>NZ_CAJNKE010000018.1 GCF_905232215.1 Burkholderia sp. LMG 13014
TCGGCCGCGCGCGTCGCGTCATCGTCGAGCGCGAATGCGGCGACGCTGACGAGCAGGTCGACCGCGCGCGCCACCTCCGAGAACACGACGGGATCGATTTCGCCGATCGGCGCGGCCATCCAGCGCCGCTCGAGCCTGCGTTCGACGTGCAGCCGGCCCGACGTGCCCTGGCCGTTCGTGCCGGGAAAGAGCCGCGCGGCGACGTTGAAGGTCGCGCGCACGTCGCCGAACTCGCGTGCGAGACCGTCGTCGTACGCGCGGATCGACCAGCCTTCGCGGCGCGCGACGCCGAGCAGCGGGCGGCTCGCGAGGACATGACCTTCGAACATCGCGGAATCACTGGTCGCGGCGTCTTCGTCGGCCGGCACGTAGAACTCGCGGAATGCCTGCCGAATGGGTTGCCGGATCGCACGGCCGACGATCGCGCGCTGCCACGCGAGCCGCTCGTCCGCATCGGCCAGCAGCGGATGCCAGAGCCGGATCTCGCTGTCGGCGTCGAGTTCGCACGCCGCGCCGGCGGCATCGCGCAGCACGATCTTGCCTTTCGCGATGTCGGGCATGAACGAGACCGTCGCGCCGTCGCGCGCGCGTGCCTGCCAGATCATGCGGGTCGAGAACGCGGCGCCGGCCGGCGCATCGACGAGGCGCTCGCGCCATTCGGCATGGCCCAGCGTCATCGACTGCCAGAAACCCGCTTCCATGCAGGTGGCGAGCATCGTGAGCTGCTTCTTGTCGGGCTTCGCGTCGAGCGTCATGCGAAGCGCGGTGTGCGGCCGTTCGCCGAGCGCGCGTTCGGCAGGCTTCAGGTTGCGCGCGAGCTTCTTCTGCACGCCCGCGTGACGCACGGTGGCCAGCGCATCGCGCAGCGCACGCAGGCTCTCGGGTGTCGGGATCGTCTCGACCGCATGGCCGAGCGCGATCGCAAGCGATTGCGACGGCGCGGTTTTCGCGGCGGTCGGCGCGACACACACACCGGTCAGCAGCGGCCCGATCAGCGGGGGGAGCCACGGCGCGTCGCGATAGGCCGCGACGCGCGCCGCGCGCGCGACGACCTGCGCGTCGTCGGTCGTAAACGCGCGATCGGCCTGATAGGGGACGTCACCCGCGTGAATCGCGGCGACGTGCCGCGCGGCTTCGGTCAGCGTATCGCGCGCGAAGTCGACGTAAGCGGGTTCCTCCGCGAGCGTGGCGGCCGGATCGTCGGCATCGAACCACAGCCGCTTCGGCGCGAAATAACCGTCGTTCGTCGCGGCCAGCGCGAGCAGCGCGGCCGGCCCGAGTTCGGGCAGCACGTCGAGCTCGCGCACGCGCGCCGGTGAATCGGCATTCAACTGCGCATACGCGTCGCGCAAGGCCGTGATGTCGCGCTGGCCGGCGAACGAGTGGAGCGCATATTTTCCATACACGGAGAGTTTTTGCAGGCCGTCGTTCTGCGGTTCGTCGAGGATGCGCGAGAGTTCGGCCTGCAGCGCGGGCGCGGGCAGCGCATCGAGACACGACAGTTCCTGTAACGCGCGCCGCCACGCGCCGGCCGGAATGTCGCGGAACAGTTCGAGCGCGGCCTCGGCATCGACGAGCGGCGCGAGATCGAGCGCGTCGATCTGTGCGCGCAGCCAGCGTGCGAATGTGGCGCGCGGATCGTCGCGGGTGTAGTCGTGCTGCGCGACGAGTTCCTCGGTGCGGCGCAGCGCGGGCCACACCGCGCCGAGCCCGTGTGCGTCGAGCGTCGACAGGTCGAGCGGCGCGCCGGTGAAGCGCGGGTGGTCGGCGGTGTCGGTCAACCGTGCGACGAGCTGGGCGACGACAGGCGGGTGGACGGATTCGGTCATGATGTTGGGCGGCTCTCGCGTGGCGGGATCGGATCGGCGTCAGTGGTGTCAGCGCAGCCGCAGCCGCTCGACCATCTCGTGGATGACGATATGGCGGATCGCGCGCAGCAGGTGCATCTCGCCGCCGAACGTCGCTGTGTTACATCCCGACGGCGAAATTCAAGAAGAAACCGTGCGATCGACGAGTTTTGGGCGGCTGACGGGCGGAATTGTATGAAAAACCGTGAGATCGCACTGTTTTCATTCCCGATTTGCCCGGCAACGTGTCCCGGCCACCCCGTGCGTTCGTCACCGCTGTCCTGCCGTTCCGTAAAGTCACGAACCTCCGCCCGGCGCCGCTGCGCGCGGCTTGCCGAGGCTGCGACCCATTCATAAGACATACAGTTTTCGCACGCCGGGCGATTCGCGCCGAACTGTACTCTTGTTCGCGTGATCGATGTGTGTACTCGTCGCCAACTGTTCTGCTCTTAAGATTCCATCATCAAGTGCACAGTGCCGCAGATCCAGTCGTACCGGAACCCTGTCGGCGCATCTTCAAGAGAGAGCCAGTGCGATGGAAAAGGCAAAACCGGAGGGAAGGATCAGGAATCACGACGGCCCGGTCGGCGGGCGAAACACGTGCGTGTCGGGCGCACACGGCAGGGCGGAGCGGCTGCGCATGCCGGCGGGAGGCGCGCGATGAAACTCTATGAAAAACTCGCGGACGACATCGAGCGCCTGATCCGCCAGGGCGTGTACCGGCACGGCGACCGGATTCCGTCGGTGCGGCAGGCGAGCCAGCAGCACCGGATCAGCATCACGACCGTGCTGCACGCGTATCTGCTGCTGGAAAGCCGCGGGCTGCTCGAAAGCCGCCCGCAGTCCGGCTATTTCGTGAACCTGCGGCGCGACGACAGCCATGCGCCGGTGCGCGAGTTGCGGCCGTCGAAGCCGATCGCGATCTCGTCGTCGGTCGACGTGAGCCGGCTCGTGTTGTCGACGCTGCGCTCGATCGGTACCGACGACGCGGTGCCGCTCGGCTCACCGTACCCGGACCCGAGCCTGTTCCCGTTCGAAAAGCTGAACCGCTACGCGTATGCGGCCGGCCGCGACAAGTCGCTGTGGGGCGTGACGGACGGGCTGCCACCCGGCCATCCACGGCTGATCCGGCAGATTGCGCGTCGCTACCTGGAAAACGGGATGTCGGTGGACCCGAACGAGATCATCGTGACGGTCGGCGCGACGGAGGCGATCAACCTGTGCCTGCAGGCCGTTGCGAAGCCGGGCGACACGATTGCGGTGGAGTCGCCGACGTTCTACGCGATGCTGCATGCGATTGAGCGGATGGGGATGAAGGCGATCGAGGTGGCGACGCATCCGGAATACGGGATCGACATCGCGGCGCTGGCCGCGATCGCGAAGTCGCAGCCGATCGCCGCGTGCATGGTGATGCCGAACTTCCAGAACCCGCTCGGCTTCCAGATGCCCGACGAGCGCAAGCGCGAACTGGTCGAGTTCGCGACGAAGGCCGGGATGCCGCTGATCGAGAACGGCGTGTACAACGAGCTGTATTTCGGCGACGCGCATCCGAGTTCGCTGAAGTCCTACGACCGAAGCGGGATCGTGCTGCATTGCTCGTCGTTCTCGAAGAGCCTGACGGCTGCGTACCGGATCGGCTGGGCGCTGCCGGGCCGTTATCGCGACCAGGTCGAGAAGCTGAAATTCCTGAACACGCTCGCGACGCCGTCGTTGCCGCAGCTCGCGATCGCGGAGTTTCTCGAACGCGACGGCTACGAGCATCACCTGCGACGTCTGCGCAAGGCGTATGCGCAGCAGGCGAACCTGATGCGCGCGATGGTGTCGCGGTTCTTTCCGGAGGGCACGCGCATCTCGAGCCCGGCGGGCGGGTACGTGCTGTGGGTCGAGCTGCCCGCGCAGGTCGATGCGATGCGGTTGTACCAGCTCGCGCTGGAGCAGGGAATCACGATCGGGCCCGGCTACATGTTCTCGATCACGGACAGCTACCGGAACTTCATCCGGCTGAACTACAGCAGCCCGTGGTCGCCGGAGATCGAGCAGGCGGTGATCACGGTCGGGAAGCTGGCCTCGGCGTGCATGCGGTAGACGGGGGCGTGCCTGCCTGGCGCCGATCGGCGTAACCCGGATGGTTCCAGGCGTCAGCGATTGAGCTCCTCGAGCCGCACGCCATTGGTCCTTGGGCCGAACGCGCCGATGACGACGACCACGACGAGCATGAACACGGTGATCCCGGTGAACACGCCGGGCACGCCGAAGTCCTTCAGCAGCGCAGCGATGATGAAGCCCGACATCATCGCGCCGGCGCGGCTGGCCGAATACGCGATGCCGCTCGCGCGGGAGCGCACCTCGGTCGGGAACAGCTCGCACTGATACGCGTGATACGCGACGGAGATCGTCTGCCCGGCGAGGCTGATCAGCACGCCGAGCACGATGAGCGGCACGACGGTCTTGACCTGCGCGAACGCGAGCCCGCAGACGATCACGGCCAGCGCACCGCCGACGATCAGGTGCTTGCGCTGGATGCGGTCCGCATAGCGCATCGCGAGCAGCGGCCCGGCCGGCATCGCGAACGCGATGACGAACGCGTACAGCAGGCTCTTCGTGACGGTGATGCCCTGGCCGATCAACAGTGTCGGCACCCAGTTCGCGAATCCGTAGTAGCCGATGGCCTGGCAGAAGTTGAACGCGACGAGCATCAGCAGGCGGGTGCGATAGGGTGCGCGCCACAATGCCGCGAATGCCGCGCGGGGTACTTCGGGTGCCTCGCTCGCCGGTGCGGGCGGCGGCAGCGGCATGCCTGACTCGCGCTCGGCGATCGCTTCCATCCGGCTCACGATCTGCTCGCTTCGCTCGGCGTCGCCGCGCGCGGCCAGCCACCGCGGGCTTTCGGGCACCGCACGGCGGATGAACCAGACGATCACGGCGCCGGCCGAGCCGGCCAGCACCACGATGCGCCAGCCGTCGAGACCGAACACGGTCGCGGGCACGAGCCACCACGACAGGATCGCGGCGACCGGCGCGGCGGCGAACATCACCACCTGGTTGAACGCAATCGCGCGGCCGCGCATCTGCTGCGGGACGAGTTCGGTCACGTAGGTATCGATCGTGACGATCTCCAGCCCGACGCCGATGCCGGTGATGAAGCGCCACAACAGCACGCCTTCGGGCGTCGTCTGGAACGCCATGATGGCCGAGCCGATCGAGTACCACAGCAGCGAGTACGTGAAGACGGCGCGGCGTCCGTAGCGGTCCGGCATCCAGCCGAAGCCGAACGTGCCGACGAACAGCCCCGCGAAGGTCGCCGCAATGAAGGCGGCGATGCCGGTGAAGCCGAAGAATGCCTGCGTGGTGGTCTGCAGCAGGCCGCTCCTGGCCATGCCCGGTGCGATATAGCCGGTGAAGATCAGGTCGTAGACTTCGAAGAAGCCGCCGAGGGAAATCAGCAGCACGAGCATCCACTGGTGCCGGGTGACCGGCAGCCGGTCCATGCGCGCGGAGATGTCCGTGCCGGTGCGGATGCCGGTGCGTACCTGCGGCGTATCGAGCGGGGTGCCGCCCGCGGTGACGGTCTGATGCATGGGTTGTCTCCTGATCTTCTGACCGGCGGCATGCTTCTCCGAGCTGCCTGCCTTGATAACGGTTATAGGCGCACGCGACGTGGACGGCGCGCCGGAATCCCCGCGGCCTGCGGCCCGTTGCGCGACCGGGCCGGCACCGACGCCGGCTGGCCGTCGCCGCGCCGGCATCGGCTATCGCTCATGCAACCGCGCGGCGTTTCAGCCGTGCCAGCACTTCCTGCGTGTGCTCGCCGACGCGCGCGAGCGCCTGACGCACGCCGGGCCGTCGTCCGCCCATCGTGATCGGCAGCAGCACGACATCGGTCGTGTCGCCGTCGTCGGTCTGCATCGGCACCAGTCCGCCGCTCGCTTTCAGGTGCGGATCGTCGAGCAGTTGCTCGGGACGGACGATCGGCGCATATGGAATGCCGGCCGCTTCGAGTTTCGGCGACAGGTCGGCGGCGCGATGGTCCTTGAGGATCGCACCGAGCCGTTCGAGCAACCGCGGCCGCACGGCGACCCGCTGCGCGTTGGTGGCGAAATCGGGTTCGGCGGCGAGCCCGGGGCAGGCGAGCACGTCGCACAGCGTGACGAACTGCCGGTCGCTCACGGCACCGATGAACAACTGTTCGCCGTCCGCGAGCGCGAACACGTCGTAGACGCTCCACGCCGACACGCGCGCAGGCATCGGCGGCGGCGGTTCGTGTGTCATCGCGTATTGCTGCATGTGCTGCGCGCACAGGAACACGCAGTTCTCGAACAGCGCGCTCTGTACTTCCTGCCCGCGCCCGGTGCGTTCGCGTTCGCGCAGCGCGGCGAGTACGCCGATCGCGCCGAACATGCCGCCCATGATGTCGTTGACCGACGTGCCGGCGCGCAGCGGTCGGCCGACCGGCCCCGTCATGTACGACAACCCGCCCATCATCTGCACGACTTCGTCGAGCGCGAGGCGCCGGTCGTACGGGCCGGGCAGGAAACCCTTGTGCGTCACGTAGACGAGCGCCGGGTAGCGGGCCGACAGCGTGTCATAGTCGAGGCCGAGCGTCGCCATCAGGCCCGGGCGGAAATTCTCGAGCATCACGTCGCAGGTGCCGATCAGTTCGACCGCGGCCTCCTTGCCCTCGGGCGTATGGAGATCGAGCACGACGCTCTTCTTGTTGCGGTTGAAGGAACGGAAGAAGCCGATGCCGAGGCCGGGCAGGTTGCGCGTCTTGTCGCCACCGGGCGGCTCGACCTTGATCACTTCGGCGCCGAGATCGGCGAGGATCATCCCGCACGTCGGCCCCATGACCATGTGCGTGAATTCGACGACGCGAATGCCGTCGAGTGGAAGTCGGGTGTCGTGGTTCATGATGGGTTCAGGCGATGGTGGTGGCCGCGGTGGTGTGGGTGGCCGGCAGGCCCGCGCGCCACAGCGCGCCGTGCAGCGTTTCGCCGTCCAGCCAGCGCGCGACCTTCGCGCGCAGCGTCAGCAGCGCGGCAATGTCGATGCCGGTCTCGATTCCCATGTCGGCAAGCATGAACGCGAGGTCTTCGCTCGACGCGTTGCCGCTCGCCCCCGGCGCATGCGGACAGCCGCCGATGCCGGCGAGCGTCGCGTCGAAGCGGGCGACGCCCGTTTCGAGCGCCGCGTACACATTCGCGAGCGCGAGGCCGCGGGTGTCGTGAAAGTGGCCGCACCAGAAGCGCTCGCCCGCGGCGGCGCGCGCCTTGCCGAACAGTTCGCCGACGGCGGCCGGCCCCGCGTAGCCGACCGTATCGGCGATGCTCACGCGGTCGGCGCCGGCATCGAGCAACGCATGCAGGTAACGCAGCACCGCCGATTGTTCGACGCGGCCCTGGATCGTGCAGCCGAATGCGGTGCCGATGCCGCCTTCGATCAGCGCTTTCGAGCCCGCCGCATCGCGCGCGGCGCGGATGCGCGCCACTTCGGCGACGACTTCGTCGGGGGTCTTGCGCAGGTTCGCGATGCTATGCGCGCGGCTCGCCGAGAGCGGCACCAGCATCAGGTCGGCACCCGCGTCGAGCGCGTGCTCCGCGCCCTTGAGGTTCGGCACCAGCACCGACACGCGCAGGCCGGGCAGCGTCTTCGCATACGACACGAGCTCGGCCGTATCGGCCAGTTGCGGGAGCAGGCGCGCCGGCACGAACGATCCGACCTCGATTTCGCGCTGACCGGCCGCGTACGCGTCGCCGATCCACTCGATCTTGCATTTCGTCGGAAGAATGCGCGGGATGCTTTGCAGCCCGTCGCGCAAGCCGACTTCGCGAATGACTGCATGCTGGGGGAACGACCGCATGTCGCTTGTCTCCGTTGATTTCGCCCGTGTCGATGCACCGGCGTCGTGCTAACTTTAGACATTCCTGATGGACATTAAAGCGGTATTTCGGAACCGTTACGTTTCCGAAATGGAATGTCTGAATGCTTGATTGCCTGGAGACGGCAGATGCGCGACATCGACCTGAAAACGCTACGGCTGCTGGTTGCCGTGTGCGATCACCGCAATATGGCGCGGGCGGCGGAGGCGGTTCATATCGAGCCGTCGGCGATCAGCAAGCGCATCGCGCAACTCGAAAGCGACCTGGGCGTGCCGCTGCTCACGCGCTCGCGGCGCGGCGTCGAGCCGACGGCCGCGGGCAATGCGCTGCTCGAGCATGCGCGCAGCGTGCTCTTCACGATGGAGCGCATCGCGAGCGATATCGCTGCGTTCGGCGGCGGGCTGAAGGGGCGCGTCAGCATCTGCGCATCGGCATCGGCGATCGCGGAGGCCTTGCTCGACGACATTTCGTCGTTCATGCGCGAGCCGGCCAACGAGAACATCCGGGTCGACGTGGAAGAGCGGTTGTCGTCCGAACTCGTGCGGCAGTTGCGCGAGGGCGCGGCGAGCGTGGGCGTGTGCTGGGACAACGTCGATCTTCAGGGCCTGCAGCATCGGCCGTATCGGCAGGACCGGCTGGCGCTGGCCGTGCACC
Organism: Burkholderia sp. LMG 13014; assembly: GCF_905232215.1. GTDB lineage: Bacteria > Pseudomonadota > Gammaproteobacteria > Burkholderiales > Burkholderiaceae > Burkholderia. Next base: position 8,378 of record NZ_CAJNKE010000018.1, read on the forward strand.
GCGATCATCCGCTCGCGAACGAGCCGTCGCTGAGCTTCGAGCAGACGCTGGGCTACGAGCATGTCGGTCTGCTGCCGACGACCGCCGTTCACACGCTGTTGCAGCGCGCGGCCGCCGATGCCGGCACGACCGTGTCGTATCGCGTGATCGTGTCGGGGTTCGATGCCGCGTTTCGCGTCGTCGCGGCCGGGCTCGGGATCAGTGTCGTGCCGATGGAAGTGGCCGATACGTATCGGCCGGTGTTCGGCATCAAGGTGATCCCGCTCGTCGATACGTGGGCGAAGCGCCGGTTCGTCGTCTGTTTCAGGAGCTTCGATGCGCTGCAACCGGCGGCACAGCGGATGGTCGACTATCTGTCGAGCCGGGCCGCGATGCCGGCTGTGAGCGGCTGATACGCAACGCCAACGCGTGCGAACTGCGACGGGCGATCGATGTCACGCCGGGTTCGTTCCGGCTCGTCGTGATGTCAGCCGCCCGTCACCGGCGGGAAAAACGCCACCTCGCTGTCCTCCCGCACGACGAATTCCCCCGTCACCATCTCGAGATTGACGGCCGCCCGCACGGGCCGCTCCGTCCGCAGCGCTTCCGCGCTGCGCGCGTCGCGTGCGGCCAGCGTGTCGCGCAGTGCGTCGACGGTGAGTTCGCGCGCATCGATCTCGACGATTTCCTCGTCGCGATCGAGTTGTTCGCGAATGCTTGCAAAGTATTTGATCGTCAGTTTCATCGCGATGTCTTGAAAGGAATCGGCGGAATCGGAAAGGGTGCAGCGCGCACGTTCAGCCCCAGCGGCGCATTGCCTGGTCGTCGTGCGCCTTCGCCTCGACCCAGCCGGATACGCCGTCGTGGCGGATCTCCTTCTTCCAGAACGGTGCATGGGTCTTCAGGAAGTCCATCAGGAATTCGCACGCATCGAACGCGGACCCGCGATGCGCGGCGGCCACCACGACCAGCACGACCGCCTGGCCGAGCGGAATGCGCCCGACGCGATGCACGATCTTGATCGCTTCGAGCTGCCAGCGCGCGCTGGCTTCTTCGACGATGCTCCACAGGGCCTGTTCGGTCATCGTCGGATAGTGCTCGACCTCGAGCGCGACGACATCGTCGACATCACCTTCGTTGCGCACGACGCCGAGGAAATTGACGACCGCGCCGACATTCGGATTGCGAACGATCGGCGCGAGCTCGGCACCGGCGTCGATCGGCGCGTACTGCACGCGTACTTCGAAGCCAGCGGTAATCGCCGGTGGCAGCTCGGGGTGCGGCTCGGTCGGGCCGTCGGGAGCGGGGCTGCCGGCGTGCAACGGATCGTCCGGCAGCCCGGCACGGGATTCGGTGAAAGTCGTCATGACGATTCTCCTGTTGTCGGTGCGTTCTGTGTCGCGCGGCGGCCCCTCAGCCGCCGACCAGCGACATGCGCACGGTCGGATAGGTCTTGCCCGGCGCGCGGGCCGGCCGTGCGGCCCGGCGCTCGGAATAGCGATCGTCGCGTTGCGCCCAGCGATCGCGCACCGCGGCGGCGAGTTCGGCGGTCGACGCTGCATCGTCGAGCCATGGCCGCAGGTCGGTGCCTTGCGTTGCGAACAGGCACGTATAGAGCTTGCCGTCGGCCGACACGCGGGCGCGCGAGCAGGTGCCGCAGAACGGATGCGACACGCTCGCGATGAAGCCGACTTCGCCCGCGCCGTCGATGTGCGCGCAACGGATCGCGGTCGCGTCGTGTGCCGGTTCGCCGACGAGCACGAGCGGATAGTGCGCATCGATCAGAGCGCGCATCTGCGCGGCCGGCACGACCTTGTCGCCGGACCAGAAGCTTGCGCCGCCGACGTCCATGTATTCGATGAAGCGCACAGCCACGCCCCACTGCCGGAAGTGGCGCACGAGCGGCAGGATCTGGTCGTCGTTCACGCCACGCTCGATCACCGCGTTGACCTTGACCGGCGCGAGCCCGGCCGCCTGCGCGGCCTCGATGCCGGCCAGCACGCGCGACACGGGCACGTCGGCATCGCTCATCCGGCGGAACACCGCGTCGTCGAGCGCATCGAGGCTGACGGTCACGCGCGACAGCCCCGCGTCGCGCAGCGTGCGCGCCTTCGCGGCCAGCAGCGAGCCGTTGGTCGTCAGTGCGATTTCGACGGGCTTGCCGTCGACGGTCGTCAGCGCGGCGAGGCGCTCGATCAACGCTTCGAGGTTGCGGCGCAGCAGCGGCTCGCCACCCGTGATGCGGATCTTTTCGACGCCGAGCGACGTGAACGCGCGGGCGATCTTTTCCAGTTGCGCGAACGACAGCCGCTCGGACGACGGCATGAACGCGTAGTCGGCGCCGAAGCTTTCGCGCGGCATGCAGTAGCCGCAGCGGAAATTGCACTGGTCGATCACGGACAGGCGCAGGTCGCGCAGCGGGCGGCCGAGCGTGTCGGTCGTGCGGGGGAAAGCGCCGGGCGATGCGCCGCCGGAAGGTGCGGCAGCGGCCGGCGCGGCGGAAACGATGGCATTCACGATCGGTTCGTCGGCCTGCAAGAAGTAAGCGGTGGGGCATCGCCGGGCGGCCGTGCGTGTGCGGATGCGCACGCGCACGGCGCGTGACGAGCCTCTTGGTGAGGATAGTCCGTCGGGTTTTTCCGGCAGGGACACAATCGCGCCCGAATTGCAGGAATACAGTTCGCCGAGCGGCCGGTGCGACCTGCGCGGCCTGTGTGGCGAATCGCGCGGATCGGGCGCGTGTCCGGCGTCGCGTTCATGCGAGCCAGTGCGCGAATTCGTAATACGGTACCGCGTCGCCGCACACGATGCGCTGCCCGGCCGGCAGCCGGGCAAGGCCGCTTGCCTGCACGAGCGACTGCAGCGTGCCGGCGCCTTGCTGGCGTAGCGTATCGAGTGCGGGTGTGCCGTCGAGGCCGACGGTGCAGTGCACGCGCACGAAGCGCTCGCGCTGCGCATCCGGTTCGAAATCGACGTCGATCGGCAGCGACGGCACGATCGGCAGGCGTGCATTGCGCCCCTGCAGGCGACGGATCAGCGGCGCGACGAACAGCGCGAACGCTGTCATCGCTGCGCCCGGATTGCCGGGCAGCAGCACCACCGGATGCGTGTCGAGCCGGGCGAGTGCAACCGGCTTGCCCGGCTTCATGCGTACGCCGGCGACGATGAACGACGCGCCGAGCGCGTCCAGCGCGGGGCGCAGCAGATCCTTGTCGCCGACCGACGCGCCGCCGACGCAGATCACGAGGTCGCAGCCCGCGTGCAGATCGCGCAGCGCGCGATCGACGGCGGGCGCGGTGTCGGCCGCATGCAGGCTCATCGCGACCTCGGCGCCGGTTCCCGCGACCAGCGCGGCGAGCATCGGCGCATTGCTGTTGTAAATCTGTTGCGGCGCGCGGGGCTGCCCGCACGCGACGAGTTCGTCGCCGGTCGTCAGGATACCGACGCGCAACGCCCGGCGCACGTCGACGCGCGCGAGCCCTTGCGCGGCGGCCACGCCGACATGCATCGCGCCCATCCGCACGCCGGCCGGCACGAGCAGGTCGCCGGCGCGCACTTCCTCGCCCCGGCGGCGGATGTGCGAGCCGCTGCGCTGCGGCGCGTCGAACGCGACCCAGCCGTCCTGCTCGCGTGCGTGCTCCTGCATCACGACGGTGTCCGCGCCCGGCGGAATCATGCTGCCGGTGAAGATGCGTGCGGCCGTGCGCAGGGCCAGCGGCGCCGGCGTGTCGCCCGCATAGCAGCGCTGCGCGACATGCAGCGGCTCGCCGTGCGCGAGATCCGCGTGACGCACGGCGTAGCCGTCCATCGCGCTCTGGTCGGCCGGCGGCTGGTCGAGCACGGCGATGAGCGGCGCGGCCAGCACGTGGCCGGCGGCTTCCGCGACCGGGACGGAGATCGTGGCTTCGAGCGGCGCGAATGCGCTGGCGAAATGCTGCTGCGCGGTATCGAAATCGGTCACTGGTTTCATCAGGAGAGAGCCGGATGCGCTTGAGCAAGCGCCGGTTGATCAGGCTGAACGGCGTCGGGCGACACGTACTCGACGAAGCCGTCGTTGCGGCAGAAGCCGAGCAGCCGCACACCGGCTTCGCGGGCGACGTCGATCGCGAGCGACGTCGGCGCCGAGATCGTCGCGATCATCGGGATGCCGACCCGCGCGGCCTTGCGTACCAGTTCGTAGCTTGCGCGGCTCGACAGGAACACGAAGCCTTCGTGCAGGTTCGCGCGGCGCCGCGCGAGCCGGCCGATCAGCTTGTCGAGCGCGTTGTGGCGGCCGACGTCCTCGAACACGTCGAGCACGGCGCCGTCGCGATCGCACCAGGCGGCCGCGTGAATGCCGCCCGTCTCGCGCATCAGCGTCTGGTGGGCAGGCAACTCACACGCGGCGCGTGCGATCGCTTCCGCGCCGATACCGGCGGCCGTGCCGGCGGCGGCGATGCGCGGCGGGTGCAGGTCGAGCTGCGCAATGCTCTCGATCCCGCATACGCCGCAGCCCGTGCGGCCGGCCAGCGCGCGCCGGTGGGCCTTCATCGCCATGAACGCCTGCTGCGACACGGTCAGCCGCACTTCGGCGCTGTCGGGCCGGCATTCGCTTTCGATATCGAAAACGTCCGACGCGCGCTCGACGATGCCTTCGCTCAGCGCGAAACCCAGGCCGAACACGTCGAGGTCGATCGGGGTCGCCATCATGACCGTGTGCGCAATATCGTTGAACACGAGTGCAACCGGCGTTTCGTCGACGACGCGGTCGACGGTGCCGCGCGCTTCGCCGGCACGGTGTCGTGTCACATGACACGCGGTGCTGCCGGTCGGATCGTCGCGGCGGATGCAGGACTCCATGCGGTTTTCTCCAGTCGGATCGGCCGGTGGGCCGGCCGGGGCGGGCGCGTATGCCCGACCAGGGGATTCGATGCTGCCGGGCGGGGGGGCGACCGAGGGGCGCGCCGTGGCCGCGGGCAGGCTTTGCATCGGATGTTAACGGGGATGAAAGGTACGCCGGATATACAGCGCCGCAATGCGGAAAGCAGTACAGCTGACCATCCCGCAGGCACGAAATGTGTTTTCCGTACACACATCTTCGGCGGCGGAAGCAGCACAGTTTTAACGCGCGTTCGAACGATTGCGAGTATCGTTGCAAACGCGATATCGTCATTCACGCTTCGATGCCATGCGAGTGACCGTTTGTGTTCGCATGTGTTGTCGCCAAGCCGTCGCGCGATTTCCTGCTTCGAGCGTACGCCCTCACAACCACGAGCAAATTACGGTCATGGAAATCTTCGATGCGTTCCATCTCGCCCGATTGCAATTCGCGTTCACGGTGTCGTTCCACATCGTGTTTCCGGCGATCAGCATCGGCATGGCGAGCTTCCTGGCAGTGCTGGAATGGCGCTACCTCGTCACCGGCGATGCCGCCTACAAATCCATGTTCCAGTTCTGGTCGAAGATCTTCGCGATCGGCTTCGGGATGGGCGTGGTCTCCGGCGTCGTGATGGCGTACGAGTTCGGCACCAACTGGGCCGGCTTCTCGCGCGTCGCGGGCAACATCACGGGCCCGCTGCTCACGTATGAAGTGTTGACGGCGTTCTTCCTCGAAGCCGGTTTCCTCGGCGTGATGCTGTTCGGCTGGCAGCGCGTGAGCCCGCGCGCACACTTCTTCGCGACGCTGATGGTCGCGGTCGGCACGCTGATCTCGACGTTCTGGATTCTCGCGTCGAACAGCTTCATGCAGACCCCGCAGGGCTACAAGATCGAGAACGGCCTCGTCGTGCCGGTCGACTGGTTCAAGATCATCTTCAACCCGTCGTTCCCGTACCGCCTCGTGCACATGACGATCGCGGCGTTCATCGTCGCGGGCTTCATTGTCGCCGCGTGCGGTGCGTGGCACCTGCTCAAGGGGCGCCGCGACGAGCCGGTGAAGCGCAGCTTCTCGATGGCGCTGTGGATGCTGCTGATCCTCGCGCCGATCCAGATCGTCGTCGGCGATGCGCACGGGCTGAACACGCGCGAATACCAGCCGGCGAAGATCGCGGCGATCGAGGGGCTGTGGGAAACCGAGAAGGGCGGCACCGCGCTGAACCTCTTCGGGTTGCCCGACATGCAGGCCGAAACCACGCGCTATGCGATCCAGGTGCCGCACCTCGGCAGCCTGATCCTCACGCACAGCTGGGACGGCGAGATTCGCGGGCTGAAGGAATTCCCGCCGCAGGACCGCCCGTATTCGCCGATCGTGTTCTGGACGTTCCGGATCATGGCGGGCCTCGGGATGCTGATGCTGCTCACCGCGCTGCTCGGGCTGCTGCTGAGAAAGGGCGGGCGCCTGTATGAAACCCGCTGGTTCCAGTGGTTCGTGGTGGCGATGGGGCCGTCGGGCATCCTCGCGCTGCTGGCGGGCTGGATCACGACCGAGGTCGGGCGTCAGCCATGGACCGTGTACGGCGTGCTGCGCACCGTCGATTCGGTTGCGCCGCTCAGCGCGCAGCAGGTCGGCGTGTCGCTGCTGATCTTCGTGGTCGTGTATTTCCTGGTGTTCGGAACGGGTATCTATTACATGATGAAACTGATGAAGCGCGGGCCGGCTGCCCAGGCCGGGTATATCGAGCTGCACCGGCATCCGGGGCTGCGCAAGAGCGCGCTGTCCACGCCGCTGAACGTGACCGAAGCGGAGTAAGCCATGCAAATCGATCTTCCTGTCATTTGGGCCGCGATCATCGGCCTCGGCGTATTCATCTACGTGATGCTGGACGGCTTCGATCTCGGTATCGGCCTGCTGTTTCCGTTCTTCGACGCGAAGGCCGAGCGCCAGGTGATGCTCGACACCGTTGCGCCGGTGTGGGACGGCAACGAGACGTTCCTGGTGCTCGGCGGTGCGGGGCTCTATGGCGCGTTCCCGGTCGTGTACTCGACGCTGCTGCCGGCGAACTACCTGCCGCTGGTGCTGATGCTGGTCGGGCTGATCTTCCGCGGTGCGGCGTTCGAACTGCGCGCGAAGGCTACCCGCACGCAACACATGTGGGATCTCGCGTTCATCGGCGGCTCGGCACTTGCCGCGTTCTGCCAGGGAATCGTGCTCGGTTCGCTGCTGCAGGGCATCAAGATCGAGAACAACCAGTTCGCGGGCGGGCCGTTCGACTGGCTGTCGCCGTTCAGCCTGCTGTGCGGGATCGGCGTGCTCGTCACGTATGCGACGCTCGGCTGCGGCTGGCTGATCCTGAAGGTTGACGGCGAACTGCAGCGCAAGATGCGCCTCCTGATGAAGCCGCTCGCGGGCGTGCTGCTCGCCGTGATGGGCGTGGTCAGCCTGTGGACCGTGATCGGGCTGCCGGCTGTCGCGCATCGCTGGTTCGGCAGCGGCAACCTCGGCTGGTTCCTGCCGGTGCCGATTCTCGTCATCGCGTGCGTGTGGGGCATCTTCCACACGGTGAAGCGCGAGCACGAGGCCACGCCGTTCCTGCTGACGCTCGCGCTCGTGTTCCTCGGCTACACGGGGCTCGTGATCAGCATCTGGCCGAACATCGTGCCGCCGTCGCTGACGATCTGGGACGCCTCGTCGAGCCATTCGAGCCAGAAGTTCGCGCTCGTCGGCACGGTGATCGTGCTGCCGATCATCCTCGTGTACAACGCGATGCAGTACCGCGTGTTCCGCGGCAAGGTGCGCGAGGGCGATATCGGCTATCACTGAGCGGCTATCACTGAACGCCGCATGATGTGACGGGCATGGCGGGCGCGGGCGTATCATCACGCGCAGCGCGGCACACTTGCCCGGCATTTACCCGACAGCGGCCCGCCACGCGCGGGCCGTTGCGCATCGGGCGCAGATGCGCCGTTCGATGCATCCCCTGGCAGTCGAGAAAACACCATGATCGTCCGACCACAACAAAACTGGCTCAGGATGCTGTTCGTCTGGAACGGCTCCGTGCTGCAATCGATCATTCCGCAGCTCGTGTTCATGGCGGTCGTCAGTACGCTGGCGGTCTTCACGAACGGGCGCATCTTCGGCGAAAAGATCCCGCTCAACACCGCGCCGTTCACGCTGTTCGGGCTCGCGCTCGCGATCTTTCTCGGGTTTCGCAACAGCGCGAGTTTCGAGCGCTTCAAGGAGGCGCGGCATCTGTGGGGCAACCTGCTGATCGCGGCGCGTACGCTGACGTCGCAGTTCAATCGCTACCTGCCTGACAGCGTGAGCGATGCCGAGCGCAACCGGCTCGCCGACCTGCTGATCGCGCTCACCTATGCACTGAAGCATCAGCTTCGTCATACCGATCCGACGGCGGACCTGCAGCGCATTCTCGGTGCGGAACGCACGACTGAGCTTGGCGGCAAATGCTTCAAGCCGGTCGCGATCCTCGACGAGCTGCGCGGCGGCATCGTCCGCGCGCTGGGCCGCGCGCCCGGTAGCGACGCGACCTGCTGGATGTTCGAGACGCAACTCGACGAGGTGGGCAAATCGGTCGGCGGGTGCGAACGCATCCTGTCGACGCCGATCCCGTTCTCGTACAGCGTGCTGCTGCATCGCACCGTGTATGCGTATTGCGTGCTGCTGCCGTTCGGCCTCGTCGATTCGACGGAGTTCTTCACGCCGCTGATCTGCGTGTTCATCTCGTACACGCTGATCGCGCTCGAAGCGATCGCGAGCGAGGTGGCCGAGCCGTTCGGCCTTGCGCCGAACGCGCTGGCGCTCGATGCGATATCGCGCACGATCGAGCGGTCGGTGCTCGAACTGGGCGACCGCCCGCTGCCGGAGGAATTCGTGCCGGCGTCGACGTACCAGATCACGTAGGCGGGGGCGCGCAAGCGCGGCAGTCGCGAAATCGCGTCGAACAGCGGCAGCAATTGCGTGACATCGTTGACGTTCGCGCCGGTCAGGATCGCGGCGAGCGGCGAGCGGCGAGCGGCGTGCCGTTGGCGTCGGTGACGATGTGGTGCCTGGAACCGGGTCGCGCGCGATCGGTAGGGTTTGGCCTGGTTTTTGGCCCGCCCCAACGGCGCGAATCGATCGCGAATCGACAGCGGCTCGCGAGAAGTCGATCTGGTCTGCTGCTCGCAGCTTCGCGAGCAGCAGCGCGTGCAAGCGGCCCCACACGCCGGCCGCCTGCCAGTCGCATAGTCGTCGCCAACATGTCACGCCCGAGCCGCACCCCATCTCGGCAGGCAGCTCGCGCCAGCGAAGCCGCGTCTCGAGAACGAACGAGATGCCAGTCAGTGCGGCGCGATTCGAAACAGGCCGGCGGCCGGGTTCTTCTCGCGCCGGGGCTTGGAGGGTGACAGTAGCGGTTCGATCGGTGTCCACAATTCGTCGTCAATGATCGGCTTGCCCATCTCCTCGGTCCCGGTTGTTCCGATGCCTGAGGCCAGCAGCTCGCAGCGAAAGTCAACAGCCCCACGGACCTTTTATGAAACCGTCTCCAAGTGAACGTTCGCCACTACTTGGTGGCGAACCCGCGACTTGAGATTGATATCGAATTGCCGTCAGGGTCCTTTGCGTTTGCAAAGCTGTAGCCATCCGCACCATGAGATACGCCGAATTCAAGCCCTCTCCTTGCACATTGGTCCTTGAAACCCTCAATGTCTTCGATATCGAACACCAGCTTTACGGACGCCTGCCCAGACTTCAAGCCCTTTCCTGCTTGATGAACCATGATGATGGCGCCCCCATGCGGCGAAACCAGTTCGGCTATCCGACCATCGGGGGCGAACTTGCACTCGAAGCCAAAGTGGCGTTCATAGAAAGCGCAGGTCGCCTGGACGTCCTTCGCATACAGCATTATCCGGCTCAATGTCGGTCGCATTCTTTCCTCGGTATCTTTGGATTTGCTCACGATAATGACGTGGAGAAACATAAGATCCACCTCACAGGTGGGCCGTCGTGCTCACGTGAATTGTCACCGATTTAGACGTAACCGTGAATGTCGTGAGGTGGCCGGTACAGGTGCGCTATACCGGCTGTAGCAGACGAACCTCACGTCGTGGCAAGCGGTGTATCGGAAAACATAAGGATGGCAAACGATATGCGCTTGATAATTCGTGTGGTACATGGACATCTGGGGCAACCCGGCGCGGTGATTCTCGATGGGCGCGCGTAGCAATCAACGTGCGGTAGCGGTCCGCGTGCGCGATGTAACGGCTAAGCGTTGACGTCCCCGGTCACCCGATCCCGAGCGTCTCTAGGCCGAAGGATCTTCTCGACCAGGCGTGCCGACATCTCGCGGCTCAACAGCCTTTGCAAATTGGCAAGCAGCCGATTTTGCGTCCCGACAATCCGATAGCTCCGGTTGCGATCGAGCGCCCACAAGGCATCCTGCACGACGTTTGCGACAGGCATCGGCGAGCCGACAGCTGCCTCCTTGGCACCCACGACATCAAAAAAGGCGGTTTGCGTTGCGCCGGGACACAGCGCGACGACACGAATGCCGCGATGCCGGTTCTCGGCCCATACCGCTTCGGAAAACGACAAGAGAAAAGCCTTGGTTGCGCCGTATACGGCCATATAAGGATCCGGCTGAAATGCGGCTGTCGATGCGACATTGATGACCGCACCATCCGATCGTGCCTGCATCCCCGGCAGCAGAAGATGAGTCAGCTCGATCGCGGCCATGCAGTTCACGAGGACTTCATCGCGTTGACGCGTCCACGGAATCGTTTCGAAGCGCCCATAAGCCGCAAAGCCCGCATTGTTGACGAGGACATCGACAACCGTACCGCTAGCCTTCAGGTGATGATCGATCGTCTGGACGGCGCCGGCGGCGCTCAGGTCAACCGTCAGGAAACCGGCGTCGCACGCATGGTCGCGTTGCAATTCCGCGGCCAGATCATGCAGTTTGTCGTGAGAGCGGGCGACAAGCAAAAGTTTCGCGCCACGTCTAGCCAACGCATAGGCGAATGCGCGTCCGATACCCGACGATGCACCGGTGACGAGTGCTGTTTTCCCGCGAAAATCGAAACGATTACTCATGGCCTGCTGATGGAGTGGAAGGTGAGTGGACTGTAAACCGTTGACTTAAGGCAACGGTCAAGCCTTAATGACGGTCCACGACATTGGGAGAGGTCGCATGCTTATCGGCGAACTGTGCAAGCGGGCGGGTGTATCGCGGGATACCGTGCGCTACTACGAGCGGATGGGGTTGCTGGACAAAGCAACACGACCTCACACGACAAATACGTACAAGCGCTATTCCGAAGTCTCGTTACAGCGGATACGGCTGATCGTCCACGCGAAGGCACTGGGCTTCACGCTCGCGGAAATTGGCGACGTCATCCACGTGTGGGATAGCCCGACGTTCGGCGTTGCGCAAAAAGCCGCATGCCTGCAAGCCAAGCTCGATGAGCTCGAAGAAAAGAGCCAGGCATTGGTTACGTTGCGTGCAGGGCTGCTGAATGCGCTGGCCAAAGTAGGCAGCGAATGTGTCGAAGGGGAAATCGCACGGTGACGGCGCGCGCGACGAAGACATTGAGTCGCGGAGAGGGGCCCATGCGAGATGTCACGGGTGTCAGCCGGCGCAGGGGAGCCGTCGCGGCTCAGGCGCTGATCGATGCTCTGGCGGCATGGGAGGCAGCCTGGTTTCGTGGCGGCCGGTGATCGGGCAGCGGCTGGGGAAGCAGATCGCCGCGGCGGGGTGTCGTGGGAGATGACGCGACAGAGGGGCTGTCGAATTCCTGAACTTCGTTCAGTTGGCGACTCGGCACCGGATGTCGTGCATCACGTGTGCTCGATCAACATGACGGCGGTGGTTCCGGGTTCGAGTGCTTCGAACACGTGGGCCTCGTCGGCTGAATCGCTCGCATAGTCGCCAGCGGATAGTGCGACGGGGCGCCCGGCGGGCCCCAGTCGGGCACGTCCGCGACAGAGGACGACATGTTCAATCGTTCCCGATGGATGCGGCTCAGACAGCCGTGGCGCACCTGGCTCGACCGCGAGCCGGTAGAGCGCGCTGAACGCCCGCAGGACAGACAGCCAGCAGGGTGGCGGCGTAGTGAGCCTGCTCCGACGCCACAGTGGGGCCTTCATCGGCGCGGATGACCTTGACGTGGCTTCTCGACTGGCTGTCAACCGCGTCACGTGCGCTGCTTCCTGGCCGCGCCGGAGAACCGACAGGATGGTATGACGCTCAGCCGTGGGGGCAGGGGCCATGTTCATGGCAGGCAGGATATCAGTTGATATTTAAGACAGATCCCATTACGATTGCATTTCAAATATCACTCGATATGTGAAACGCAGGGCGCGATTGTGTCGCCGAACATCTGCGGCGGGGATCGTCCGGGGCGGAAGATTGGTTCGGCTCGGGGCGCGCACTGTGTACCGGTGCGTGGCGACGTGTCGTTGCGCTCATGTCGCGTGTTTCGATTCGCCGGCGCGAGCCGTTGTCGATCGAATGAATGCCGTCGTCGCGTGGTGCCGTGAAAAAGTCAGTTAGTGATACGAATCATTTGAGTTGATGTGAGAGTGCGGGGCAGGGATCAGAAGATGAGCGCGAGCAAGACTTATGCAGAGCTCGTAGTCGAGCTGGCCGAACTGGACGAGGAAATCGAGCAGGCACGCGCGCGCGAACGCGTCGATGCGATCGCGCAGGTTCACTCGCTGATGGATACCTATGCGATCAAGCATCGCGACCTGGTCGGCCGCAATGGTAGTCGGGGGCCGTACATCGTGAAAGTGCTGCCGGCGCGCTATCGCGATCCGGCGAGTGGAAAGGAGTGGAGCGGGCGCGGCAACGCGCCGCTCTGGATCAGGGGCAAGGATCGTCGTCAGTTCGTCATCGTCAAATTGCCGTCCACCTTCAAGAAGACCAGGGCCAACTGACCGACGGAAAGACGTGGGATCTGGCGGTGAGTCAGTTTGCCGAATCAGTGCCGTATGACGACACTCCGTCCGCTCGCGACGCGGCGTTGGCGGATAACTTGCAACAGGGATAGGCGATCCTCACGTCGAGACTGGAAGAAAAAGTCGAAAGCATGAATGCGCGGAACAGCTTGATCGGGATGGTCGGTTGGTTCGCGGGGCCTGTGCCGGGCGCATACCTTTTATTTTTTGTGCATGGAGGATTCTGAGCAATGCCAAAAGTAGGCTTGATACTGACCCCCGGTTTTGCGGACTGGGAATATGCTTTCATTGCGGGAACTGCGTCGCCGTTCTATGGGATCGACGTCAGATTTTTCGCCCCTGTTTCAGGGCCGTTCCGTTCACAAGGCGGATTGATGGTGACGGTGGACGGTAGTCTGCAGCAATGCCTGGAGTGGAAGCCGGATGCTGTTGTCATCATCGGCGGAGTGATTTGGGAAAGTACGGGCGCCCCTGATTTGCGGGAATTTCTCCGCACCCTCCGGACAAATGGTTCGACAGTTGCGGGTATCTGTGGAGGAACGCTGGCGCTTGCGCGAGCCGGTCTGCTCGACGCTGTTCCCCATACGTCGAACAACGTCGACTTCTTGCGAGAAAACTGCGCTGCCTATGATGGCGCCTCACTTTATCGCAACAGCCCGGTAGCCGTTGTTGCTGACGGCATCATAACTGCACCCGGTCCCGCGCCGGTCAGCTTTACCTGCGCCGTGTTTGAAAGCGTAGGTCTATCTCCGGAGATCGTCTCGCAGTTCAGATCAATGCTGGCGGCGGAGCATAGGTGATTGTTTGGCAGCTTGCTGAAAATACCCGTCTGAACCTCGCCGGGAATGGTAGAGGCAGGTTGGTTCAAGTTAATGAAGGCACTTCAGCATGACCCTGCCCGTTTTTCACGTACGGCACGTCATGCAGCGATGGGGAGCGTTTCGTATTCGACAGGGGGAGGCAGTCGATCCGGTCGACGATATCCAGGCGAGCCTGAGCCCGAGCCTCGTAGCGCGTTTGGTAAATGCGTTCGACCTTCAGAGTCTTGAAGAAGCGCTCCATCGGTGCGTTGTTCCACGCGTTGAAACGCCGGCTCATCGATTCCGATCGCAGATCGGTTCAAGCCGATGATCAGGTTGCCTTCCCAATGCCCCGGTACAGCACGATCTTGAGATTCCGCCGGGGGGCCGGAGATCGTCACGCCTTCGCTGACATGTGCCCACGCCTTGGCTCGCGGCCTGGCCCTCGGCACTCTCAGTGCTCGTCCGCGGCGCAGAAACCAGACGGGGTAGCGAATGGGGCAGAACCTTGCCGATGCGCCGACATGCCAACGTTGTGGCGTGCGCGCTAGCCAACGAGCTGGCCCGCATCGCTTCAGGGCGTCATTTATTGGCCGCATACAGCTGGAGCATGGGCCTCACAAGCTCCGCTCTTTGCGGCAGCCCCCGCGCGCTGGGCAAACCTGGCTACAGCTCCCGACTGCTCGGTTGAACAATTAGAAGCGAAAGCACCTTCATGCATGCATCAAGATGAGAGCCGACGGTTCCTTCTGGCAGAGGGCGCATCACACCGAGCGCCATCTGGCGTAGAGGCTCGGTCACTGCCATTGCCAAAATAGCATTCGCCAGCAACGCTGGCTCCGGGGCATGCAAAAGCCCCTTGCGTGACTGCTTTTCAAGCCAACCGGAAAGCAACATCCGCCCCCGTTCGATACCGTTGTGCTCATAGCTGTCCAAGAGCTCTCGTTTACCGGGGAACTCTGTTGTCAGCAGACGGAAGAGACTAACCGCCGTTTCGGACAGTACATGCGTGCAGATGTTTTCCAGGATCGCTCGAAGTGCTTGAGCAACGTCGCCAGCATCCTGTGGATCTGTCTGCATGGACGGAGCATATTCCTCCGTCCACTGGCGAACCGCCAAGCCAATCAGTTCTTGTCGATTCGCTGCATAGCGGTATGCGGTTTTCTTGGCTACGGCGGCGCGCTTGGCTATCGCCTCCATCGTGGCGCCTTCATAGCCGCTTTCCAGCAACACATCCATGGCACTTTGCAAAAGCTCCCGTCTCGCCTCTTCTTCTGCTCGGGGCGGTCGTCCTCGCTGTCTTTTCGTTGGCTGGGTCATTGGAATTTCTTCGCTGTGAAAATCACGCACATGATATAGGAAACGATCATCGTTTCCTATATCATGTGCCCGTCTTCAATCTCAAAAGAACCCGATGATGTCGCTACTCGCCAAACCGTGGCTTGACCACACACCCCTTCTCGATCCCGCTCCCATGACACTGGAGATGGGGGTGCAATATCTCGAAAACGGCAATCTGCTGGTAGCAGTGCGTACTGATCTTCATGGCTGCAAGGGAAGGATGCTTGATTGGTGGTTCACGTTTTTCGAAACTACTCAGCACATCAAATGGTGGCATCCGGTGGATCACGTTGAACATCTGGGATGGGATTCAAACTGGAGGAAGGGTGCGAGCTACCATGGTGCCAGCATCTCTGCTATCGAATCCTTGGCGGAAATCCCGCCAGTTGCCGCCAAGCTCAAATTCCATGATCCCCGCGATATCTTTACCCCCAAAACAGTAGAAGACGTTTTCGCCAGCGGCCAGGTGTCCGCCATCGTTGCCGCCCGGATCGGTTTTGGAGATCAGGTGAAGCTGGATGAGAATGGTGATCCAATGAGCGGACAAATGTTGCATGTCGCCAGGGACACACCTTTTGGTTGTGTGCTTCGCAGTCGTTTCGTCCTGGGGTTGGATGATGAACATGCAGATCATGCGCCGAGTGAAGCCATGGGGCTGGCGCTGATGCGACATTGCTATACGGAGTTCACCTTCCTTTCCCGCTTTTTGCCATCGCTTTATTATGGTGAAAAGGCCAACGGTGAAGATGTCCCTCTGCCATGGTGAAGTTCAAATTCCGATGGATCAGGTTTGCGTGCAAATCGACGCCCAGGTGGAACCCGGCCGCCGATTCAAGTCCTGAAGGCCTTTGTCGATCGGCATCGCAGCGCCTTCGTGCATGATCTTATGGATTGCCCCGTCGGGGTACCGACGCTATGGTGTACAGCTTCGTGATTCGCCCAAACGCTGCGCTCGCGCCAAACGCGATGAGATGCTGCGACCGGAGATCAAGCGTGTCTGGCAGGCCAACGCAGGTCTATGGTGTGCCGAAGGTCTGGAAGCGGATTAATCGGGAAGGCATCGTGGTTGACCGGTAGGCGGGGCGGGCCAACGAATGATGCAATGTCATCTGGAAGGTCGGGACGAAGCTCGGCTTCGATCAGATCAATTATCAGGATGTCTGATTAAAGTGCGGGCAGGATCTCGCGCATGAGCTGGTATTCGGCCACGCCCAGGTGCTGCGTTATGGCCCACGCGCACCGCAACCGTGCGTGCTCGATCCGTTCGTCCACTACGTCACCGAACGTGTGCGCGAGTTTCCGGACCTGAGCGTCGAGAGTCCGCTGCGCGAGACTCGGGCCATGGGGTATATCGGTACCCGCACGGCGCTGGGCGATCTGGTTCGAGAGGTCCGGCCACCTCGCCAACGCGATTTCAAGGTGCGCTTTGACATGCCTGCCGGGCATCAACCGCAGGTGGATTTCGCCCGCTTTAATGTCGCGTTGCGCGACGCGCTCGAAGTGTTCGGCGATAGCGTAGTCGCCGCGGCGCGGTGCAACCTGCCGTCTTCCCTGAATCTCGCGCCCGCTGAACCGGTTCAGCGGCGCCCGAGCGATACGAATCCGGTTCTGGCCCGTAGTACCAGGATGATCGGCAAGCAGCTACTCGTCTAACTGCACATCTCAGGCAGCTGCGATCTGCGTGCCTGCGCGCTACCTCGCACAAATTTGTCGATGAACCACTGGCGCCCGTCGGCTTGTTCTGCAATCACTTTGGACCACGTCAGCCGAATGCCCCTTGGACGCTGCTCCTAAAGGCGCTGCTGCAATTTATCGCACTGTTCCAGAAGTAGCGCCTCCAGTTGCCCACGAATATCCATAAAGCGTTGCGTAGGAACAGGAATCGAGATGGCTGCAAATTCGCCAGTCGGCAGTCGTAGCGATGCCGCGATTGCGCAAATGCCTTCTGCGTTTTCTTCGAGATCGCTACTGATGCCGCTACGACGGATCTCCGCGAGGGCGGCGTCGAGTTCTGTCCATGAATCAATGGTTCGGGGCGTGAGTTTACCTAGACGCAGCACCTCCCTGAAGTGCTCAAGTTCGTCCTTCGGAACCGCAGCCAACATTGCTTTCCCTGGTGCACTTGAATGCAGCGGGAATGAAATCCCTACGTCGGATTCGGCACGTAGCCGATGGGTGCCCCGGACCTGATCCACGAATACAACCTTGTCCGCATCGAGTAGCGAAAGATCGACTGTCTCCCCGCACTCACGCGAGATGTGCTGAAGCGTTGGACGCGCAATATCGACAAAGCCAAATTTGGCTGCTGCTGCCAACGGTAGAAGCGCCGGCCCCAGTCGCACCCCTCGCGCAAGTGAGGCGGCAATTACAAGATTCTCCGCATGGAGCGCATCAACGATGCGCTGAACCGTTGAGCGCGGCAGAGCGAGAAGTTTTGCAAGTTCCCCCAATGAAAGACCGTCGGGATGTGCCTTCAATGCCCTGAGCACTGCGGCCGCTCTGGCGATCACCTGTACAGCCGGCCGCTCTTCAGGTGACTTCGCGGCCTCCTGATACTCGATCTCTTTCTGTCTCGCCCTGCTCATCTCACTCTGCCCGGTAAGTAAATGTCGATAGTTTGCCAGAGCTTCGCGCCAGCATCCGTTCTAGTCACTGAAATATGTCGAAACCCGAATCTGGTCTCTCCGGGTTCATCCCTATGGTTTCAACTTCTCGCAGGATTAGTATCCATGTCACCGGAGAACGGTACAAGTGTACCGCAATACGGTACACAATCCAACGATATTTTTTAGACCGGAGCACGCAAATGACAGTGACCGTCAGAGGCATCAATTATCAGGAGAACTCACATAACGACATGGGGCTCGAATTCTACGACCTCAGTCATCCGTGGGGCCTCGGTCAGCCCTGCTGGCCGTATTTCGAAGACGTGAAAATCGAGCGCCTTCATAACATGGCCAAATCCGGTGTCCTGACCCAGCGCATTACGACCGTGATGCACTCGGGCACTCACATCGATGCCCCAGCACACGTCGTCGAGGGCACGCCGTTCATGGACGAGGTTCCGCTGCCTCACTTCTTCGGAACGGGCGTCGTGGTCTCGATTCCGAAGGGCAAGTGGGAAGTGGTCACGGCGGAGGACCTCGAAAAGGCGAGCCCGCAGATTCGCGAAGGTGACATCGTCATCGTCAACACCGGCTGGCACAAGCACTACAGCGACAGCCGCATGTATTACGCCTATTCGCCTGGATTCTACAAAGATGCCGGCGAGTGGTTCGCGAAGAAGAAGGTGAAGATGATCGGCACGGACACGCAGGCGCTCGATCACCCGCTCGGTACCGCGATCGGACCGCACGGCCCCGGCTGGCCGAACGGGCTGCTTCCGCAGGTAAACATGGAGTACGAGCGCGAAACGGGGCGCAAGGTCATCCAGGATTTCCCCGAATGGGAACCCTGTCACCAGGCGATCCTGAGCGCTGGCATTTGCGGCATCGAAAACGTCGGCGGTGAAATCGACAAGGTCACCGGCAAGCGCGTCACGTTCGCGGCATTCCCGTGGCGCTGGACGCAGGGCGATGGCTGCATCGTGCGTCTCGTTGCGATTGTCGACAAGCGCGGCACCTACCGTATCGAAAACGGGGAAGGCTAACCATGATAGTCACCCGCATCGGCGAGGCCCGGCGTTATGAAGCGCCCAATCATCACGAAGTGTGCGCATTGCGGCTCCAGGGTTTTGCACCCGGTGGGCCGGAGTCTTTCTGGGTTGGACTCTCGCACTTTCTGCCAGGAGGTGGCGCAGGACCGGACAGCTCTCCGCTGGAAAGGGTCTACGTTGTCCTCGCCGGCGAGGTGACTGTCCGAACCGGGGCTCAGGAGGTCGTTCTGGGCCCGCTCGATAGCTGCACCATCCCATCCGATGAAGTACGCGAAGTCAGAAACAACGGTAACGATGTGGCCACGATGCTCGTCGTAGTGACATACGCGGAGGCAGTTGCATGAGTACAGATTGGATCAAGTCCCCGGGCTCACTCTTTGACGTCCGCGGCAAGGTTGCGGTAGTAACCGGGGCATCAGGGGCCTTTGGTGCACTTGCGGCGCAGGTGCTGGCTGGAGCGGGAGCGAAGCTTGTGCTCGTCGCCGGCAACGAAGAAGCGCTCGGCGAAACTGCACGGAAATGCAGGGATCTCGGTGCGCACGTAGAGACTGTCGTCCGCAGGCCTGGCAATGAAGAGGATTGCGAAGCAATCATGGATGCCGCATTGGCAGCGTTTTCAGGGCTCGACATCCTGGTCGTCGCGTCCGGGCTTAACGATCCGTGCCCAATCATTGAAATGTCTCCCGAGCGGTTTGACACTGTGATGCACGGCAACATCACCGGTGCCTGGCTGCTGTCCAGAGCCTTTGGCCAGCGGGTCATCAGACACGCGACTCGCGGGAAAGTCGTGCTTGTATCGTCGGCCCGCGGCAAGCTCGGACATCCCGCAGGCTACTCCGCATATTGCGCGTCCAAGGCAGCGACTGATGGTTTGACCCGTGCATTGGGATGCGAATGGGGCAAATATGGCATCACGGTGAATGCGATCGCGCCGACCGTATTTCGCTCCCCACTGACTGCGTGGATGTTCGAGGACACGGAAAAAGCCAACAAGGTCCGTTCCGAATTTCTCTCGCGCGTGCCTTTGGGCCGGCTGGGAGAGCCTGAAGACCTTGCCGGGCCTTTGCTCTTCCTGTGCTCGAAAGCGTCCGATTTTCACACCGGGCATACCGTTTATGCCGATGGTGGCTACACAGCGGGGTGAATGAAAACTATGGAAAAGATCGGTATCGTCGGCGCGGGCCTTATGGGTCAGGGAATTGCCCAGGTTTTTGCCCTGGCGGGCCACCACGTCAAGGTATTCGACGTGAATGGCGATGCGCTCGCGTCGCTGGTGACACGCACGACGCGCAACCTGCTCGACCTTGAACTCGACACCTCCGTGGTTGCGAACATCGCTCCATCGGCAGATCTCGAAGAGGCAGTCAACGACGCCGACGTCGTATTTGAAGCCGGCCCCGAAAATCTCGCGTGGAAGCAGGAACTCTTCGCGAAGCTCGAGAAAGTCGCACCGGCGAGCGCAATCCTGGCAAGCAACACCTCCGCGATTCCGATCACCAGCATCATGAGTAAGGTTGAATCGGGGCACCGGGCCATGGGAACGCACTGGTGGAATCCACCGTTTCTCGTTCCGCTCGTGGAAATTGTCAAAACGCCTGCGACTGATCACGCGGTTGCCGTTCGGATGTTCGATCTGCTGACACGCGTGGGCAAAACGCCGGCAATGGTCGAAAAGGATATTCCGGGATTTATTGGCAACCGCCTCCAGCATGCCCTCTGGCGCGAAGCGATCTCCCTCGTAGCCCATGGCGTCTGTGACGCCGAAACCGTCGATACGGTGGTAAAGGCAAGCTTCGGTCGACGACTGCCGGTTCTCGGACCGCTGGAAAACGCCGACCTCGTCGGCACCGATCTCACGCTCGCGATTCACCAGGTGCTGCTGCCTGCTATCGAATCTGAAGCAGAACCGTCGCCGTATCTGGACTCGCTTGTCAAGCGTGGACATCTGGGCATGAAGACCGGGCAAGGCTTCCGTCAATGGACCGCCGAACAGCAGGCGAATCTGCGCTCGGAGGTGTTTCAACATCTAAAGGCAATGGATGCGGCAAGTCGTCGCGAGGAAAAGTAATCAAATGGCCAGGAACCAGAAAAAGGTAATCATCACGTGCGCCGTGACCGGTGCGATCCACACGCCGTCCATGTCGCCGTATCTTCCGTTGACCCCGGCGGAGATTACGAAACAAGCCGTTGAGGCCGCCGAGGCTGGCGCCGCAATTCTCCACCTGCATGCGCGCGATCCGAACGATGGTCGACCCACAGCCGATCCCGCGATATTCGAGCGGTTCCTTGGCCCGATCAAATCGCAAACCGACGCGGTCATCAATATCACGTCTGGGGGCTCAACGAAGATGACGCTTGAGGAGCGGCTCGCACCTCCTCTCCGGTTCAAGCCGGAAATGGCGTCATTGAATATGGGCTCAATGAATTTCTCAATTCATCCAGCCGCGCAAAAAATCAAGGAGTGGAAGTATCCGTGGGAGAGGGACTACGTCGAAGGAACCGAAGACATCATCTTTCGAAACACCTTTCGCGACATTCGCCACATCCTTGAGCACCTTGGTGACGGCTGCGGAACGCGCTTTGAATTCGAGTGCTACGACGTTGGCCATCTCTATAACCTCGCCCATTTCGTCGACGCGGGGCTGGTCAAGCCTCCGTTCTTTATCCAGACGATCTTCGGCATCCTCGGTGGAATCGGGCCGGATCCCGAATGCGTGACTTTCATGCGAGAAACGGCGAACCGACTCTTCGGGGAAAGCTATCAGTGGTCGGTACTTGCGGCCGGCCGTCATCAGATGCCGCTACTGACGCAGGCTGCCGTCGCCGGCGCAAACGTGCGCGTCGGTCTGGAAGACAGTCTTTACCTGGGGCGCGGCCAGATGGCACAGAGCAATGCCGACCAGGTCCGCAAAATTCGGCGCATCCTCGATGAGCTGGGGCTGGAGATTGCAACGCCAGACGAAGCACGTGAGATGCTGAATCTCAAGGGATCCGCTAACACCGCATTCTAGGCGCAAGAAATAGAACTAAAAAAACGCATATACCAGGAGACAAAATGGATAGGCTTCGAAACAGATGGGCGATTGGCCTCGTTTTCACTTCGGCTGTCGTGTTCGCAACGGCGGCTACGGCCGATGAGATAACGATTGGTGCTTCCCTGCCACTTTCCGGCCCGCTTGCAGGTTTCGGAGCCTACCAGAAGTGGGGTTATGAAACGGCTGTGAGCGACGTCAACAAAGGCGGCGGGCTCAAGGTCGGAAACGCGCAGTATCAGGTAAAACTCGTTATCCGCGACGATAAAACGGATCCGAATGTTACCGCGAGCAACACCGAGACGTTGATCTCCAGGGATGGTGTTGTCGGGATGCTTGGCTCATGCACGCCGGCGCTGGTGAATGCCGGCTCGCTTGTTGCAGAGCGTCGAAGCGTCCCGATCGTTTCCGGTTGCGTCCCACTTGGTGCGTTCAAGGCGGTCCGGCGATGGAAGTATGCATGGGCAGTCTTCTTCGACGAGTCCGAATTGGGCGTCGCCCCATTCCGGATGATCGCTGACTACCGCCTTCAGACGAACAAAAAGGCGGTGATTTTGTCCGACAACGGTCCGGATGGGCGAGTCGTCGGCGGACGGATCTGGCCCAACGCCATATCAACAGGCGGCTTCACGCTCGTTCAGCAAAACTCGTTTCCCGTCGATTCACAGCAGTTCACCACCATGATCACGCAAGCGAAGGCGGATTACGCTGACATCGCACTGGTTGACGCGATCCCGCCACAGGCGATCGCGATGCGAAAGCAGATGGCCGCGGCGGACTTTCATCCCAAGTTGCTGGTCATGGAAAAGGGGGGGGAGCCCGAACAGTTTGCCAGGGCCTTGGGCAAGCTCTCCAATGGAGTCCTGGTGGGCGGTTATTGGGATCCCAGTTTTCCTTATCCTGGTGCGGCTGAACTCGGCAAGCGCTTCGAAGCGGAAACGCATCAAACACAAAGCCAGCATATCGCCGACTCATACGCCGCCGCCCAGGTCCTCCTGGATGCAATCTCGGCGGCCGGTAGCACCGACCGCGAGAAGATCAATCAGGCAATCGGCAAAACGGACAAGTCGTATGTCGTGGGTCCGGTGAAATTTGATGCAGACCATACGTCACGCATCCCGGTCGTCGTCATGCAATGGCAAGACGGGAGGGCGGTGACCGTATGGCCCAAGGAAAAGGCCAACGGAAAATTGGTCTTTCCGCTCCCGGCACTCCACTAACGCATGGTTTGAGGAATTGATCATGCTCCAGATATACCATCCAAATTTATCAGTTATCCTGAGTGGTATTGCGTCAGGATTCATCCTGGGCGGAATGCTCGCGCTTACTGCTTTGGGCCTGTCTATCGCACTTGGCGTGATGCGCCTTGTCAACCTTGCACACGGAGAGCTTCTGGTTGGTGGGGCCTACATCGGCTTCTTTCTCGTTCAGTTCGCTGGCATCGATCCACTTCTGGGCCTTCCACTTGTCGCCGCGACCATGGGGGCAATCGCGTTGCCGTTCCATAAGGTTCTTGTCCGGCCACTGGCGAACAAGGGGATGGAAGCGCCGATGATGACAATGTTTGGCGTTTCCATCATCCTCCAGAATCTTTACCTGCTCTGTTTCAGCGCGGACACACGTGCCATCAACACGGACTATTCAGCGCGTCCACTTGTTTTTGGTCCAGTGACGATCGGCGAAATCTACGTGATCGGATTCGTCGTTTCCGTCGCGCTTACGCTCGGCGTGCACACCCTGATCACCCGGACCCGGTTCGGTCGTGACCTTCGAGCAGCCGCAGTGGACCCCTCGGCCGCAGCCGTGATTGGCGTCGACGTCGCTAAAGTGCACGCGCTTACATTCGCGCTGGGAGCAGCTTGCGCCGCAATGGGAGGCGTGCTCATTGCCACCGCATTCTCTTTTACGCCGAGTACCGGTTCGACCTACCTGCTCATGAGTTTTGCGGTCGTCGTGATGGGCGGGATCGGCAACATATTTGGAACACTCGCGGCCGGAATCACGCTCGGTATTTTGCAGAGCATCGGCGCACTCGCATTTGGCGATGGCTATCGTGATCTGGTGGGCCTGGTCATCTTTCTTTTCGTTCTTGCGCTGCGTCCTCAGGGCATGGTGCCGGGAGTACGCTAATGACGAATCTATCAAACAATCCGGCGACTTCTGTAACGGCAGGGCAGGTACGCAATGCGCTCTCCCGATCGACTGCGACTGCCTCGGTTCCAGTTGCCGTCACCGCAGTCCTGCTCGTTCTCGTCGGAATCGTCGTGCCTCGGATGGGGGACTATGCGCTTGAAGTCGGGTTCAGGCTATTGCTGCTACTGACTATCGCCGAAGCATGGAATCTCATGTCCGGTTTCGGGGGAATGGTCTCGCTCGGCACAGCTGCATTCTTCGGTGCCGGTGCGTATTCGATGACTGGCCTCGTCAATCTGCTGGACATGCCACCGTGGCTGGCCGTACCCATGTCAGGGTTCACGGGAGCCGTTCTAAGCGTGGTCGTCAGCAGAGGTGTGTTCCGGCTTCGCGGTCTGTACTTCACTGTCGGCACCCTTGCACTTGCGGAAGCACTCCGTCTTTTCATGGTCAACTACAGCGGCTTCGGTGGTGCATCGGGGCTCGTGCTCGCTCTGGATCCGCCGGGGCTGCGCACGTTGTTCCTCATGGCTCTCGCCCTGGCCACCGTGACCATTGTATTGATGAGCATCGCAACACGCTCGCGGTTCTCGGTGTTGTTACGCGCCGTGCGCGACGATGAGGACGCTGCATCGCAAATGGGCGTGCGGACGTTTCGGATCAAGCTCCTCGCCTTCTTGGTGTCGAGTGCGCTGACCAGTATCGCGGGTGCCCTTCAGGCCTTGAAGCTGGGGACAGTCGAACCCTATGGCACGTTCGGCATTCAATGGACGGTCAGCGCACTGTCCATCGTGATAATCGGGGGGCAGGGGAAACGTGCCGGGCCCTTTCTGGGGGCAATCTTCGTTGTCGCGCTAGGCGAGTTGCTCGCTGACTGGCCGGCGCTCCACCTCGCCATTACCGGCGCCATTCTCATTACAGTCATCCGGTTCGCTCCTCAGGGAATAGCGGGACTGCTCCAGAAAATCGCAAACCGGAAGGCAGCGTCATGAGCATCGAACATTCCACACCACTTCTTCATGCTACAGATCTCGTCAAGCGTTATGGCGGACTCGTTGCTACCGATTCCGTATCCATTTCTGTTTCGCACGGCGAAGTTCTCGGCATGGTCGGCCCGAACGGCGCCGGAAAGTCCACTCTCATCGGTTTGCTGGGCGGAGCCGTGAAGGCGGACGGCGGCTCTGTCTATTTGGACGGCGAGGACATAACCAGGTTCGGATCCGCCGAACGCGCGCGCTGCGGGATCGGTCGGACTTACCAGATTCCGCGTCCATTCATGGATATGAGCGTGCGCGAAAACCTGCTTGCGGCCCGGTTCAGCCTGCATCCTTTCTGCCCGAAGCGCGAAGCGCTCCTCGCTTGCGACAGGATCCTCGAGCGTACCGGTCTGCTCGAATCGGCGAACCTGCCTGCGCGCCAACTGCCGCTGCTACGAAGAAAGCGCCTGGAGGTCGCAAGGGCTCTTGCCCTGGACCCGAAGATTCTCTTGCTGGACGAGGTAGGTGCAGGCCTTGTCGACAGTGAAGTGACTGAACTCATCGACCTCATTCATTCGCTTTCGGGCGAGATTCAGGGCGTCATCATTATCGAACACGTCCTTCGCGTGGTCCGGGAGTGCTGCCAGCGCCTGATCGTTCTGAATTTCGGCCGCAAGTTTGCCGAGGGGCCGACGAGGGAAGTCCTCTCAAGCGACGAGGTCGCTGCTGTCTACCTCGGCACGGCGCATCGCAGCCTCCCGGATACCCCGTCGTCAAAAGTGAAACATGAACACGTCGAGTCCGCCTCGACGGCGGTGCCGCGTGTCCGGGAAGGGGGCGCTTCGGCCCCGCTGCTAGAACTGAGCGATATCCACGCCGGATACGGTCAGGCCCGCGTGCTTAATGGGATCGATCTGACCGTCCACAGCGGAGACGTCATTGCGATCCTCGGTACGAATGGCGCAGGTAAGACGACCCTCGCAAATGTGCTTTCTGGAACGGTGCGTCCGACCGCAGGGGAAATCAAGGTCGACGGAAAGGTACTCGGCGCAAGCGCGCCCCATCGCTTCGCGGCGCTGGGCTTGGCCCAATGTATGGAAGGCCGCCGGATCTTCAGTTCGCTGACAGTTGAGGAGAATCTCGTTCTCGCTGCACGTAACGCCCCGGCCAATGACGTTCAGGAGCGCCTTGATCACGTATACAGCCTCTTCGCCGATCTGCGAGAGCGGCGCGGAAACGCGGGTACTTCGATGTCCGGCGGCCAGCAACAGATGCTCGCGATAGGCCGGGCCTTGATGGCCCGCCCCCGTCTCATCGTCTTTGACGAAATCAGCCTTGGGCTGGCTCCAGTAATGATGGACCGTCTATACCTCGCGCTGCGCGAGCTGAAGGCAGCGGGCATGACGATGTTGATCGTCGAACAGGACGTAGAACGCGCGCTCGATCTGGCGGACCACGTCCACGTGATGGAACACGGACGCTTTGCCCTCTCCGGCCCGATCGATTCCATCCGCAACGACCCACGCCTCCGACATCTCTATCTCGGGACGGCCGACTAGTACAGACAAACGATAGAAACACCGCAGTGCAACATCACAAATAGAACTATCGGAGACAACATGAGGAGACACGCAATTACACTGGTGGCAGTGTCCGTCGCTGCTGCGAACGCACACGCACAAAGCTCGATCACGATGTTCGGATTCCTGGATGCCGGGATTACTTACGTGAGCAACCAAGGGGGACATTCGAACACACTGCTCGACACGGGCGTCTGGGCACCGAGCCTGTTCGGCTTGAGAGGCGCCGAAGACCTCGGCGGTGGCACGAAAGCGATTTTCATGCTCGAAAGCCAGTTCGATATGGCCAACGGTTCGACGATACCTTCTGCGGGTGCTCTTTTCGCACGTCAGGCGTGGGTCGGCCTGTCGGACCCGAGGCTGGGCGACATCACGGCCGGCAATCAACACGACTTCATGTGGGAGTCGCTGCTGTTCGGAGGGTTTCACGACCAGAACGCCGGCTTTGACGGCTCGCTTCTCTATGGCGGCTTCTATAATTTCAGACAGGGTCCCTTTTCTGCACTCGGGATTCCTAATAATGCTACGGGATCATCCGACTTCGATCGCGTGGCGGGATCGTCCCGCGTCTCGAACTCAGTCAAGTACAAATCACCCGATTTCTCAGGCTTCACATTCGGGGCGCTTTACGGCTTTGGACAGGTCGCAGGAGATTTCTCGTCCAGCAATTCGGTCAGCTTCGGTGCCAACTACTCTCGCGGCCCGTTCGCTGTTGGGGCGGCCTATACGGAAGTCAAGTACCCCCAGATGAATAACGGCCACGACGGCATACGAAACTACGGTGTTGGCATGCACTACAACTTCGCAGGGATTGTTCTCGCCAACGTGCTCTATACCAATACGAAGAACACGTTGACCGGCGCGCGTATTGACGTCGGACAGATTGGCGCGAACTGGTTTATTTCGAATGTCTGGACGCTCGGTGCGAACTACGAATACATGAAGGGCAACGAGACCTTGCTGAACAACAAGGCTCACCAGGTGACTGGCGCTCTGATGTACTGGTTCTCCAAACGCACCGCGGTCTACCTGGAAGGGGTGTATCAGCACGCCTCCGGTGACAACCCGGATACCGGAGCCTGGATCAACGGACTGTTTGGCCCGACAGCCGCTTCGTCCAGCCACTCACAAACCATTGGTCGCCTGGGGCTGACAACGGCGTTCTGAGGTTCTACAGCCTCGAACATCGCCGCTGCCGGCGCAGTCGGCTTCGCGGTTCGCCGCGAACCGACATGCGTCGCACGTGAGTCACAGCTGTACCTGTAACGCAAGTTTCGGCATCGGTGCCGAACAACCTATCGTGGAGAGAGAGATGAAACTCGAAGAAGTTGGTCAACTGCTGAATCCGGCCCCGCTGCGCATGGAGACGGGCTACGAACGACTGGAAAACGGCGTGCTCCACGTCGCTTGCCGTACCGATCTGCACAATTGCACCGGTGAGATGTTCGAGTGGTGGTTTCGGTCCCGCCCGGACACCCGCCACTATCGCTGGTGGCATCCGGTGGATCACGTGAGCAGCGCGTGGGCGGAGGGTACACCCGATACCCACGTGGGTTCGGTCCATCTCGTTGAGGAGTTTTTCACGGGACTGCCGGCACAGCGGCTGGCAATTCAGTTCAGGGATGCGACCGAGTTTTTCGAGGCAGATGCGTACGAGAAGGCGCGCAGCGATGGCCGCCTGAGCGCCGCGGTATGTGGTCGTATTGGCTTGGGCGAGAACCCTGAACGGACTGCTGGCGGCAAGGTTATCGGCGGGCGGCTGCTCCATATTGGCCGGGACGCCGAATGGGGCCTTGCGCTGCGCAGTCATTTCTACATTGGGCAGGACCTTCCGGCTCTTGGAAACAGCCCGTCGGAGATCGCTGAAATCTTCCCCGACGCTTTCGGACAGGCGTTGCTCATGCACTGCTACAACGAATTCACGTTTCTCTCGCGGTTTCTTCCGTCGCTGTTCCTCGGCGACAACCGTGAAAGCCTCAAGATCCCGTTGCCTTGGTAGGCAAATAAAACCGAACGGGGAGACGCCCCAGTGTTCACTCGATCTGGTATCAAGGATGTAGCAAAGTCGAGCATGCGCTTTCTTCGTGAGTGGATCGTAGCCGGCATGAGACTGCGGGCTCAGGGAGACGTGCTGTACGTCCCTGAAGATGACACTCACAATCAAGCAGGAGGCGCGAACGAAGATGAGACCCGTAGTACCGGCGTGTCCCGCTCTCAAAGGGCGAGACCGCGCCAATATTCAGACGACGAACAGGATACGGAAATATGAACTGACAAATTGACCAAGCGGTTCAGCGAAACTGCGGGTCACTCGGCAAACCGTCTTGAATTGGGATGCACTCAACCGACCCGATGAACGCGGTCTCATTGGCGATTTCGTCAGCAAAACGAGATCGGTGATCCTCACCGACGACGGTTTGCGCTAATCCGAACGTCTGTTCAAGCAGCACTGCGTCACCGCAGGCAGCAAAATCGATTCATGAAACGAATTTGCAACTCACGACACTAAAATGGCGTGTGCCCGTTCTTCGGACCTGACGCAATGACCCTCGTCGATACCTATCTCGCCGGCCTGCGCGCCGCGCTGCCCGATACCGACAACGCGGCGCTTGCCGCCGCCACGGGCGCGACGCCCGCGCAGCTCGACGCGCTGCGCGCCGCGTATCCGCGGTGCCCGGCCAGCCTGATCGAACTGCTCGGCAAGCTCGACGGGACCTACCGGCGCGACTACGGCGGCACGACGGTCAAGGTGCTGGTGCTGGGCTCCGACGTCTACGAATACCCGTATTACCTGCTGTCGGCCGCCCAGATGCTCGAGAAAGGGGCGAAGTACCGCGACAGCATCGAGGAGATGTATGGAGACGACGCAAACGACGACGGCGAACTCGTCGATCCGCGCATCGACATCGCGCTGCCGTTGGGCCGGCGGCTGTGCTTCTCGCATTGCGTGAACAACGGCGGCACGTCGCAGCTCTACATCGATTTCGACCCGGCGCCGGGCGGCAAGGTCGGGCAGGTCGTGCGTTACCTGCACGATCCCGACAACTATGCGGTGATCGCCGACGACTTCGACGGCTACCTGCGAAAGCTGATCGACGGCGGTTATGCGTTTGTCATCGATTTCGACGAAGAATAGTGGCGGGGCGGTGGCTGCCGCTACAGGAGAGATTGAAATGCGAATCTACGTGACGAGTATCTTCGTCGACGACCAGGACAAGGCGTTGACGTTCTATACCGACAAGCTCGGTTTCAAGCTGAAGAACAACGTGCCGGTAGGCGAGTACCGCTGGCTGACCGTGGTGTCGAAGGACCAGCCGGACGGCACCGAGCTGCTGCTCGAGCCGAGCCACCATCGCGCGGTCGGGCCTTACAAGCAGGCGCTGTACGAGGACGGCATTCCGGCGGCATCGTTCCAGGTCGACGATCTCGACGCGGAGATCGCGCGGCTCAAGGATCTCGATGTCCGCTTCACGCTGGAGCCGATGGACGCCGGGCCCGTGCGCGTCGCGGTCGTCGACGATACGTGCGGGAACCTGATTCAGCTGATGCAGATGAAGTGAAGCAAGGCGCCGCCGCGCGGGGCATTCAGTCGGTTGCGACCGGCGGCGCATCGTGCATCCAGCTGCGCTCCTGCGAGCGGCTCCGGATGCGCCACCCGCATTCGGTCCGCACCAGCAGGTCGCGATACCAGAGCCCGACGAAGCACACGCGGTCGACGCCCGTTTCATCGGCCGAGATCATCATCGCGTGGCCGGCCGTTCGCGCGGTCGCGGCGTCGCCGTCGACGACCAGCAGTGACGTCGAGATCGTGTGCTGCGTGCCGCGCATCGCCGACGTCACCTGTTCCAGATAGGCGGCAATCTCCGCACGGCTGCCGACCGGGCCGCCGAAGGCCGTGTAGTCGAGGGTCGCATTGGTTGCGAAGAGGCGCTCGAATTCATGCCAGTCGTGGCGGTCGACGGCGTGGCAATAGCGGGTCAGCAGATCCTGGATCTCCATCCG
>NZ_CAJNKE010000019.1 GCF_905232215.1 Burkholderia sp. LMG 13014
GTGCGCGACCGCGACGTACGCATCCTCGCGGAAGCGATGCAGCGCCGCCAATGCGTCCGCGCCGTCCTGTCGCGCATGGCGCAGAAGCCGCGCCAGATCGGCCGGCGCCAGCAGCCCTGATTGCTCCGCCCACGCATGCACGGCCGGCCAGTCGACGAGCTTGTCCGCGTCGCGCGTCTTGCCCGTGTCGGCCACCGTATTGAGGAAGTCGAGCGCCGGATGGCCGCCGACGAAATCGGCCGCGCTCCATTCATGCGCGGCTCGCGCGGGCTCGTATCGAGTAACCATTTAATTTCACCTATCGGTTTCATGCCCGGACAATCCGGAGTAACCTGTTAACAGCCAAAACAGGTTAGCACGGAGACGCCGATGCTCGAACTCCCCAACCGCTTCATGTTCGAAGGCCACCGGATTGCCTGGGGCACGCTCGGCGAAGGCCCGCCGCTCGTGCTCGTGCACGGCACGCCGTTTTCGTCGCAGGTGTGGCGCCGGATCGCGCCGTGGCTCGCGCGGCGTCATCGCGTGTTCTTCTATGACCTGCTCGGCTACGGTCAATCCGACATGCCGGACGCGGACGTATCGCTCGGCCGCCAGAACGTGCTGTTCGGCGCGATGCTCGACGAGTGGAACATTTCACGCCCGCGCGTGCTCGCGCACGACTACGGCGGCGCAACCGTGCTGCGCGCGCACTTCCTCGACGGCGTCGCCTATGCGGACCTCACGCTCGTGAATCCGGTCGCGATCGCGCCGCAGGGTTCGCCGTTCGTGCGCCACGTCGCGCAGCACGAAGCCGCCTTCACCGGATTGCCCGCGTATGCGCATCACGCACTCGTGACGGCTTATCTCGGCAATGCGGTCGCCCGGCCGCTGAGCGACGACGCGCTGTCGATCTACCGCGCGCCGTGGCTCACACCCGACGGTCAGGCCGCGTTCTATCGCCAGATCGCGCAGATGCGCCAGCGCTACATCGAGGAAGCCGAGGCGCGTTACGCGCCACCGGACTTTCCGGTGCGCATCGTGTGGGGCGAGGACGATGCGTGGATTCCGCTCGAACAGGGGCAGGCGCTGGCCAATCGCATCGCGAACGGCCAGCTGATCAGGGTGCCGCGTGCGGGCCACCTG
This sequence comes from Burkholderia sp. LMG 13014, assembly GCF_905232215.1. Classification (GTDB taxonomy): domain Bacteria; phylum Pseudomonadota; class Gammaproteobacteria; order Burkholderiales; family Burkholderiaceae; genus Burkholderia. The sequence continues at coordinate 1,123 of NZ_CAJNKE010000019.1, forward strand.
GTGCAGGAAGATGCGCCGGAGGCGATCGTCGCGGCGGTGCTCGACGGATCAGCGCACGGTTGACGCCACCGGTGCCGCTTGTCGCGTGTCGCGTCAGAACACCGGCACGCCCTGCGCGAGCGTCGAGATGAACTTCGCGGTGCGCGGATCGCGCGGGTCGCCGAACAGGTCGCGCGACGCACCAGCCTCGACCACGCGTCCTTCCGCGAGAAACACCGCGTCGTGCGCGATCGACGCGGCCAGGCGCAGGTCGTGCGTCGCCATCAGCATCGTCGTGCCTTCGCGCGCGAGCTGGCGCAGCACCTCGACCACTTCGACGGACAGCTCCGGATCGAGCGCCGACGTCGGTTCATCGCACAACAGCACCTGCGGCGACGGTGCAAGCGCACGCGCAATCGCGACGCGTTGCTGCTGGCCGCCTGACAGCGTGCCGGGCCACGCGTCGGCCTTGTCCGCGATGCCGACCTTCTCGAGCAACGCGAGCGCGCGTTCGCGGGCCCGTTCGCGCGGCCAGCGCTGCACGGTGACGAGCCCTTCCATCACGTTCTGCACGACGCTCAGGTGCGGAAACAGCTGGAAGTTCTGGAACACCATCCCGGTCTGTCGGCGCACCGCTAACACGGCGTCGTGCGCCGGCCGGTGCGCCGGCGAGAAGTCGATGCGTGCGTCACCGACCGTCAGCGTGCCCGCCTCGGGCACTTCGAGCAGGTTCACGCACCGCAGCAGCGTGCTCTTGCCGCTGCCGGACGGCCCGATCAGCGCCGTCACGCTGCCAGGCTGCAATGCGAGGTCGATCCCGTGCAACACGCGATGCGTGCCGAACGACTTGTCGATGCGTTCGAGCCGGATCATCGCCACTCCGCCTGGAACAGCGCGTGACGGCCGAAGCGGGCTTCGAGGCGACGCTGCAGCGTGGACAGCACCGAGCTGAGCAGCAGATAGATCAGCGCGGCTTCCGTATAGAGAATCATCGGCTCGTAGGTCACGGCCGCGATCCGCTGCGCGGCCTGGAAGATCTCAGGCACAGTCAGCACGGCCGCGAGCGACGTGTCCTTCACGAGCGAAATGAACGAATTCGACAGCGCAGGCAGCGCGACGCGCGCGGCCTGCGGCAGGATCGCGCGGCGCAGCGCCTGCGGGCGCGTCATCGCCATCGAGTACGCGGCTTCCCATTGCCCCTTCGGAATCGATTCGATCACGCCGCGGATCACCTCGGCGTTGTACGCGCCGACGTTCAGCGAGAAGCCGATCACGGCGGCCGTCAGCGGATCGAGCACGATGCCGACGCTCGGCAAGCCGTAGAAGATCACGAACAGTTGCACGAGCAGCGGCGAACCGCGAAACAGCCAGATGTAGAAACGCACGGCGGCCTGCGCCCAGCGCGGCCCGAACAGCCTCGTGAGCGCCGCGCCGAATGCGAGCAGCAGGCCGATCGCGAACGACGCGAGCGTGAGCGGCACCGTGAACACGAGCCCCGCGACGAGCAGGGGGCGCAGCGATTCCGCCATCAGGTGAAGCCAGGCCGGCATCGTTCAACCTCGCGTCACGGCTGCGACACGTCGCGGCCGAAATACTTCTGCGAGATCTTCGCGTAGGTGCCGTCGGCCTTGATGTCCGCGAGCGCCTTGTCGATCGCGGCCACCAGCGCGGGGCTGCCCTTGCGCAGCAGCACGCCCGATGTGTCGCTGGCGCCGCCCGTGTCGGTCGCCGCGATCTTCAGTTTCGCGTCCGGCTTGTGCTTGCGGAAGTCGAGGTACGACAGCGAATCGTTGATCGTCGCGTCGACGCGCCCCGAGCTCAGCAGGTCGATCGATTCGTTGAAGCCCTGCACGGGCACGACGTCCGCGCCGTGCGCGGCCGCGAGCTTGCCGAAATTGCTGGTCAGCGTGTTCGCGGATTTCTTGCCCTTGAGATCGTCGAACGAGCGGATCGTCGTGTTGTCCGCGCACACGATCAGCACCGCGCGCGACGTGATGTACGGCGTCGAGAAATCGTATTTCGCCTTGCGCGCGTCGGTAATCGACACCTCGTTGACGACCGCGTCGTAGCGGTTCACGTCGAGGCCCGCGATCAGCCCGTCCCACTTGCCTTCGACGAACTGCGGCTTCACGCCGAGACGCTGCGCGATCGCGGTCGCGATGTCGACGTCGAAGCCCGTCAGCTTGCCGGTTTCGTCGTGGTACGTGAACGGCGCGTAGGTCCCTTCGGTGCCGACCCGGAACACGCCGGACGACTTGATCTGCGACAGGTCGTCGGCAGCCAGTGCGCTCGTGACCGCAACGGCCTGAAGCATGGCGACGACCAGGATGGAGCGGAGGATTTTCATGGTGCGGACCCCGAATGATTGGAGGGAATGATCCCGCGGCACGTGCATGCCGTTCGAGAGGTCCGCGAATTCTACCGACGCGTCGAAGCGCGGCAAAAACGCAAATCGGCTATCGATATGAGCCGATCGAATAACGCGCGCACCGGCCACGAAACCGGTGCGCGCGCCTTACACGCCACTTACCACGGCAGCGAATACGTCTTCGTATTCGTGAAGCTCTTCATCGCTTCCTGCACGCCTTCCTTGTACCCCAGCCCCGAATCCTTCACGCCGCCGAACGGCGTCAGTTCGAGCCGGTAGCCCGGCACTTCGCGCACGTTCACGCTGCCGACTTCCAGCTCGGTGATGAAGCGCGTGATGCTGTCGAAGCGATTCGTGCAGACCGACGACGACAGCGCATAGTCGGTGCTGTTCGACATCCGGATCGCTTCGTCGATGTCGCGGAAACGCATGATCGGCGATACCGGGCCGAAGGTTTCGTATTTCACGAGCGGCATGTCGGGCGTCACGCGATCGATCACCGTAGGCGAATATAGCGCGCCGTTTCGAACGTTGCCGACCAGCAGCCGCGCACCGCGCGCGATCGCGTCATTCACCTGCTGCTCGCAGAACTTCGCGGCCGCCTCGTCGATCACCGTGCCCATGTCGACCGACGGATCGGCCGGATTGCCGTATGACCATGCGCGCGTTTTCTCGACTACCAGCTCCGTGAATCGATCGGCTACCGACTCGTGCACGAGCATCCGCTTGATCGCAGTGCAACGCTGCCCCGAGTTTTTATACGAACCCGACACCGCGAGCGTGCTCGCTTCGTCGAGATCGGCGTCTTCCATCACGATGATCGGATCGTTGCCGCCGAGCTCGAGCACCGCGCGCCGGTAGCCCATCCGCGACGCGATCGACTTGCCGATCGATACGCCGCCGGTGAACGTGATGAGATCGATCGCCGGGTTCGTGATCAGCTCGTCGGCGATCTCCTTCGGGTCGCCGGTGAGCACTTGCAGCATCTGCGGCGGCAGGCCCGCTTCGTACAGGATGTCCGCGAACAGGTAGCACGACAGCGGTACCTTCTCAGACGGCTTCACGACGATCCGGTTGTTGGTCGCGACCGACGGCACGATCTTGTGCGCGACCTGGTTCATCGGGTGGTTGAACGGCGTGATTGCCGAGATCACGCCGAGCAGCGGGTCGCGCTGCGTGTACACGCGGCGCTTCTTGCCGTGCGGTGTCAGGTCGCACGAGAAGATCTGCCCGTCGTCCTTCAGCACTTCACCGGCGCCGAATGTCAGCACGTCGGCAACACGGCCCGCTTCATACGTCGAATCCTTGATGCACAACCCTGCCTCGGCCGTGATCAGCGCTGCAATCTCGGCAGTGCGCGAGCGCACGATGTCGGCTGCGCGGCGCAGGATCGCCGCGCGATCGTGGCGCGTAAGCGTCGGCCGGTAGGCACGCGCAGCCGCAAACGCGCGCCGCACATCGTCCAGCGTCGCCTTCGGCACGGTGCCGACCAGCGAGCCGTCGTACGGGTTGCGCACTTCGATTACCGCGTCCCGATGAATCCGTTCGCCGTCGATTCGCAGTGCTTCGCGACGAATCTCGCGGACGTCCGTCGATGCTGCAATGGCGTTCATGAGTGTGTCCCCTTACGGATGCGTGCGCATCACTGCAGATGGTTGAGCGCGATGTCGATGATGTCGAAGTTGCGCAGCCGCGCGCGGCCCGAGACGTCGCCCGCGACCGGCTTGCTGAAGATCAGCGGCACGATCTGCTCGGAGATCCCGCCGTGCGAGCGCAGCGGCACGTCGAGGCCCGACAGGTCGTGCTTGATGCGGCGCGTGCCGAGCACGACGTCCTGCTTCGAGATCACGATCAGGTCGCCCATGCGCGCCGGCGGCAGCTCGAAGCGCGCGCAGCCTTCGGCTCCCGTCAGCACGACCTCGATACCGTCGACCGCGGCGAGCCGTGCGCGCAGCGCCTCGGCATCGGCCGTCGCCGGCACGTAGACGGTCGCGAACGAACCCAGCGCGCCGTGGTGCACGACGTACGGATCGGTGATCGGCAGGATCACGCGCGCCGCATCCTCGCCGAGCCACTCGTCGAACAGCTCCTGCAGGTAGATCACGTTCGGTTCGCCGGTTTCGTCGTCGTGCTTCGCGTTCATCCCGTGATCGGCCGTGATCGCGACGATCGCGCCGAGCTCGTCGAGGCGCTGCAGGTACTTGTCCATCATCGCGTAGAACGCGTTCGCGCCTTCCGTGCCGGGCGCGCACTTGTGCTGCACGTAGTCGGTCGTCGACAGGTACATCAGGTCGATCGGACGCGTCTCGAGCAGGCGCACGCCGGCCGCGAACACGAATTCGGACAGATCCGCGCTGTACACGCTCGGCACCGGCTTGCCGACCAGCTCGAGCACGTTGTCGATGCCGTTTTCCTCGATGCTCGCCTCGTCGGCCTTTTCCGACGAGAAGCAGATGCCCTTCAGCCCCTTGCCGAGCAGGCGGCGCAGCTTGTCCTTCGCGGTGACGACCGCGACCTTCGCGCCGTGCTCCGCGAAGGTCGCGAGCACGGTGGGCGCGACCAGGTACTTCGGATCGTTCATCAGCACTTCGGCGCCGGTGTCGCGATCGTAGAAGTAGTTGCCGCTTATCCCATGCACCGCCGGCGGCACGCCCGTCACGATCGACAGGTTGTTCGGGTTCGTGAAGCTCGGCACCACGCACTCGCCCTTGAGCGCCGTGCCCGGCTTCAGCAGCGTGCGCAGGAACGGCGCGACGCCGGCTTCGGCCGCTTCTTCGAGGTATTCGTATGCGCAGCCATCGACGCAGACGACCACCACGGGCCGGCTCATCCAGTTGTAGCGGCGGCCGTTCACTTCCACGGATACAGGCGTTTCATTCATGACGTTCATTCCTTTCAGGTCGAAGGGTAGAGCCGTCGGCGCCCGCGTCGCGCCGAAGGGAGGTGTTTTCCATGCTTGACATTAAAATTGATGATTTGTAGATTGTCAACAACATGCAGAGAACAGAAAGCAAAACAACGTAGCAGCAAGAGGGCTGGTCTCCACTCATCCGCCGCGTGCCGCGGCGCCACAGTCAAGGGGTCTGAAGATGAACGAAGTGCCGGTAAACAAGCGTTTGAACGCATGGGCGGCGGGTGCGGCCCGCTTCGCACTGGCCGCGGCGGTCGCGCTCGGCGCGGTGCAGGCGGCGCACGCGAAGACGTCGCTGCTCGTCTATACCGCGCTGGAAGACGAGGCGATGAAGCCCTACAAGGACGCCTTCGAGAAAGCGAACCCCGATATCGAGATCCGCTGGGTGCGCGACTCGACCGGCTCGGTCACCGCGAAGCTGCTCGCGGAGAAGAACAACCCGCGCGCGGACGTCGTGCTCGGCCTCGCCGCGTCGAGCCTCACGCTGCTCGACCTGCAGGGCATGCTGATGCCGTACACGCCGAAGGACTTCGACCAGCTCACGCGCAAGTACAGCGACGCAAACACGCCGCCGCACTGGGTCGGCATGGACGTGTGGGGCGCGACGATCTGCTACAACCGCGTCGCCGCGCAGGCGAAGGGCATTCCGAAGCCGACGTCGTGGGAGGACCTGACGAAGCCCGTCTATAAAGGCGCGATCGTGATGCCGAGCCCGGTTTCATCCGGCACCGGCTACCTCGACGTGACCGCGTGGCTGCAGACCTTCGGCGACGACCGCGGCTGGAAATTCATGGACGCGCTCGACAAGAACGTCGCGCAATACGTGCACTCGGGCTCGAAGCCCTGCACGCTCGCCGGCACCGGCGAATTCCCGATCGGCATCTCGTTCGAGTTCCGCGGCCACGAACTGCAGTCGCAGGACGCGCCGATCGATCTCGTGTTCCCGAAGGAAGGGCTCGGCTGGGACATGGAAGGCACGGCGATCATGAAGACGACGAAGCAGCCCGATGCCGCGAAGAAGCTGGCCGACTTCATGGCGAGCAAGGATGCGAACCAGATCACCGCGCGCTGGTGGGCGATCGTCGCGTACCCGGGCGTCGCCCGGAAGCTGGCCGGCATCCCCGACAACTACTCGGACCTGCTCGTGAAGAACGACTTCGTGTGGTCGGCGAAGAACCGCCAGTCGATCCTCGATACCTGGCAGAAGCGCTACGGCTCGAAAACGCAGCAGTAATGCCGCGACCGGCAGCGGGGCTGCGCCGCGCGCCGCCCCGCGCCACCCTTTCCGTCGTCGAATCCGGCCCCCGGGCCGCCCCAGCATGGAGGCGCGCATGGCACCTTATCTGAGCGTAGAACGCATCGAGAAGCGGTACAACGACACGCAGGTCCTGACCGACATCAACCTGAGCGTGATGAAGGGCGAAATGATCTGCTTCCTGGGGCCGTCCGGCTGCGGGAAGACCACGCTGCTGCGGATCATCGCAGGGCTCGAGACACAGAACGCCGGCCACATCATGCAGGACGGCCGCGACATCTCGCGGCTGCCGCCGCAACTGCGCGACTACGGGATAGTGTTCCAGTCGTACGCGCTGTTCCCGAACCTCACCGTGTACGACAACGTCGCGTACGGGCTCGTGAACCGCAAGATGAAGCGCGACGCGATCCACGAACGCGTGCACACGCTGCTCGCACTCGTCGGCCTGCCCGACAGCCATCGCAAGCATCCGGGCCAGCTGTCCGGCGGCCAGCAGCAGCGCATCGCGCTGGCCCGCGCGCTCGCGACCTCCCCCGGCCTGCTGCTGCTCGACGAGCCGCTGTCGGCGCTCGACGCACGGGTGCGCGTGCGGCTGCGCCAGGAGATCCGCGCGCTGCAGCAGGGGCTCGGCGTGACGACGATCATGGTCACGCACGACCAGGAAGAAGCGCTGTCGATGGCAGACCGCATCGTCGTGATGAACCACGGCGTGATCGAGCAGATCGGCACGCCGCTCGAAATCTACCGGCAGCCCGCGTCGCCGTTCGTCGCGGACTTCATCGGCCGCGTCAACACGATTCCCGCCGAAGTCGCGCAGGACGGCACGCTGCGCGCGGGCGCGGTCGGCCTCGACTGCCGCCATGGCACGACCCGCCCGGCACAGGGCGCGGCGGTGTCGGTGTACGTGCGGCCTGAAGACCTGCGCATCTGCGTGCCGGGCCAAACGGCCGACAACGTGCTGGCCGGCCGCGTCGAGAAGCTCGAGTTCCTCGGCGCGTTCTGCCGCGTGAGCTTCCGGATCGACGGGCTCGACGGCCAGGAGATCGTTGCCGACCTGTCGTATCACGACGTCGACCGCACCGGCGTGCAGGCCGGCGCACGGATCGACCTCGCGCTCGATCGCGAGCATGTGCGCGTGTTCCCGAGCGCGAAGGAGCGACTGCAATGAGCACCGTCCTGACCGAGCGCCGCCGCGGCGCCTCCGCCCCCGCCGACGTGCGGCAGATCACGCACTGGCACGACCGCATCGCACAGCTCGCGCTCGTCGCGATGGCCGCGCTGATGTCGATGTTCCTGCTGCTGCCGCTCGCGCTCGTCGTGCAGAAATGCTTCGTCGATGCGGACGGGCGTTTCGTCGGCGCGCACAACTTCATCGAGTATCTCGAGGACAGCGGCGTACTGCGCTCGATGCTGCATTCGCTGACGGTCGGCGCACTCGTCACGTCGATCGTCGTGCCGATGGCGTTCACGTTCGCGTATGCGCTGACCCGCTCGTGCATGCCGTTCAAGAACGCCGCGCGTACCGTCGCGCTGCTGCCGCTGCTCGCGCCGACGCTGTTGTCCGCGGTGTCGTTCATCTACTGGTTCGGCAACGCGGGGCTGCTGAAGCCGCTGCTGCACGGCCATTCGATCTACGGGCTGCCGGGCATCGTGCTGAGCATGGTGTACGCGTCGTTCCCGCACGTGCTGATGATCCTCGTCACCGCACTGTCGCTTGCCGACGGCCGGCTCTACGAGGCCGCCGATGCGATGGGCACGAGCCGCACGCGCAAGTTCTTCACGATCACGCTGCCGGGTGCGAAGTACGGGCTGATCAGCGCGACGATGGTGGCGTTCACGATGTGCATCAACGACTTCGGCGTGCCGGTCGTGATCGGCGGTTCGTATAACGTACTGTCGACCGACATCTACAAGCTGATCATCGGCCTGCAGGACTTCAACCGCAGCGCGGTCGTGAGCCTGATGCTGCTGTGCCCGGCCCTCGTCGCATTCGGCGTCGACTTCTTCATTCGCCGCCGCCAGCAATCGCAGCTCGGCGCACGCTCGACGCCCTACCAGCCGAAGCCGTCGCGCGGCTTCGACGCCGCGATGCTCGCTTACTGCGGCGTCGTATGCGCGTTCTTCATCGCGGTGGTCGGCATCTCGGTGTTCGCGTCGTTCGTGAAGTTCTGGCCGTACCAGATGAGCCTCGGGCTGCAGCACTACAAGATGGGGCTGATCGGCGCCGGTATCTTCGACGCGTACAAGAACAGCCTGCGGATGGCCGCGACGGTGGCGCTCGGCGGCACGATCGTCGTGTTCGGCGGCGCATACCTGATCGAGAAGACGCGCGGCGCGCGCTGGCTGCGCGGCTTCATCGCCCTGTGCGCGATCCTGCCGATGGGTGTGCCGGGGCTCGTGCTCGGCATCAGCTACATCTTCCTGTTCAACGCGCCCGGCAATCCGCTGAACGGGCTGTACGGCTCGCTGTGGCTGCTCGCGATCGTCACGGTGGTGCACTACTACGCATCGAGCCACCTGACCGCGGTCACCGCGCTCCGGCAGATCGACAGCGAGTTCGAGGCCGTGTCCGCGTCGCTGAAGGTGCCGTTCTACAAGACCTTCCTGCGCGTAACCGTGCCCGTGTGCCTGCCCGCGATCCTGCTGATCGCGCGCTACCTGTTCGTCAACGGGATGACGACGGTCTCGGCCGTCGCGTTCCTCTACTCGCCCGACACGCAGCCCGCGTCGGTCGCGATCCTGAACCTCGACGACGCGGGCCAGATGGGCCCGGCCGCCGCGATGGCCACGCTCGTGCTCGCGACGTCGTCGTTCGCGTGCGTGCTGTTCGCCTGCATCTCGCATCGACTGTTGCGCCGTACGCAGGCCTGGCGCAACCCGCATCGCCATTGATTCTTTGACCGTATTCACGTGACGTCCCGACTTCATCAAGGAGACACCATGACGCTCGCCGCCCAGCCCATCCTGCTCACCCCAGGCCCCCTGACGACCTCCGACACCACGCGCGACGCGATGCTGCGCGACTGGGGATCGTGGGACAGCGACTTCAACGCGATCACCGCGCGGCTGCGCGAACGCCTGCTGCAGATCGTGCACGGCGAAGGCACGCACGAATGCGTGCCGCTGCAAGGCAGCGGCACGTTCTCGGTCGAAGCGGCCGTCGGCACGCTCGTACCGCGCGACGGCCACGTGCTCGTGCCGAACAATGGCGCGTACTGCCAGCGCATCGCGAAGATCTGCCGCGTGCTCGGCCGCAAGCTGACGACGATCGACTACCGCGAGGATCGCCGCGTCGATCCGGCCGACGTCGAGCGCGCGCTCGCCGCCGATCCGACCATCACCCACGTCGCGCTCGTGCACTGCGAAACGGGCGCCGGCGTGCTGAACCCGTTGCACGACATCGCACAGGTCGTCGCGAAGCACGGCCGCGCGCTGATCGTCGATGCGATGAGCTCGTTCGGCGCGATCGACATCGACGCACGCACGACGCCGTTCGACGCGGTGATCGCCGCATCCGGCAAATGCCTCGAAGGCGTGCCGGGGCTCGGCTTCGTAATCGCGAAGCGCAGTGCGCTCGAACGCTGCGAAGGCAACAGCCACTCGCTCGCGATGGACCTGTACGACCAGTGGGTCTACATGCAGCGCACGACGCAGTGGCGCTTCACGCCGCCGACGCACGTGGTCGCGGCCCTCGACGCAGCCGTCGCGCAATACGTCGACGAAGGCGGGCTCGCCGCGCGCGGCGGCCGCTACCAGCGCAACTATCGCGCGCTGATCGACGGGATGCTCGCGCTCGGCTTCCGGCCGTTCCTCGATCCGGCGATCCAGGCGCCGATCATCGTCACGTTCCATGCGCCGGACGATCCGAACTACGACTTCAAGCGGTTCTATCAGGAGGTCAAGAAGCGCGGCTACATCCTGTATCCGGGCAAGCTGACCGAGGTCGAGACGTTCCGGGTCGGCTGCATCGGCCACTTCGGCGAAGCCGGCATCCCGGGCGCCGTCGCCGCGATCGCCGACACGCTGCGCGCGATGGGCGTGCGCCGCGTGTCGGCCGAAGCGGCCGCCTGACGTGACGCGATACGGCCTGACGTGAGGTACGCCGCCGCGTGCGCGTTCGCACGCGGCGGCCAGGTTTTCCGGGCCGTGCACGGCCCTGCCCCTTGACGACGAACCCTCCGATGCGACCCTTCTGGATCGAACAAGCGCTGTTCAACGACGGCGATCTCGCCCCCGCACTGCAAGGCTCGACGCAAGCCGACGTGTGCATCGTCGGCGGCGGCTTCACCGGGCTCTGGACCGCGATCCAGGCCAAGCAGCAGAACCCCGCGCTCGACATCGCGATCGTCGAGGCCGACCTGTGCGGTGCCGGCGCGAGCGGTCGCAACGGCGGTTGCCTGCTCACGTGGTCCGCAAAATTCCTGACGCTGCGGCGCCTGTTCGGCGAAGCCGAGGCGATCCGGCTCGTGAAGGCATCCGAAGCAGCCGTACAGCACATCGCCGATTTCTGCCGCGCGCACGACATCGATGCCGAGCTGCGGCTCGACGGCACGCTGTACACCGCGACGTCGCGCGCGCAGGTCGGCACGCTCGCGCCGGTACTCGACGCGCTCGCCGCGTGCGGCATCCACAGCTACGAGCCGCTACCGCCCGCCGAAGTCGCGCGCCGCTCCGGTTCCGCACGCAATCTCGACGGCGTCTACTCGCCGATCGCCGCGACCGTGCATCCCGGCAAGCTCGTGCGCGGGTTGCGCCGCGTCGCGCTCGCGATGGGCATCCGGATCTATGAACGCACGCCGATGCTCGACTTCACGCCCGGGCAGCCGGCCGTCGTGCGCACGCCGTCCGGCAGCGTGAGCGCGGGCAAGCTCGTGTTTGCGATCAACGCATGGATGGCGAGCCGCTTTCCGCAGTTCGAGCGCACGATCGCGGTCGTGTCGAGCGACATGGTCATCACCGAGAAATGCCCGGAACTGCTCGAGAGAACCGGGCTCGTGGACGGCGTGTCGGTGCTCGATTCGCGGATCTTCGTCTACTACTACCGCACCACCGCCGACGGGCGGCTGATGCTCGGCAAGGGCGGCAACACGTTCTCGTGGCGCAGCCGCATCGCGCCCGTGTTCGACCGGCGCTCGCCGTACGAGGCGCAGCTCACGCAAAGCCTGCGCGAATTCTTTCCGTCGCTCGCGGGCGTGCCGGTCACGGCGAGCTGGAACGGGCCGTCGGATCGCTCCGTCACCGGCTTCCCGTTCTTCGGCCGCCTCGACGACGCGCCGAACGTGTTCTACGGCTTCGGCTACTCGGGTAACGGCGTGGGGCCGACCTACATGGGCGGGCAGATCCTGTCGTCGCTCGTGCTCGGCCTCGACAACGCGTGGACGCGCAGCCCGATCGTGCGCGGCCCGCTTGGGGCGTTCCCGCCGGAGCCGATCCGCTATGTCGGCGCGCACGTCGTGCGCAATGCGATCCGCCGCAAGGAGCGCGCGGAGGACGAGAGCCGGCAGCCGGCAGTTGTCGACACGTGGCTCGCGAAATTCGCGAGCGCGGCGGGGAAAGCCGACAAGGCGTGACGATGCGTCGACCCGCGGGGCCTGCATGACCTGAAGACACAATGAAAAAGGGACGCTGCGAAGCGTCCCTTTGCTTTGTGCTGCGTGCGGCCACCCGCGCGGGTGGGCCAGGCACTTACGCGCGCACGGTCTTCTCCCGCGCCGCCTTGCCCGCCGCCGGCAGCCCCTGCTCATGCGTGCGGCGCATGCGCGCGAGGCCGTGCGAGACGTGCTCGCGCACGAGTGCCACGGCCTGTTCCTCGTCGCCGCCCGCGAGCGCCTGCACGATCTTGTCGTGCTCGGCGGCGGACACGGCGATCGCATCCTCCTCGGCCTCGATCGCGGCCTGGCGCAGCAGGCCGAGCTGGCGCACGAGCCGGCGGTAGGTATCGGTGAGATGCGTATTGCCGACGCCGACGACCATCGCGTCGTGGAACTGCACGTTCAGCTCGGTATAGCGCGTGACGTCGTGCGTCTTCGCTGCGTCCTTCATCGACTGGATGATGCCCTTCAGCACCTTCAGCGTGTCGGGCGAGATGCGCTTCGCCAGCGCGCGCGCGACCGATTCGTCGAGCATCGCGCGCACTTCGTAGATCTCCTCGGCCTCGCGCAGCGGCACGACGCGCACCGTCACGCCGCGGTTCTTCTCGTTGCGCAGCAGGCCGGCCTGTTCGAGCGCGCGGAACGCTTCGCGCACGGGGCCGCGCGACACGTTCAGCTTGGTCGCGATGTCGACTTCGTTGAGCTTCTCGCCGGGCGCGTATTCGCCTGAGACGATCGCGCGCTCGAGCATGTCCTGGACGATCATCGCGAGCGACTGGCTTTGCAGGAGTTCGATGGCGCTGAGCGCGTTCGGGGCAGTCATGGTCGGGCAGGCAGCGACGCTGCGGTAGAAAACGAGGGCGCCATATCGGCGAATGATCCTTATATACCCTCGGCCCGACACATTGTCAACAGTCTTCAGTTTCCAAAAACCAATTCCGCGTGCCGGAACGCAACCGAAACGCAGCCGGCAGGCGGCGGTCGCGCGGCGGGCCGACCTCGCCCGCATCGCGCGACGCGTGCCGGCCGTCAGGCCGTCGTGTGCTTCACCGGCCCCGGATCGCTGTGGCTCGGCCGGCCCGTCTCGACGTGGCCCGCGAAGCGGCGCACGACCTTGTCGTCGCCGCCGCGCAGCGTCGTCGCGGTAATCGTCAGATCGTACCAGCCGTGGCTCGACGACAGCTCGAAGTGATCCTCGACGCGCTCGCCCGGCTCCAGCGTGTAGGTGCGCGCATGCGCATGGCTGTACGCGTTGTCGACCGTCACGCGGCACGTCGCGCGCCCGCTGTTGCGCAGTTGCAGGTACACGTGGCGGTTGCGCACGTCGTAGCCGATCCGCGCCTCGGGGTTCGCGTGGCGGCTGTCCGCCGCGAGCCGCGTGTTGCCCTGGAACTCGCACAGATAGCCGTTCGGGCCGTAGGCCGCGAGATGGTAATCGCCACGCGCGGCCGACGTGCTCCACGTATCGACGAAGCGGTCATGCGCGGACACCGCGTAGCGGCGCGGCGGCGTCGTCGGGTTGCGGCGGTCGTACACGTAGAACGCCGCGCCTGCATCGCCGGTGTTCGCGAAGTCGAGCGACACGCTGTCGTCGTGCCCGCTCACGCGGCTGTGCACGAACAGCTCGTACGGCAGCGCACGCGCCGGACGCGTGCCGGACTCCTGCGCCGGCATCGACTGCTGCGCGGGCACCTGATACGCCTGGCCGGCCGTCGCGATGTGCTGCGGCACCGTGAAGCTCACCGTGCGCGTGTCGGGGCGCGCCGAGAAGTCGAATGCCGACGTGAGGTCGCCGCAGATCGAGCGGCGCCATGCGCTGATGTTCGGCTCCTTCACGCCGAAGCGCGCTTCGAGGAAACGCAGCACCGACGTATGGTCGAACGTCTCCGAGCAGACCCAGCCGCCCTTCGTCCACGGCGAGATGATGATCAGCGGCACGCGCGGCCCGAGGCCGATCGGCTGGATGCCGCCCGGATCGGCGCCCGGCACGAGCGGGCTCATTTCGCCCGGGTACTTGTTCAGGTCGAGCAGTTCGTCGCCGAGATTCGACAGCAGGTTCGACGACACGATGCCCTGGCCGCCCACGCCGCTCGTGACCGGCGGCACCGGCGGCACGACGTGGTCGAACAGCCCGTCGTTCTCGTCGTAGTTGAGGATGAACACCGTCTTCGCCCACACCTCGGGGTTCGACGTGAGCGCCTCGAGCACCATGTTGATGTAGAACGCGCCGTCGGTCGGCGATGCCTGCGGGTGCTCGCTGTACTTGTACGGCGACACGATCCACGACACCTGCGGCAGCCGGTTCGCCTGCACGTCGGCCTTCAGCTCGGCGAGCGTGTGGTCCGACGCGCCCTTGTCGACCAGCGGGCCACTCGCGCCTTCCTTCACCTGGAAGCGCTTGAAGAACATCAGCGAGTTGTCGGTGTAGTTGTCGGTCGGGTCGCCCGGGATGCCCGTGCCGCCCTGGTACACCTTCCAGCTGACCTTCGCGTTCTCGAGGCGTTCCGCGTAGGTCGTCCACGTGTAGCCGTTCACGTCGTCGCGCTCGCCGATGCCCGGGCCGTTCGGCGGGTTGCCGTAGATGTTGCGCGGGTCGACCGTGCCGGTCCACAGGTAGATTCGGTTCGGCGCCGTGTCGGCGTGCGCGGAGCAGAAGTACGAATCGCAGATCGTGAATGCGTCGGCCAATGCGTAGTGGTACGTGAGATCCTGGCGCTTCAGGTAGCCCATCGTCAGCACGTCCTGCTTCTGGTTCACCCACTGGTCCCACTGGCCGTTGTTCCAGGACAGGTGGCCGCTGCTCCAGCCGTGGTTGGTACCCGGCTGGAATTCGGTCGTCTGCTTCGGATCGAGGTAGAACGGCAGCACGTACGGCGCCGACGGATCGAGGCCGCGCGAATGGTAGTTCTTCGTGAACACCGACGCCGGCGGCTGCTGCCACACCGGTGCGCCGCTCGGCAGCAGGTGCGGGCGCGGGTCGTTGAAGCCGCGCACGCCGCGCAGCCCGCCGAAGTAATGGTCGAACGAACGGTTTTCCTGCATGAAGATCACGACGTGTTCGACGTCGCGGATCGTGCCCGTGCGATAGGCGGCCGGCATCGCCAGCGCATTGCGGATCGCGGGCGGGAAGCCCGCGTAGGCGGCCATCGCGCCGGCCGACTGCGCGGCGAGGCGCAGGAAATCGCGTCGGTTGTTCGAGGACATGAAGAGAACCCTGTTGTCGGTAGGAGTGGGGGCGCCAGTCGAGCGGGGCCGGCGGTTTGCGTCGCCGTTATTACCCCGCATCGGCGTGTCCCGGCCGTGACCGGTTACCGCAGGTTTCTTTGGGTTACCCACAAGAATTTTTTCGAAGCGGCGCACGACACGCCTTTCATCCGGCCGACATACGCATGCGCTACGCTGACGCGCGATACAGAGGGGAGAAGCCGAGTCGTGTTCGATCAGCTGAAGGCGTTCCACGCGACCGTCCGGCAGGGCAGCATCACGCGCGCCGCGCGCCACCTGGGCGTGAGCCAGCCGACGATTGCCGCGCAGATCCGGCAGGTCGAGCAGGTGTATGGCGTCGAGCTGTTCCACCGCAGCGGACGCAAGCTCGAGGTCACCGAGACGGGCATCGAGCTGCTGCCGCTCGTCGAGAAGATGATCGCGCTCGAGGCGCAGGCCGACATCATGCTGCGCAACGTCGGCGGCCTGTTCGAAGGCCACCTGCGGATCGGTGCGACGGGGCCGTACTACATCATGGACGCGGTCGGCCGCTTCTCGAACGCGCATCCGTCGATCGCACTCACGTGCCGGATCGGCAACTCCGAGGAAATCCTGCAGGCGCTGCAGGAATTCCGCATCGATCTCGCCGTCTCGTCGCAGCGCAACGATGCCGACGGCCTCGAACGCAAGGTGATCTCGACCGACCCGCTCGTGCTCGTCGTGCATCGCAACCATCCGCTCGCGCGTTTCGATGCGATCGATCCGGCACAGCTTGCCGACGTGCGATTGCTGATTCGCGAGGAAGGCTCGGTCACGCGCCGCTGCACGGAGACGATCCTTGAAGCGGCTGGCATCGCGGCTGTATCGGTTGCCGAGATCGGCAGCCGCGAAGCGATCCGCGAGGCGATCCTGCATGGCGTGGGTGGCAGCCTGTTTCCGCTCGGCGAGGCCGAACGTCATCCGGATTTGCGCGTGATCGCGCTGCGCGGCGTCGACACGACGATCGACGAATACGTGTACTACCTGAAAGCGCGCCGCCAGAGCCCCGCGATCGACGCGTTCCTCGCGTGCATCCTGCCGGCCGGCAGCGACGCGGCCGGGACGGATGAAGCAGGACGAACGGCGCGGCTGGCGAACGCGCGCTGAACTGCCGCGCGCTCACCGGTTCCGCACATTAGTGGCGCTTTTCCCGCGCCTTCCCTCGTTCTTCCTCGTGCCTTCCTGCAGTCGTTGCGCTCACATCACTTCGGCAGCGCCGGAATCATCCACGTCAATACGTGCTGCTGCAGGAACACCAGCACGCCGAGCAGCAGCGTGAGGATCACGCTGTGCCAGAAGGTGCGCGCGAACACGACACCCTCCTGCCCCTTCAGATCGGTGGTCGACACACCCGTCGCGATGTTCTGCGGCGAGATCATCTTGCCCATCACGCCGCCCGACGAATTGGTCGCGGCCATCAGCACCGGGTCGAGGCCGAGCTGCCGCGCGGCGACCACCTGCAGGTTGCCGAACAGCGCGTTGCCCGACGTATCGCTGCCGGACAGGAACACCGCGATCCAGCCGAGCGACGCGGACACCAGCGGAAACAGCGCGCCGGTCGACGCAACGCCGGTGCCGAGCGTGTAGCTGATCCCCGAGTAGTTCAACAGGTACGCGAGCCCGACGATCATCATCACCGTGACGATCGCGATCCATGTCTGCCGCCAGGTCTTCGCCACGCATTCGAAGAAATCGCCGATGCCGGTGCGCGTCAACGCGGCCGTGATGATCGCCGACAAGAGGATCGCGGTGCCCGTGCCGAGCGGCTGGAAGTCCCAGATCGCCGCATACGGCTTGTGGTACAGCGACACGAACACCGCGTTGTGCAGGCCCGGCCACTTGATCTTCACGTCGCCGATCGCCGCGATGTTCGCGTGCACCCAGACGATCACGACCACCGATACGACGAGCCACGGCAGCCAGCCGCCGAAGCCCGCGCGCGCGGCGCCGGCCGTCGTGGGCACGCTGCGCGCGAGCGCGTATTGCGGATCGGGCTGCGGCTTCCACACCTGCAGGAAGCCGATCGTGACGATCAGCGACGTGAGCGACGACAGCACGTCGGTGAGCTGGTAGCCGAGGAAGTTCGACGTGACGAACTGCGCGATCGCGAAGCTGCCGCCCGACACGAGCAGCGCGGGCCACAGCTTCGAGATCGAACGCAGCCCGCCATACGCGCCGACCACGTAGAACGGCAGCAGCAGCGCGAAGAACGGCAGCTGGCGGCCGACCATTTGCGCGAGCGTCGCGGGCGGCAGCGACGTCACCGCGCCGAGCACGGTGATCGGCACACCGAGCGCGCCGAACGCGACCGGTGCCGTGTTGAACAGCAGCGTATAGGTGAGCGCTTCGAGCGCGGGGAAGCCGAGCGCGATCAGCAGCGCGCTCGTGATCGCGACCGGCGTGCCGAAGCCCGAGATCCCTTCGAGCAGACAGCCGAACGAGAACGCGACGACGAGCAGCACGAGACGGCGGTCGTCGGGCAGGTTGTCGAGCATCCATTGCCGGAACTGGTCGAAGCGGCCCGACTTCACCGCGATGTTGTACAGCAGCAATGCGTTGAAGACGATCCACATCACCGGCACGACCGCGAGCGCCATGCCGGCGCCGACCGCGTTGAACGCGAGCCCGGCGGGCATCCCCCACGCGCCGATCGCGACCGCGAGGCCGGCGACGAGCCCGGCGAGCGATGCCTGCCACGCGGGGCGGCGCAGCACGCCGAGTGCGATCAGCGCGACCGCAATCGGAATCGCGGCGACGAGGAAGGACAGCAGCAGCGAATTGGCGACCGGCGTCAAAGGCTGCGCGAAGACGATGCCGGGCGGTAGGGCGTCGGTGGGGTTCATCGTGTCTCCTGTCGATCCGAGTTGGCGCTTTAGCGCCTACTCGGATCCCATGGCGTGGTTGGGTGGAGTTAGCGCTTCAGCGCTTACTCCACCCCCACGGCGGTCGACCCAGGGTGGCGCGGCGGTGCCCCCCGAATTCGGTGCAAAGCGGTCGTTCTGCAGTCGCGACAGCAATCAGGCGCTTGCGCACGCAACGACGTCGTGCGGCCAACCGATCGGTCGCTTAAAAGAGGTTAGGAGGCGCGCAGCGCTTGTACAAGGGGGACAAGCCCGATGCGTACCGACCCGATACGAACCACCGGCCGCCCGCTGACCCGCAGCGGGCGGCTCGCTGTCGCAGCCGACAGGCAGTCCGTCACGAGCGGCCCGCCGGCGCAGCGCAACGCCGCCTGCCGCGCAATGTTGCACGTGCGGCAAAGGTGCCTGACGGCGGGCGGGATGTTTCGTTTGGCGTCCGAAGCCTAGACTGGTCGCATCGATTCCGCCCGCGCCGGCCACGGCAAGCGCGGCACCGGAACCTCACGGAGTGAACATGATGAAGACGATGAAACAGGCGGCATGCGCATGCGTGCTGATCGGCGCGGCCTTCTCCGCCCACGCGCAGGCCGCATCGCCACTGACGCGCGCCGAGGTCCGCCAGGAACTCGTTGAACTGCAGGCCGCCGGCTACCGGACGAGCCTCGCGAGCAGTCCCGACTTTCCGGACAACATGCAGGCGATCATGCGCCGTGCCGCGCAGGCGCGCGGCGAGAACGCCGGCTACGGCAGCGACGGCGGGGCAAACGTGGAATCGGGCAAGCCGGCGGTACCGCCTGCGATCGATCGCGGCACGTACGCGCATCACTGACGGCTGATCGAGCCGGATCGCGCGCGCAACGATGAACGGTGCGCACCGACCGGCGATGGAGAGGCGCATCGCGCACCGCGCCGATCGACGCGGTGCACGTGCGCAAGATCACACGCTGAAGCGGTTCAGCGTATATGCGCGATAGGCCGCGACGAATGCATCGAACGATCCGGCCTCCTTCGTTTCGAGCTCGGCCTGTTCGGCCAGCGACTTCGCGGCAAGCGCCTGCTCGACGCGCAGCGTCTCCGCCGACGGCGGATGCGCGCGGAAATGCGCGGCATGCGCGTCGCTCTGCGCCAGCGCGAACCCGAGGAACGACTGACCGCGTTCGCGCATCGTGCGCAGCACGCGCGCGGACGCCGTGCGCTCCGGATCGGCGAGCTTCTCGCGTTGCGCGGCGATCGCGCGCGCATGCTCGTCGCCGCCGCGGATCTCGTCGAGACGGCGGCCGACGGTTTCGATATCGGCCATCAGATCGTCTGCCCATGCCTGCAGCGTGATCGACTCGCCGTCGCGCTGCAGCGTGAGCCCCGGCTTGCGCCCTTCCATCGTCACGCTGCCGAAGTTCGCGTTCGCTTCCTGGTACGCGGGGCAGTCGAGCGCCGGGCTCTCGTCGAGCGCGCACGCGAGCAGGAACGCGTCGATGAAGCGCGCGGTTTCCAGCGCAATGCCGGTCGGCTCGAACGGATCGATGTCGAGACAGCGCACCTCGATGTACTGCACGCCGCGCGATGCGAGCGCATGCAACGGCCGCTCGCCCGAATACGTGACGCGCTTCGGCCGGATCGTCGAGTAGAACTCGTTCTCGATCTGCAGCACGTTCGTGTTGATCTGAATCCACTCGCCGTCGCGATGCGTGCCGATCGCCTCGTAGGCCGGATACGGCTCGCTCACGGCCTTCGACAGCGCGTCGAGATAGCCGGGCAGCGTGTTGTAGTCGACGTGCAGCGCAGCCTGGGCAGTCGTGTTCGAGTAGCCGAGATCGCTCATCCGCAGGCTCGTCGCATGCGGCAGGTACAGCGTATCGGCATCGAACGTGTCGAGCTTGTGCGGCTTGCCGCGCAGGAACTTCGTGTCGAGCGCCGGCGACGCGCCGAACAGGTACATCAGCAGCCAGCTGCGGCGGCGGAAGTTGCGGATCTGCGCGAGATAGCGCTCCGACTGGTAATCGACGAGCGTGGCCGTCGACCCTTCTTCCGCATGCAGGCGCCGCCACACTTCCTCGTGCAGCGAGTAGTTGTAGTGGATGCCGGCGATGCACTGCATCGTGCGGCCGTAGCGATACGCGAGGCCGCGCCGGTACACCGTCTTCAGGCGGCCGATGTTCGACGTGCCGTAGTCGGCGATCGGAATCTGGTCGTCGGCCGGCAGCAGGCCGGGCATCGAGTCGTTCCACAGCATCTCGTCGCCGAGCGATGCATACACGTAGCGATGCAGATCGTCGAGACGTTCGAGCGTGATCGCGGCGTCGCCTTCCGCGGGCGTGATCAGCTCGATCAACGCTTCGGAATAGTCGGTCGTCAGCGACGGATGCGTGAGCGCCGAACCGAGCGCGCGCGGATGCGGCGTGAACGCGATCATCCCGTCGCGCGTCACGCGCAGGCTTTCCTTTTCGATGCCGCGCAGGCCGTCGGGCAGATGCTGCCGCGTCGGGCCCGAGCTCAGCGCGTCGAGGCGCTTCAGCAGCAGTTCGGACTGGCGGTGAGTCATGGTGTTCGACATGGAGACGCAAGTGCGTGACGGCCGCGCGCAGAACGCCGCGCGCGGCCGGCTGGATTGTTGGTCGCTTCGTTGGTAGCGGGCACTTTAACATCTCGCCGAAACACGCGCTTGAGGTGGCGCCGGGCAGCGCGCGGGCCGCAGCGGGCCGCCGGACGGGCCGGTCGCGGCGGTCGCCGCATGTGCCACCGGTTCCAGGCGGCGGCAACGGGCAAGTCGGTTATACGAATTTGTCCGATGGAACCTGACGCGCGGACGGGTGGCGGCAGGTGCAACCCTGCCGCCGAATCGACCGCGGGAAGAGGGGTAAGTGCGCATTGCGCGCCCGGCATCCTGCCGACGACGGATGCGCGGAATTGCCGTGACGGCCGGCGTCCGGCGTCCGGTGTCCGGTGTCCGGTGTCCGGTGTCCGGTGTCCGGTGTCCGGTGTCCGGTGTCCGGTGTCCGGTGTCCGGTGTCCGGTAGTCAGGCTACGCATGCCGACACGACCTGCGCAACGGGTTGCATCGCAGCCTCGCCAGGTCGCACCCGGCCGCACCCGGCCGCGATTGCAGCCGCCCTCCCCCGCCGCGCGCGCCGCCCGCCCGGTCGGCCACTTCGTTCCACAAATGCAGCGCCGCGTACGCGCGCCACGGCCGCCAGCCTTCGGTGCGGCGCTTCTGGGTTGCCAGCCGGTCGAGCGCCGGATCGCGCGCGGCGATAGACTGCATCAGCACGAGATCGGAGGCCGGCCATGCGTCCGGATCGCGCCATGCGCGCATCGCGATGTATTCGACGGTCCACGGGCCGATGCCGGGCAGATCGAGCCACGCACTGCGCAGCGTCGCGAGATCGGCGTGCTCGCGATCGACCGGCACGTCGCCGGCCGCCACCGCGCGCGCCACGCCCGTCAGTGCCGCCACCCGCTTGCCGGGCATTCCGATCTTGTCGAGATCGCAGGCGGCCAGCGCGTCGGGCGTCGGGAAGCGCCATGCGGGCGCGCCGTCATCTTCATGAACCACTCGCTCGCCGGCACGCTCGACGAGCCGGCCGACGATCGTCGTCGCAGCCTTCACGCTCACCTGCTGGCCGACGATCGCGCGCACGGCCAGCTCGAACCCCGACCATGCGCCCGGCACGCGCAGCCCCGGCGCGGCCTCGACGAGCGGCGCGAACCACGGATCGCGCGCCAGCCCGCTGCCGATGGCGGCCGGATCGGCGCCGAGGTCGAACATCGTCGCGACGCGCAGGGCGAACGCGTCGTCGACATGACGCGCGACCGCACCTTCGACCGTCGCGACCAGGCAATGCTTGCGCGGATGCTTCGCGACCGTGAGCCGGCCGGCATCGCCGTGCAGGTCGACGATGCGGCGATACACGCCGTCCGCCACCTGCTCGACGCCAGGAATCGCGCGCCCGCTGAAGAAGCGCAGCACGCGCGCCCAGTCGTAAGGCGCATTGAAGCGCAGTTCCATTTGCGCGGACGGCGGCACAGGGCCGCCGTTCACGATGGATGTGATGGTTGTCTTTGCGATGCTCAAACTGCGCTGCCCTCCGCAACGGTTTCGGCTTCATCGTCATGCACATGCCGCGCCTCGGACGCCAGCAACGTCGCCTTGCGGCGCACGCCCCAACGATACCCGGAAAGCGCGCCGCCCTTCTGGACGACGCGGTGGCACGGAATCGCGAGCGCGACCGGGTTCGACGCGCACGCGGACGCGACAGCGCGCACTGCGCGCGGCGCACCCAGCGCCTCGGCGATCTCCGAGTAGCTACGCGTTTCGCCGTACGGAATATGCGTCAGCGCTTCCCACACGCGCTGCTGGAACGCGGTCGGTGCGATATCGAGCGGCAGGTCGAAGGCGTGCCGCGTGCCGTCCAGGTACGCGCGGATCTGCGCGATGAACGGGGCGAGCCTAGCCGGCGCGTCGACCAGCTCGGCGCGCGCGAACGCGTCCTTCAGCTCGCCGGCGAGCGCTACCGGTTCGTCACCGAACGCGATCCGGCAGATGCCCTGTTCGGTCGCGGCGACGAGTACCGTGCCGAGCGACGTGGATGCGGTCGCATAGTCGATCCGCAGGCCGGCGCCCTGGCGGCGGAACGCCGACGGCGCCATCCCGAGCTCGCGCGGCACCGACGCATAGAGCCGCGACGGCGAGTTGAAGCCCGCGTCGACGGCCGCCTGCGTGACCGGCTGCCCGCTTTGCAGCGCCTGCCGCCGCGCGGCGCCGCGCTGCGCGGCCTGGTACTGCCGCGGCGACACGCCGACCACCCGCTTGAAGAGCCGTTGAAGGTGAAACGGGCTCACGTGCACGGCATCGCTCAGCTGCTGCAGCGTGAGCCGTTCCGCGTGCGCGTCGAGCACCGCGCACGCGCGATTGACGATCTCGAGCTCGCGCGGCAACCCTTCCGGCTGGCAGCGCTTGCAGGGCCGGAAGCCGGCCGCACGCGCGGCGGCCGTATCGACGAAGAAGGACACATTTTCGCGGCGCGGCAGCCGCGACGCGCAAGTTGGGCGGCAGAACACGCCGGTCGTGCTCACGGCGTAGAAGAACGCGCCGTCCGCATGCGGATCGCGCTCGGTGACGGCGCCCCAGCGGGCATCATCGGTCGGATAGGCGGTTTTCATCTGAACCTCGCACTCTCTAGTGTAGATGGGACCTACTCTAGACATCGGCACACGCCGTCGCGCCCTGAATCTTGCTCTGTGATTCGCTCCGGAGAACCGGGGGCGGATCGATTGAAAATAAATCCGACAAAACGCGCGCGCCGGCTGTTCCAGCACGGTTTTCGTCATCGTACCGTCACCATTTTGCTGCACTGCGGATGCGACAAATCGCCGTCCTGACGATTTTTTGCATTCGAAATATTGCGTCGCACCATCGCCGTGTGTATAGTTGGAACTGTCTCCTCCATGTCTCCTCCTGATATGGATTAAGCCCGTTCCGCTCCGCGTGAACGGGCTTTTTTTCGTCCGTCGATTGTGCCGCGTTCCGGCCGGCGGCGCAGGCGCGATACGTCTACACTCGATGCTCGTGGACCGCGAAGGAGTGCCTGCCCATGAAACCGACTATCCGCGCAATCGATCACATCGTGCTGCGCGTGACCGACATGGCCGCGATGACGCGCTTTTACTGCGACGCCGTCGGCTGCCATGTGGAGAAGGAACAGCCCGATCTGGGCCTTGTGCAATTGCGCGCGGGCGACGCGCTGATCGACCTGCTGTCGGTCGGCGGCCCGATCGACCGCGCCGACAGCGGCCCGCCCGGCACGGGACGCAATCTCGATCACGTGTGCCTGCGCGTCGAGCCGTTCGATCCGGAAGCCTTGACCGCCCATTTCGCCGCGCATGGCGCACGGCCGGGCGCCCCGGCGGAACGCTACGGCGCCGGCGGCTACGGGCCGTCGATCTACCTGTTCGACCCGGAAGGCAACATGCTGGAATTCAAGGGGCCGCCGGCCGCGATCGGCTGAACGCGGCCAGCCGGCGCGCGGGCCGTCACGCGTCCGCGCGCGCCTTCAGCACCGTCCACTCGACCGCGACCGGATCGTGGTCGGCGCTCGAGATCCACGCGGCGCCGTCCTGCACCGTGCATTGCAGGCGCATCGTGCGCTCCGCGAGTTTCCCGAGCGCGGCTGCGACACCGTCATCCAGCGACAGCACCTGCACGTTGCGCAGCCGTTCGACCTTGCTGCGCACGCCCTGCCACCAGATATCCGACGTCTTGCCGCCGTATGCGATCACCGTGACCTGCCCGGCGCGGCCGGCCGCCTTGGAGATGCGCCGTTCGTCCGGCTGGCCGGCTTCGATCCAGACGTCGATCGCGCCCGTCAGGTCCTTCTGCCACAGATCGGGCTCGTCGACGTCCGACAGCCCCTTGCAGAATTCGAGCCGCTCGTGCGCGAACAGCGCGAACGCGACGATGCGCACCATCATCCGGTCGTCGGTTTCCGACGGATGGCGCGCCACCGTCAGTGCGTGATCGGCGTAGTAATGCCGATCCATGTCGGCGATTTGCAGTTCGGCTTTGTAGATCGTGGATTTCAGCGCCATGCGGATGCGGCCCGGGCGGGCATTCGGTTCGGTCGGGCCGTGATGATACCGAATGCGCGGCGTCCGGCGCGTGTCATGTGCCACCCACAGCGCAACGGCCCGGCATGGGCCGGGCCGTGTTCGGTTCGCGCCGCCGGCCGATCGGGCCGGCGCGCTCGCGCGTCGTGCGACGGCGCGGTGATGGGACGGTTATTGCTTGACGAAGCGCGAATCGGTCCAGAGCCCCTGCTGGTCGCTGTTGTCGGCGCTGACGAACTGCACGTCGCCCTGATCGACCGACACCACGCGGAAACGCTGGCCTTCCGGCACCGACAGGCAACGGTAGTCGTCGAAGTATTGCTGCTTCGCCTGCGACTTGCCGTCACGCTCGTGACTCAGTACGGAGTCCAGATTGTCTTTCGACAGGCAGCCCCATGCGTTCTTCGTCAACTGGATTTCCTGCGTCGGCTTGACGGCCGAATCGCCGCCCGCCTGGGCAATCGACACCGCGCAAAATGCGCCGACGAGGGCAAAAAGGATACCGGTACGCTTCATCATGTTCTGTCTCCAGGCTTGCGGGCACCAGGCTTGGGTTAGCTATGTGTTTAAAGGTGATCGTGAACCCGCGTTTTTCACTTTAGAAGACCGGCAAGCGATAGCAAGCACATTTGTTGTGCGACCGCAATAGCGGCGGATTGTCGCACCCCGTGCGCAGCCCGTCTTTCGCGCCGCGCGCAGCCGTGACGACGCGTGCCGCCCGGCGGGCAGGCCCGCGACGCTGGGCGGAAAGCGTTGCACAGCAAGACTTTCAGCAAAATTACCAGGCGGCGATTGAACGGTTTGGATAATCCATTTCGCTATCCGGATCATTTTGATGCGCCGCACATAAAGTCATTCGAAACGATTCGACTTTACCGCAACGCGGAATCGTATTTACCTGATACAAGAAAAATGCCAGGTATAAGCGAATCCGTATTTATCCGTACTTCTCCGCATGGTTTCAGCGCCCGCGGAAGCCCCGCCGCAAGCGCCTTTCGCCAGCGTGTTTACCCTGCTGTATTCAGGCCGGATGGCTGACGCTCGAAATAATCGCGCTGAAAAATGCACATGCGATAAGCGTTGTGATACGCGCCGTTTCCGAAAAATTCTTCCTTCAATTCGGCCTCGTGCTGGAATCCGCATTTCTCGTACACGTGAATCGCCGCCGCATTCGACGTATCGACGATCAGGTACAGCTTGCGCATGTTCAGCACCTTGAATGCGTACTCGATCGCGAGGCGCGTCGCCTGGCCCGCATAGCCGCGCCCCTGGCATTGCGGCGCGATGATGATCTGGAACTCGCCGCGGCGATGGATGTAGTCGAGCTCGATCAGCTCGACGAGGCCGACCAGTTCACCTTGTGCGTCAACCGCGACAAAACGGCGCTCGCGCTGGTCGTGCACGTGGCGGTCGTACAGTTGTGACAGTTCCGAGAAGGTTTCGTACGGCTCCTCGAACCAGTAGCGCATGATCTTTGCGTCGTTGTTCAGCTCGTGGACGAAGCGCAGGTCCTGGCGCTCCAGCGGCCGCAGCGCGAGCGTGTTGGTATCGTTCTGGAGTTGCATGGTCATGTCCTTTTTGATGCCGGCGCCCGTGCGGCAAGGCCGCATCCGGGCCTGTTCCGCACTGTAAGAAATTGAACGCGGGCGAAGTTCAGAGCCTAGAATGGGAGCAAGGGTTCCTGCCACCGCGAGGAGGCTATCGTGATCGAGCAAGTCATACTCGGAATTTTCCTCGTGCTGCCGCTCGTGATCGTAGCGGCGCTGTTTTCCGACGAACTTTGGCAGGAACATCGGCGCCAGCATCCGCGCGACGAAAACGCACCGCACATCGACTGGAAGCATCCGTGGCGCCGCGTGCGACGCGAGCATTGAGTCGATCGCCGTCCATTCGCGGGGTATGCCGGCCTGGCCGCCCTGGAATGTGAACGCGTGATGCACCCCGTGACGCGCCCCGTGACGTGTCCCATCAAGCACCCGAATTCCGCCGCGATCCGAATACCACGCAAGCCACTCAACCCGCTCACCCCGCGAGACGCCGCCGTGAACGACCAGCCCGCCCAGCCTCCGCACGACATTCCCAACGAAACGATCGACCTGCAGATCGCCGACGTGCTGGCGGCTGTCCGCTACCCGGCCAACAAGGATGCGATCGTCGATGCCGCGCGCGACGCCGGTGCCAGCAATGAAGTGCTGTCGATGCTCGACGGCCTGCCCGAACAGGACTACGCGGACGTCAACGCCGTCACGCACTGGGTCGCCGGCAACTTCGGCCCCGGCCTCGGGGTTTGAGCCCGCACCCATAACGCGATAGCATCAGGCCGCACCGGTCGCGCAGCGGCCGGCTGCCTGTCGCCCGGCGCAAGACCGGGCGTGTCCGCCTACGTGCCCGGGGAACTCCATGGAAGGCATCCTGATCCAGCACACGACACGCCGTCAACTCTGGTTCGGCGCACTGGCGGCGCTCGTCATCGTGCTCGCGCTCGGGATCGCCGCGCCGCACGCGAACGTTGCGCTGCCGGCCATCGAGCCGTTCATGCCGATGTGTGCGCTCACCGTGTTCACCACCGCGAGCATCGCGGCGTTCTTTCTCGGCGCGCAGTTCACCGTGACGCGCCAGCCGGTGCTCGGCGCGCTCGGCGGCGCCTACGCGTTCACCGCGCTCGCCGTCGCGCTGCAACTGCTCACCTTTCCCGGCGTATTCGCGCCGCACGGGCTGCTAGGCGCGCAACCGCAAAGCGCCGCGTGGATGTGGATCTTCTGGCACGCCGGCTTCCCGGGTTTCGTGATGGTCGCGCTGCTCGCGCGCGAGCGGCTGACGCGCTCACCGATCGGCGCGCAGCAGACACGCCGGTGGACGCTCGCCCTGATCGGCGGGCCGGCTGCCGTCGCCGGGCTGCTGTGCGTGGTCACGCTGAACGTGTCGCTGCCACCCGCGTTTCATCCACCAGGCGACGCGGCCGTGCTGCCCGTCAGCGGCGTCGCGCTGGTCGTGTGGCTGCTCAATGCGCTGGCGCTCGTTGCCGTGCTGGCCACCGGCCGGCTGCGCACGACGCTCGACCTGTGGCTCGCGATCGCGGTGCTCGCATGCCTCACCGACACGACGCTGAACCTGATGAGCACCAATCGCTTCACGGTCGGCTGGTATCTCGCGCGCGTATTCAGCATGTTCTCGCCGGGCGTGCTCGTATGCGTACTCGCGTGGGAAGTGACGATGCTGTACCAGCGGCTGTTCGAGGCGCACGCGACGCTGATCCGCTCATCCGCGCGCGACGGGCTGACGGGCGCGTTCAACCGCATGCACTTCAACGATCATTTCCACACGCTGTTCCTGCAGGCGCGACGGCAAGGCGAACCGCTGTCGCTGCTGATGGTCGACGTCGATCGCTTCAAGGCGTACAACGACGCGTTCGGTCACGTGAAGGGCGACGCATGCCTGATCGCGGTCGCGAATGCGCTGGCCGGCGCGGTGCGGCGGCCAGCGGACATCGTCGCGCGTTACGGTGGCGAGGAGTTCGCGATCGTGCTGCCGAACACGGGGGCGCGCGGCGCGCGGGTGGTCGCCGAGGAAGCACGTGAAGCGGTGCTGCGGCTCGATCTCGCGATGCCGGCGTCACCGGCCGGGCGCGTGAGCGTGAGTGTCGGCTGCGCGACCGTGTCGGCCGACGATCTCTCGACACCCGATGCGTTGATCGAAGCCGCCGATGCCGCACTGTATCGCGCGAAGGATACCGGGCGAAACAGGGTCGTCACCGCCTGAAAACGTCTGCTGTTTGGGGATTTGTTACGGTCATTGTGACCGAAATAATCCGCCGTTACGGATTGCAGAACAGGGAAACGATCGCTTACAGCCGGTGTTGCGGGTGCTCGCTATGCTGGGTTCCATATTGAATCCGAGCAGGTGAGCGCCATGAAGAAAACCCTTTTGCTGATTGCAGGCGTCGCAGTGTTGCTGAGCGGCTGTATCGTCGTGCCGGATGGCGGTGGCTACTACGGTGGTGGCGGCTACTACCACCATCATCATCGGGACTGGGATTGATGTCGTGACGTGCGGCACGCTTCGGCAGGCGGATGGCTGAAGCATCGTCGCGAACGGGCGATTCGCCTGCATCGACGGCCGTGCCGCCCGATGCAGGCCGACGCGCCGAACCGCACCATGATCAGGCCGGGCGGGTCAGCCTGGCATGCGTCAGAAATACCTGCAGCGCAGCGAGCGTTTCGTAGTGAAGGCGCTCGAGCCGCGCATCCTTTTTCGCTTCCGCGATCAGATTGCCTCGCCCATCCCGCTTGTATGGCTCGCCCAGCAGGTCGGCCATGTCGAACTGATAGTAGGTACGGTCGCCATACGGCCGCTTGCCGTCGATGTAGGGCATCGGCCAGAAATCCCCTTCACCCAGCACGTCCTCGATCGCGTCCGAATCGACCGTCCTCCAGTTGGCGCCCCTCAGCACGGCGAGATGCGCAGCGCGAAACTGGAAACGGCCCGACGCGTCGACGCCGCTTTCCTTGAACGCGAACAGTTTGCGCAGCGCCGGCGGGATCGTGTATTGCCCCGGCGCAAGCGTGCCGGCCCCCGCCACGAACTGCGGCACGAGCCGACCGAGTTCGGCCAGCGTGCGAATGGCGAGCACATCGTCGTCGGTTTTGAGTGCCGCCTTGGCCAGCGCGATCGGTGGCCCGTCGCCGATCAGCGGCTGCGACGGATCGATACCGGGCGCACCGGATTCGACCGGCACCCACATCACACGAAGCCGGTTCATCAGCGCGACGTGGCGCGCGGCCAGGTCGGGACGTGCAGCACCGTCGGCAAAGACGGCGCGGATGATCGCGTTGCGGTCGATCGATTGCGACGCGGTGGGCGCGCCCGATGCCGCGCGGGCGGCCAGCACGGGAAGGGCGGCAAGGAAGTGGCGGCGGGACAGGGACATGGTTGGCGGTCGTGCGAGAAAGCAGGATCGGTCGGGGTGCTACGACGCTCGGCACCGCACGTTGCCCGATGGCGATCGCGCGGCGCGGATGCGCTCGTCAGGCAAGCCCGACCGCGTCGGGAGTCGGCTCGTTCGGCCCGACGCAATGTAGCATCCGGTGCGACGACGAACCATCTGGCAAGACTGTCAGGCGGCGACGGACGAGACTTCCGCCGAAGGAGACAGATTCCGGACGACGAGGCGATCGACCTCGGCTTGAGCCGCCGCGATTTTCGCGTCTGCCGCGACAATGCTCTTCTGGTGGCTGTAGCGCGCGAAGAGAATCGAACCGAGGATCACGAGAACGAAGACGACATTGGTCACGGCCGTCGTATCGTCTGCGAACCTGCCGGCCACGGTACCGATGATCGCGCCGCCCATCACGCCGAACACGGCAGCGAAGATGCCATCGCCGATCCAGCTCTTCGAAGGATATTTGAGCCGCGCGAGATTGAGCGCGGAAACGGCATCCACGACGCCCACCACCTCGCCACGTGCAGCCCGGAGTTGCACCTCGATCACGTCCACCAGGTGCCGGGCACGCTCCTTATCCGATGCGGTGAGAATGCCTGCGTTGTAATAGGCCAGCAGGACGCGTTCCGATTCGTTCCACTCGGCATCCAGATCGATCGAAATCAGGCCTTTTTCCTTCAGATAGTCCCACCCGACTTTGGCATCGTTGAGCTCGATATAAGCGCCGTGCGATGCGCAACACTCGAGGACCGCCAACGCCCGGCGTAACGCAAGATCCAGCGCGACGCGGTCATTCGCTCGCGAGTGCTGGTTTTTCGTCAGGTCGACGGTCGAGTTGCCGGATGACTCGCGGCGCTTTCCGAATCCGAATCCCATACATGCCCTCTCTTTGTTTTGACGCCGGGATTTGTTATGTCGAGATTGCCCGGCCGGACGATTTTACGGCAGGCCGGGTGGGCAAACGGGAGAGCGATCGTGATCGGGTGTTTCGATTAAAGACGAATGACGAGCCACGCAGGATGGTCGAATTTCAAATGCACCGGCATTACTTCCCGATACAGAACCTGCTGAAAATCACCCCCAGCAGATCATCCGAAGTGAATTCCCCGGTAATCGAATTAAGCTGCTCCTGCGCGAGCCGCAGTTCCTCGGCAAACAGATCGAGCGACTGCGCCCTTTGCTCCGCATGATCCGCCGCCTGCGCCAGATGCTCCTGCGCGGCCCGCAGCGCGATCAGATGCCGCTCGCGCGCGAGATACACCCCTTCCGCCCCGGCCTGCCATCCCGCGATCCGCAGCAGTTCCGCACGCAGCATGTCGATCCCGTCGCCGCGCTTCGCCGACAGATGCACCTCGGTCAGATCACCCTCCGCCGCCGGATGCTCGACACACGCTGCCACGCCGGTCAGATCCGTCTTGTTCAGCACGCGCACCACCGGCACGCCGCCCGGAAAGCGCGCCGCGATCGTCTCGTCGTCCGCCGTCATCCCGTTGCGCGAATCCAGCAGATGCAGCACGACATCCGCGCGCTCGATCTCGCTCCACGTACGCGCGATACCGATCCGCTCGACCTCGTCCTCGGTCTCGCGCAACCCGGCCGTATCGATGATGTGCAGCGGAATCCCTTCGACCTGGATCGTCTGCGCAACCTTGTCGCGCGTCGTGCCCGCAATCGGCGTCACGATCGCCAGCTCGGCGCCGGCCAGCGCATTCAGCAGCGACGACTTGCCGACGTTCGGCTGCCCCGCAAGCACGACCGACAGCCCTTCACGCAGCAACGCCCCCTGCCGCGCGTCGCCCAGCACGTGCGCGAGCTGCGCGCGAATCTTCGCAAGCTTGCCGCGCGCGTCGGCCGCTTCCAGGAAATCGATCTCTTCTTCCGGAAAATCGAGCGTCGCCTCGACCAGCATCCGCAGCGTGATCACGTCTTCGACGAGCGCATGGATCTGCCGCGAGAACGCGCCGTCGAGCGAACGCCCGGCCGAACGCGCGGCGGCTTCGGTGCTCGCCTCGATCAGGTCGGCAACGGCCTCGGCCTGCGCGAGATCGAGCTTGTCGTTCAGGAACGCGCGCCGCGTGAATTCGCCGGGCTCCGCGAGCCGCAGCCCGAAACCGCGCCCCGCATCGAGGCAGCGCTGCAGCAGCAGTTGCATCACGATCGGCCCGCCGTGCCCCTGCAGCTCGAGCACGTGCTCGCCGGTGTACGAATGCGGCGCCGGAAAGTACAGCGCGATCCCACGGTCGAGCGGCGCGCCGTGCTCGTCGAGGAACGGCACGTAGCTCGCATGGCGCGGGGCGAGCTTCTGCCCGCACAACGCGTCGATCAGCGGCAACGCGGCCGCCTCGCCGCCGCGCCCGAACGACACGCGGACGACCCCGATGCCACCCCGGCCGGCAGCAGTGGCAATAGCGACGATCGGATCGGAATCGGTAGCGAGCATGGGAATCGGATGAATCGGGTGATCAGTGAATATGGTGCGCCCGCGCAACAGTTCGGGCATCGGAACGCCGGCATTGTAGCGTGCCGGCAAGCAAGCCACCGGCCGCCGCGCAGGATTCGGACACGTCCGAATTTATCCCGATGGGGATAAGGCAAGTATCAGCCCGACGCGATGTCACCGCCACCGTTTCGGACGAGTATGCCGGCTGGAGCGGCCCAACGCTGCGGCCCTCAATTTCGTACCCCATTCCGGTCAAGACCGGGATTCGTCTGAACGAGATACGTTTATCCCGAATGGTTGTCTGAAACGCGGCGGCGGAATTGCACAATCTCCCCCATGCCGACATCCGAAGAAAAAGCCGCGTTCTCGGAACGCCTGAAATTCGCCCTGCGGCGCAGCCCGGAGAAGGTCACCGGTGCGACTGAGCTGGCGAACCGATTCAATCTGCGCCACCGCGGAGCGCAGCCCGTATCGCCGCAAACCGCGCATAAATGGCTGACGGGCCGCACGATTCCGACGTCGGACAAACTCGCCACGCTCGCCGAATGGCTGCGCGTCGAACTCCACTGGCTGCACTACGGCCCGTCGCCGAGCGTGATCGAACACCCGACGCCGCAACCGCTGCCGCGCGACGAACGCTATCCGCCGACACCCGAGACGATCGAACTCGCGTCGAAGATCGAAGCGTTGTCGCCGCATCATCGCTACCTCGTGCAGGAACTGGTCGAGCAGTTCTACGGCGACTCGGGCGAAGCGAAGAAGGGCTGACCCCGCACCGGATCCGCCAAAAGCAAAAAGCCGCATGGGTGAACCATGCGGCTTTTTTTGCGTGCATCGCGGGCGGCTCGCCGCCCGCGTGTGCAACGGACGTCAGGCCGGCTTCTTCTTGACTCCGCCGAGCTTGCGCGTGATGTAGTACTGCTGTGCGATCGACAGCACGTTGTTCACGACGTAGTACAGCACGAGGCCGGCCGGGAAGAAGAAGAACATCACCGAGAACGCGATCGGCATGAACTTCATCATCTTCGCCTGGACGGGGTCCGGCGGGGTCGGGTTCAGGCTCGTCTGCACGTACATCGACACGGCCATCAGCACCGGCAGGATGAAGAACGGATCGCGCTGCGACAGGTCGTGAATCCACAGCACCCACGGCGCGCCGCGCATTTCGACCGATGCGAGCAGCACCCAGTACAGCGAGATGAACACCGGGATCTGGATCACGACCGGCAGGCAGCCGCCGAACGGATTGACCTTCTCGGTCTTGTACAACTCCATCAGCGCCGAGTTCATCTTCTGCGGATCGCTCTTGAAGCGTTCGCGCAGCGCCTGCATGCGCGGCGTGATTTCCTTCATGCGCGCCATCGACTTGTAGCTCGCAGCCGACAGCGGGAAGAACACGGCCTTGATCAGCAGCGTGAGCAGCACGATCGACCAGCCCCAGTTGCCGATGTAGCTGTGGATCTTCTCGAGCAGCCAGAACAGCGGCTTCGCGATGATCGTCACCCAGCCGTAGTCCTTCACGAGTTCCAGGCCCGGCGCGATGCCTTCGAGCATGCGCTCTTCTTCCGGACCGGCGAACAGGCGTGCCTGCACGTCGGCCGACTGGCCCGGCGCGATCGCGGCGACCGGCTGCTTCACGCCGACGCGGTACAGCGTCGGATCGATCTTTTCAGCGTAGATGTCGCGCTTCACGCCCTGCTGCGGAATCCAGGCCGACGCGAAGTAGTGCTGCACCATCGCGACCCAGCCGTTGTCGGCGGAGGTCACGTAGTCGGCCTTGTTCTTGTCGAGGTCGCTGAAGTTGATCTTCTGGAAGTGCTTCGCGTCCGTGTAGACCGCCGGCCCGAGGAACGTGTGCGAGAACATCGGCGTTTCGACGGCCGTGTTGTCGCGCACCAGTTCCATGTAGACCGTCGGCGTGACAGGCGCCGTGCCGACGTTGTCGATCTTGGTGTCGACGCCGATCACGTAGCTGCCGCGCGTGAACGTGTAGGTCTTCACGACCTTCACGCCACCCTTCACCGGCGATTCGAACGACAGCTTCAGCGCGTTCTGGTCACCCGTCAGCGACGTCGTGCCGGGGTTCAGCTGCGTGTAGACGTCGTTGTGGTTCGGGAAATCGCCGCCGAGCAGGCCCGAGCGCGCGAGATACGTGTGGCCGGCCGTGTGGTCGAACAGCGTGATGTACAGGTCGGGCTGCTTGCCGTCGCCTTGCTTCTTCAGCGTCAGCTTCGCGAGCGTGCCGCCGCGCGTGTCGATTTCGCCGTCATACACGTCGGTCGAGAACTTCACGAGCTGCGCCTGGGCGGCCGGTGCCGTCGTCGACGGTGCGGCGCCTGCTGCGGCGGCAGGCACTTCACCTGCGGTCGTCGTCGTCGCGCCCGTGCCCGATGCACCGCCGGCAGCGGCCGCGGGGGCCGTCTGCGTGGCACTCGGGAAGAACATCGACGGGCGTCCATGGGACCGCTGCCAGTTGTCGTACAGCATGACAGCTGACATGAAGAAGATCACCCATAGGACGGTGCGTTTGATATCCATGCGTTGTCTCAGAGTCGATGGGACCGCGCGTCGGCTTCGCCGCTAGCGCGAGTGTCGGAGTTGGGCGGCGGGACGAGGTCGATGCCGCCCGCGGAAAACGGATGGCATCGGCACACGCGCCTGACGGCGAGATACGTGCCGCGCGCGGCGCCATGATACTGGATTGCCTCGCGCGCGTAATCCGAACAGGAAGGATAAAAACGGCAACGGTTGCCGAGCATAGGGCTCACGGCAACCTTGTAGAAGCGCAGCAAGGCGATCAATACCGTTTCCATACCTTGGGCGACGCCGTTCGGCGCCGCGTCAAAACCGGCCGGGCAGGCGCGAACGCCGCACCGCGGACGGATGCGTCACTCGGACGCGGGCTTCGACGCACGGCGAGCGATCTCCCGGACTGCCCTGTCGAGCAGTTCGCGGATCTCGGCCGCGCACATCGCCGCGAGCGGGGCGGAAGCCGCGCTCGGCAGCGCTTTCTTGTCGAAGCGCGTGTGCTGCCGCAGCAGCAGGTCGTAACCGGCGAATTCGGCCCGGCGCAGGCGAAACTGATCGCGCGCCAACCGCTTCACGAGGTTACGCGTCACCGCACGCGGCGCATACTTCTTGCCGACGACGAGCCCCAAACGCGCGGGCTGACCGGTCGGCTTGCCGTAAATCACGAAGTGCGCGGAGCGCCGCCAAGGACGCAAACGAAAAACGGATGAAAATTCATCCGTTTTCAGAAGTCGCGCAGCTTTCGGGAAGGCGGCTTTCGTCTGCGACGGATTCGCACCCGGCTCGACGGCACCTTCCGCAGGACTGCGGACGGCGGACACAGCGCGCAACCTGCCTTAGATGGCGAGGCGCTTGCGGCCCTTCGCGCGGCGAGCGTTGATGACCTTGCGGCCACCTGCCGTCTTCATACGGACACGGAAGCCATGGGTGCGCTTGCGGCGCGTCACGGACGGTTGGTAAGTACGTTTCATGATGTTCTCACTTGTTCGAGAATGTCGAAATTCAGGGGACCGCGTGCCCTAACCGGAGGCATTCGGGCGAACGCAATCGCCGGGAATACAGGATTGGTTTTCGCGGAACCCGCTATTTAAACCGTTTTTCTGTTGACGGTCAATACTTTAGGAGTCGCTCGCCTGTGCCCACCCCGGGCGATCCGGCCCCGCGCCCCACACAACCGGCCTGTGGATAACTCGCGCTGTGGCCGCGTTTGGCGGTAGAATCTCGCCTTATCTCCAAGAATCCCGCACGCCGCTTCGGCTCGCGCCTGCCCCTCCACGACTGTGACGCAGGCGTCCGAGGCACGCTCGCACGACCGCTTCGGGCCTTGTTGCGCTACCGCGACAAGGGCGCCGGCGAGCCGCGCTGTGCACGCAAAAAACGACAGTTACTTGATGAACGATTTCTGGCAACACTGTTCCGCACTGCTGGAGCGCGAGCTGACGCCCCAGCAGTACGTGACGTGGATCAAACCCTTGGCCCCGGTGGCCTTCGATGCGTCGGCGAACACGCTGTCCATCGCCGCGCCGAACCGCTTCAAGCTGGACTGGGTCAAGAGCCAGTTTTCGGGACGGATCACCGATCTGGCCCGCGAATTCTGGAACACGCCGATCGAAGTCCAGTTCGTCCTCGATCCCAAGGC
>NZ_CAJNKE010000020.1 GCF_905232215.1 Burkholderia sp. LMG 13014
CCCGTGCGGCAAAGACGGCTTCGACGCCGTCGCCGCGCGCGATGCGCGCCTCGAACGCCATCCCCGTCACGGCGATGACGGGCAACGTGCCGGTGGATTGCGGCGCCACGCGTTACAGCCCGACCGTGACGCGCGTCGTGTTGTCGCGCTTCAGGTTGCGATAGCGGGCGAGCGCCCACAGCGGGAAGAACTTGCGATAGCCGTGGTAGCGCAGGTAGAACACGCGCGGGAAGCCCGTCGCCGTGAAGCGCGCCTCATCCCACAGGCCCTCTTCGTTCTGCCCGGCGATCAGGTAGTCGATGCCACGCGCCACCGCCGGGTTGTTCACCTCGCCGGCCGCCATCAGGCCCAGGAGTGCCCATGCGGTTTGCGACGCGGTGCTCGGCGCCTGCTCGAAGCCGCGATAGTTCAGCTTGTAGCTGTCGCCGTCCTCGCCCCAGCCGCCGTCCTTGTTCTGGATCGACAGCAGCCACTGCGCGCCGCGCTTCATGCGCGGATCGTCCGCCGTCAGGCCGGCCGCGTTCAGCGAGCACAGTGCCGTCCACGTGCCGTACACGTAGTTCATCCCCCAGCGGCCATACCAGCTGCCGTCCGGTTCCTGCTCCTTGAGCATGTAGTCGAGCGCGCGACGGGCCGGCTCGCTGTTCAGCGGCGTCTCGCCGAGCTCCGACAGCATCGACAGGCAACGCCCCGACACGTCGGCCGTCGGCGGATCGAGCAGCGCGCCGTGATCCGAGAACGGGATGTTGTTCAGGTAGTACTGCGTGTTTTCCGGTTCGAACGCGCCCCAGCCGCCGTCGCTGCTCTGCATCCCGACGACCCACTCGCGCGCACGCGCGATCGAATCGCGATAGGCATCGTTCTGCTTGAGTTGCTGCGCACGCTCCATCGCCACCGCGACCACCGCCGTATCGTCGACGTCCGGGTAGTGCGCGTTCGCGTACTGGAACGCCCAGCCGCCGGGCCGCACGTGCGGGCGGCGCGAGATCCAGTCGCCGCGCACGTCGAGGATCTGCAGCGGGCGCAGCCATTCGAGGCCGCGGATCGCGGCGTCCTCGGCCCGCGCGTCGCGCGTTTCGAGCAGCGCATGCGCGGCGAGCGACGTGTCCCACACCGGCGACAGGCACGGCTGGCAATACGCTTCGTCATCCTGCACGACGAGCAGCTTCTCGATCGACTTGCGCGCGATCGCGCGGTTCGGGTGATCTTCCGCGTAGCCGAGCGCGTCGTACATCATCACCGAGTTGGCCATCGCCGGATAGATCGCGCCGAGGCCATCCTCGCCGTTCAGGCGTTCGTCGACGAACGACACGGCCTGACGGATCGCGCGTTCGCGCGTGTAGTTCGGGAACAGGCCATCGACCGCGCGCAGCGCATGATCGACCACGCGGAAGAACGCGAACCAGCCGGCACTCTGGTGGCCCTGGCGCGGCAGCAGCCCGGCGTTGACGGGCGGATCGATGAACAGTTCGTCGATGCGTACGCCGCGCGGATTCTTCGCGATCGGGCGCTTCGCGTTCAGCACGAGCAGCGGCACGATCACGGTGCGCGCCCAGTACGACACCTTCGACAGATGGAACGGGAACCACTGCGGCAGCAGCATGATCTCGACCGGCATCATCGGCACCGCGCGCCACGGAATCGCACCGTACAGCGCGAGCTGGATGCGCGTGAACACGTTCGACATCTCGGCGCCGCCCATCGCGTGGATGGCGCGACGCGCACGCTGCATGTGCTCCGCGTTCTCGTCGTCGCCGATCACCTTCAGCGCGAAATACGCCTTCACGCTCGCGCTGATGTTCGGCGCGCCGTCGGTGAACAGCGGCCAGCCGCCGTCGGCCTGCTGGATGCGGCGCAGATACTTGCCGATCTTCTGCTCGAGCTCGAGATTCGGCGTCTCGCCGAGATAGTGGACGAGCAGCACGTATTCGGCGGGAATCGTCGAATCGGCTTCGAGTTCGTAGACCCAGTGTCCGTCCGCGTTCTGCGCGGCCAGCAGCGCGTCGGTCGCACGCGCGACGGCCGTATCGACGCCGGCCGGCACGGTGCCGGCGGACAGGGTAGCCATTTCGGTGAGATCGTTCATCGGTCCCTCTTTTACTTACTGTGTCTGGAGCACGTCCGCGGCCAGTTGGCCGGAGCGGATCGCGCCCTCGATCGTGGCGGGCAAGCCGGTGGCAATCCAGTCGCCTGCCAGCACAAGATTGGTCCAGCGCGTACGCACGGCCGGACGCTTCATTTCCTGCGACGGCACCGCCGCAAAGCCCGCGCGCGGCTCGACGACGAGCTGCCACGCGGGAATGGTTTCCGGGTTCGCGCCTGTTACGCGCGCGACGTCTTCCCAGATGCGCCGCGCGAGCGTGTCGCGCGGCGTGTCGAGCCAGCGGCCCGCGTCGCGGATCGTCGCCGCGAGCTGGCCGCCGCCGGTGCGCACCGCATCGACGACGCCGTTCACGACGGCCGTCTGCAGCGCATTGCCGGCCGGCGCGTCGACCGCGAAATACGCGGTCACGACCGCGCTGAACGTATCGGGCGCGGTGAGCTCAGGCACGAGCGGCTGCGCGACCTCGGGCGGCACGGCCAGCACGACGGCGTCGCCCGGCGCGAGATCGATGCGCTCGCCGCCGACCGAGACCGCATCGACCGCATTGCCGTGCGCGCCGAATTCGAACGCGTCGAGCCGCGAGCTCAGCCGGATCTGCGCGCCGCCGTGCTGCAGCATCCGCAGCGCCGGTTCGACGAATGCGCTGCCGAGGCCGTGGCGCGCGACGAGCGGACGGCAGCCGGGGCCGCCCGCGGCAAACGTGCCGTACAGCGCCGCGCGCGCGAGTTCGGCACTCGCGTGGCGCGGCTCGACGTTCAGCACACCGAGGAAATACGGCCGCAGCCAACGTTCCCACAGCATGCCGTCGCATCGCATCGTCTGTGCGAGTGAGCGCCCCATGCGCGCGAACGCGAGCGGGGCGAGCGCGAGGTAGTCGAGCGGCGTCGTATCCGGCGCGCGCGACGCGGCATCGAACAGCCACGACGGCCAGCGCCCGTTGCCGAAGCGCAGCGTCCAGCGCTGCTGCGACGCGACGTCGACGATCGGGAATTCAGGCAGCGCGGGCCCCATGAGCTGGTCGACCGCGCCGATCGCGCGCAAGTATCGCTGCGTCGCCGGCTGCCCCGCGAAAGCCACGTGCAGCCCGCTGTCGAGCGTCGTGTTCAGCGTCCCGTCGAACCATGAGCGGCAGCGTCCGCCCGCATGCGCGTGCGCGTCGTGCAGCACGATGCGTCGCCCGCGGCGTTGCAGTTCGACCGCGGCCGACAGGCCGGCAACGCCGGCGCCGATCACGTGGACGGTCCTGGGCATCGACTCGGTCGGCTCAGAACAGCGCGTAGCGCGCGGCGATCATCAGCATGCGCGCCTTCGGCTTGCGCAGCGGTGCGCGCGGGAAGGCAAAGCCGCGTGCGATCGCGGCTTCGAGAATGCAGCGATACGCGCCCGACATGATGCGCGGCGCCTTCACCTGCGCACGCGGGCAGGTATCCATCACCGCGTCGGCCTGGCGGAAATGCTCGAGCGCGCGCTCGACCAGCGTCGCGCACACGCGCGGCAGCGCCGGATTGCGCACGATCGTCGCCGGGTCGGTGATCGCGATGCCTTCGCGCGCGAGCAGCTCGCGCGGCAGGTAGCAACGGTTGATCGCCGCATCGTCGTCGATGTCGCGCAGGATGTTGGTCAGTTGCAGCGCGCGGCCGAGGTGATGCGACAGCGTGATCCCTTCGGCTTCCGGCATCCCGAAAATCCTCACCGACAGCCGGCCGGCCGCGCTCGCCACGCGATCGCAGAAGAGGTCGAGCGTCGGTTCGTCGGGCGCGCAGATGTCTTCGACCGCGTCCATCGCCATCCCGTCGATCATCGCGTGGAAATCGTCGCGCTGCAGGTTGAATGCGCGGATTTCGCGGTCGAGCGCGGCCAGGTGGCGCGGCGGGCGGCCGGCGAAGCACGCGTCGATGTCCGCACGCCAGCGATCGAGGCCCGCGTTGCGCTCGGCGCGCGGCAGGTCGCTGTCGGCGATGTCGTCGACCGCGCGGCAAAACGCGTAAACCTGGAACATCGCGTCGCGCTGCACGGCCGGCAGGATGCGCATCGCAAGATAGAAAGAACTGCCCGATGTGACGGCAGCGGCGTCGGTTTCTTGTTCGTCCACGACGGAATTGGAAACGGCCAAGACGAGCTCCACGGAGACACCCACGCGGGGCGATTGAAGAAGCCATGCCCGGCTGGGATGGTCAGGGTGTCAAATGCGTGCGAGATATGCGAACGATCGACGCAGACAGGCACAAATTACCGGCCGGAAGCCGGAATTGGGCGAAAGTATAGCAATCTTTGAAGTTCGATGGCGGACACGCGCCGCGTGCGACGGCCTGCCGGAAGCCGTTGACAGGCAAGCGCGTCCGGCCTGGGCGGGAACGGGCGCCGGCGGCGCGTCAGCCGTAAACGATGTCGCGCTGCAGGTCGAGCGCAATGAGCCCCATTTCGCGGGTGAGCTGCAGCATCGAGCGGCGTTCGAGGCGCGAGCCCATGAAGCTCGTCACGCGGCCGTCGGGCTCCGCGGTGTACTGAAAAACCGCGCCGCCCGTGCCGAACCACGCGCCCGGCACATCGGGCGACTCCTGCCAGTCGATCTGCGCGAACACGCGCGCGATGCCCGCGCGCACCAGGTCGCCCGGGCCGATCGGCGGCGCGATGTCGCCCAGGTCGTCGAGCGAATAGGGGCCGGGTTTGTCCGGCTTCCGGTAGAAGAGATAGTCGACGTTCATGGGGCGCAATCGCAGGCAAAGCAACAAATTAGCGTGCTTCGGGATAAATTCAAATCGGATACGGATGAAATGTGGCCTGTACGAGACAAGAGGGACAGATCGAGTCCGGCTCGTCTGGGCGCGCGCGGGTTCGTCTAAGATGACACCTTTCTCAAAATCTCGATACCCGGACACCATGGAGACGAACGCAAGCGCCACCCCGCAGTCCGATCATCCCGTTTTCGTGCTCGTGCACGGCGCCTGGCACGGCGCGTGGTGCTACGCGCACGTCGCGGCCGCGCTGGCCGCACGCGGCCACCTGTCGATCGCGCGCGACCTGCCCGCGCACGGCATCAATGCCCGCTTTCCCGCTTCGTACCTCGCACGCCCGCTCGACCCGGATGCGTTCGGCGCCGAGCCGTCGCCGGTCGCGAACACGACGCTCGACGATTACGCCACGCAGGTGATGCAGGCGGTCGACGACGCGTACGCGCTCGGCCACGGCAAGGTCGTGCTCGTCGGGCACAGCATGGGCGGCCTCGCGATCACGGCGGCCGCCGAACGCGCGCCGGAAAAGATCGCGAAGATCGTCTATCTCGCGGCCTTCATGCCCGCGTCGGGCGTGCCGGGCCTCGACTACGTGCGCGCGCCCGAGAACAAGGGTGAAATGCTCGGCCCGCTGATGCTGGCGAGCCCGCGCGTCGCCGGTGCGCTGCGCATCGATCCGCGCAGCGGCGACGCCGCGTATCGCGAGACCGCGAAGCGCGCGCTGTACGACGACGTGCCGCAGGCCGACTTCGAAGCCGTCGCGAACCTGATGACCTGCGACGTGCCGGCCGCGCCGTTCGCGACCGCGATCCCGACGACCACCACGCGCTGGGGCGCGATCGACCGCCACTACATCAAGTGCCTGCAGGATCGCGTGATCCTGCCCGCGCTGCAGCAGCGCTTCATCGACGAAGCCGACGCGTTCACGCCCGACAACCCGACCCACGTGCACCAGCTCGACAGCAGCCATTCGCCGTTCATGTCGCAGCCGGCCGTACTGGCCGGCGTGCTGGCCGACATCGCGAAAAGCTGAGCGCGGCACGCGCTGCGCGCATCCGCTCCGCGCTCAGCGGGGCGGGGCGGGCGCGAGCCCGGGTGCGCCTATGCGTAGGCGACCGAACGGTCGCGTCCGAGCCGCTTCGCGCGATAGAGCGCGGCGTCGGCCTCGTTGACGAGCACGTCGCAGGTCGGCGCACCCGTCTTCGCACGCGCGCCGCCGACGCTCGCCGTCACCGGCACGCTGACGCCCTCGGCGTCGACCGGCATGCTGCCGATCGCATCGCGCACCTTGTCGGCCACGCGCATCGCCTCGTCGAGATTCGTGCACGGCAGCAGCAGCGCGAATTCCTCGCCACCGAAGCGGCCGAACGTATCCTGCGCGCGCACGATCGACGCGACGCGTCGCGCCGTCTCGCGCAGCACGGCGTCGCCGGCCGCATGCCCGAAACGGTCGTTGATCGTCTTGAAGTGGTCGAGATCGAACAGCAGCACCGACAGGTCGCCGCCGTAGCGCTGCCAGCGCGCGAATTCGTCGCCGAGCCGCGCCTCGAAGAAGCGCCGGTTCGCGATGCCGGTCAGGCCGTCGCGATTCGCATGTTCGCGCAGCTTCGCGACCGCTTCCTCGCGCTCGCGCTGCATCACGCTGACATGCGTGACGTCCGAGATCGTCACGCACACGGCCTCGACGTCGCGGCCGCGCGTGAGTGGCATGAACGTGCAGTCCTGCTGCATGTAGTCGACGCCGCCCGTGATCGGCCGGTCGTGCTCGAAGCGGAACAGGTAGGGCCGCTGCTCCCACGAGCTGAACGCGAAGCTGCCGAGCTGGAACACGCTCTCGAGCTTGCGCGACAGCCATGCGCGCGGCAGGTCGGGAAAGCAGTCGAACAGGTTGCGGCCGATCACGTCGGCGGCCGGGATGCCGCTGTGGTCCTGCATGAAGCGATTCCACATCAGCACGGTCATCGCGCGGTCGAGCACGAACAGGCCGAAGCCGACCCGCTCGATCACGAGGTCGCTCAGCGACGGGGTGGCGGCCGTCATAGCGCGGACAGCAACGCGTCGAGCGCGTCGCCCATCAGCCGGATCGAATCCTCGGCCATCAGCATCACGAAGTGGGCGCGGAACGCGTGGTCCTCGAGCCCGAAGTTCACCTCGAGCAGCAATGCCACGCTCCATGCCAGCTCGGTCGGCTGGAATACGTCGTCGAACGACACGTTCGCGCCGAGCAGCCCCGGCGGAAAGAACACGGGCTTGCGGCCGAGCTCGTCGAGGATCGACGCGACGCACGCACCCATCAGCACGTTCGCGACGTCGAACACGACTTCGTCGGGCGTCGCCATCCCGCCGTACACGCCGTCGCCGAACGTGCGGTCGACGACCGACATGAGCCGCGCGATGCCCGCGGTGCGGCACAGCACGATCGCCTCGCCCTTGATGTCGGAACGGAAACCCTGGCGCACGGCGGTCACGTTGTCGTGGATGCCCGTCATCTCGCGCAGCGCATCGCCCGCGTCGGTCGCTTTCACGACCCGCACGCGCGGCACCGACAGCTCGATGAAGTGCCCGAGCAACAACGCGAGCCGCGCGGCGGCGCGGCCCATTGCAAGATTGGCGATCTCCTGCAACGCGTCGCGTTGCTCCGCCGTGAACACCGAGTCAGGCATACAACCCATACTCCTTGAGAATGGGCAGCAACGCCTCCGACGTCACGGGCTTGGCAACGAATGCGATCGCGCCCAATTCGCGCACGCGTGCTTGCGCCTGCGGCTGGATATCGGCGGATACCACGATCACGAACGTGTTCAGATCTTCGTGGCGCAGTGTCTCCAGGACCTGATAGCCGCTCATGTCGGGCATCGTCAGGTCCAGAAACATTACGGAAGCTTTGCCGTCACGATAGAGCGCCAGGGCCTCTCGACCATTCGCGGCATACGCGACATCGACGTCCCAGCCTCCCGGCAGCGCCTTTGTCAGAAGTTTGCGAGCGAGCAGCGAATCGTCGGCAATTACAATCGGCAAAGACATGGGGCGATGCGGTATACGGAGTGGTCTCTCTCGCGTTAACGACCGCGCGGCGCACTTCTTGAGGCGCCATGCGTTCGGGCACGGGCAACCGCCTGGCGGCCGCGCGCGGGCGCATATATCTGTCATAGGGAAAGCAAGGCGCGATTCTCTGAGTAAACCGGAGGCGGTGCAAC
Source organism: Burkholderia sp. LMG 13014 (assembly GCF_905232215.1). Taxonomy (GTDB): domain Bacteria; phylum Pseudomonadota; class Gammaproteobacteria; order Burkholderiales; family Burkholderiaceae; genus Burkholderia. Next base: position 8,034 of record NZ_CAJNKE010000020.1, read on the forward strand.
TCGCCATATTCACCATTTCGAACAGAATCGATCCAAACGCACGCCATTCCGAAAACAGTCGCGACCATTTTCGAGATAAGCACGCAAAATTTTTCCTTGTGTACGTTTGCGCTGCCGGATTCGTCGCGTTTTCAATCTGACAATTTCCCCCTGTCGGAATCGACAGGATTACTGGCGTCCGGGGCCGTTCGGCGGGCCGTCGCAACTCGTTTATGATGGCAGGCACCTCCGCCTCACCCGCTTCTTCGATGACGTCCGACCGGCCCGCCGACTCCCACGCTCCCGCCTCTCCACCCGCCGACGACTGGCAGGACGACGGCAACTATGCGTCCGGTGCGCCCGAGCACGATTTCGCGGTGCGCCGCGTGACGCTGATCGTGCTGCTCGTCGCGGCGATCGTGCTGCCCTGCATCTACGTCATGGTGATGGCGTACAGCGACCTGAAGACGCGCGAGGCCGCCGCGAGCGACGTGACGATGCGCACCGTGCGGGTGGCCGAAGAGCACGCGCTGAAGGTGTTCGACCTGAGCGAGACGCTCGATGCGCGCATCGTCGATCTCGTGCAGGACATGGACGACGCGACCGTGCGCAACCGGGAGTCCGACATCCACGAAGCGCTGAACACGATCGGCGGCGGCTATCCGCAGGTGGCCGCCGTATCGATCTTCGGCGCGAGCGGGATGCTGCTCGCGAACAGCCTCTACTATCCGGCGCCCTATGCGTCGATCGCGAACCGCGACGACTTCACCGGCATCCGCGACGGCAAGGTGATCGAACACATCTCGCGGCTGATGATGGGGCCGCTCAAGCTCGAGAACATTCCCGTGTTCAACACGGGCGTCGCGCGGCGCCATAGCGACGGTTCGTTCGCCGGGATGGTGTCGATCGCGCTGAAGTCGTCGTATTTCAACGCGTTCTACCGCGACCTGCTCGGCGGCGCCAGCACGCCGATGACGATGGCGCTCGCACGCTCGGACGGCGCGGTGATCGCGTCGTATCCGCCGCCGCCCGCACTCGCGCACACCGATCGTGCCGTCACGTTCGGCGACGCGCGCAACGATCCGCGCGCCGGCGTCGTGCGCGTGCGCCACGACGGCGCGAGCAGCGAGATCGTCGCGTACCGCCAGGTCGGCAGCTATCCCGTCTACGTGACGTGCGCGTACCGCACGTCGGCGATCTGGCATGAATGGTACGAACACCTGAGCGTGCTGTTCATCTCGATGTTCGCGCCGTCGATCGCGCTGTGGTCCGTGATCTGGCTGTCGCTCAAGCGGTTGAAGGCGGAAGAGGAGGCGTGGGATCGCTGGCAGGCCGAAGCATCGATGCGGCGCTCGATCGAATCGGCGTACCGGCAGTCGCGCAAGATGCAGGCGCTCGGCAACCTCGTCGGCAGCGTCGCGCACGACTTCAACAACCTGCTGATGATCATCTCGAGCAACGTGCAGATCGTGCGGCGGCGCGGCGTCCAGCATCTCGACAAGGAACTCGGCGCGATCGAACGCGCGCTGAAGAACGGGCAGTCGCTCACGCGCCAGCTCCTCGGCGTCGCGCGCAAGCAGCCGCTGCACAACGAGACGATCGACGTCGGCCAATGGGTCGGCACGTGCCGCGAACTGCTGAAGACCTCACTCGGCTCGAAATCGTCGCTGGTCGTCGCGATCGAGCCCGGCGTCTGGCCGATTCGCGTCGACGTCGCGGAGCTCGAACTCGCGGTGATCAACCTCGCGGTCAACGCGCGCGACGCGATGGCGGCCGGCGGCCGCTTCACGGTCGGCGCGCGCAACGTGACGCTGCGTCGCGAGGACGGCTTTCCGCTGACCGGCGATTTCGTGCAGATCGCGCTCGACGATACGGGGTCGGGCATGGCGCCCGACGTGCTCGCGCGCGCGTTCGAACCGCTGTTCACGACGAAGGCGCAGGGGATGGGGACGGGGCTCGGCCTGCCGCAGGTGTTCGCGTTCTGCGAACGCTCGGGCGGCCTCGCGACGATCGACAGCGCGGTCGGCGCCGGCACGTCGGTGCGCCTCTACCTGCCGCGTGCACGCGCCGAGGATGTCGTCGCGCGGCCGCCGGCGATCGCGCACGACGCGGGGACAGGCGCGCTCGCCGGCCTGCACGTGCTGCTCGTCGAGGACAACAGCGAAGTCGCGGCCGGCACCGAAGCGCTGCTGTCGCTGCTCGGGCACCGCGTGACCTACGCGCCCACCGCCGACGACGCATTGCGCCTGATCGAAGGCGCAGCCGCGAACGATGCGTTCGACCTCGTGATTTCGGATATCCACATGCCGGGCAGCCTGAACGGCATCGACCTCGCCGAAGCGGTCGACCAGCGGCCGGAAAAGCTGCCCGTGATCCTGGTCACGGGTTACGCGGAGGAGCTCGACCGCACGCGCACCGTCAACGTCCGCGTGCTGTCGAAGCCGTTCGACATCGCGCTGCTCGACGAGATCCTGCTGGGCATCCGCGAAGCGCGCGACGCGCGGCACGCCGGCACGTGACCCGCTGCGTGCGGGCCGGCGCCGGCGGCATGAACGAGTGCGACGCTCAGGCCGACTTCAGCAGGCGAACCCAGCCCGTGTAGCGATCGACGAAGCCCTGCAGGAACTTGCGGGTGTCTTCGCTCAAGATCTGGCCCTGATCGTCGATGCGCGCCGGGTCGTGCTTGATGAACATCTCGGGCTGTCCGAGCGTCTTCACGTCGAGGTACGCGAGCACATTGCGCAGGTGCTGCTGCGCGAGGGCGGTGCCCGTCGCACCCGGCGACGTGCCGAGCACCGCGCCCGGCTTGCCCGACCACGAGTTGGAACCCCACGGGCGCGAACCCCAGTCGATCGCATTCTTCAGCACGCCCGGAATCGACCGGTTGTACTCGGGCGTGAAGAACAGCAGCGCGTCGGCGGCTTCGATCGACTGCTTGAAGCGCTTCGCGACTTCAGGGAAATCCGAGTCATAGTCCTGGCTGTACAGCGGCAGCTCGCCGATCTCGACGAACTCGAACGAAAAATCGGCGGGGGCGAGCGAGATCACGGCGTGCGCGAGCGCGCGGTTCCACGAAGCGCGACGCAGGCTGCCGACGACCACAGCAATGCGATAGGACATGGCATTCTCCTTCCGGTGAGTGAGGAATCGGATTGATTGCTTCCGAACGAGCGACAAAGGTCTGTTTATAGGCAAGCCAGCCCGCGAACCGTCCCACGGGGCCGTCCGGCCGACTTTCCACAAGGTTTTCCACAGAAATTGTGGATAACTTGGCCGTTATGTTCTGACGTTACAGATCGCCCGCCGCGGGTCGTCGCCGACACGCGACACAGGGTTCGGCAAGCATAGCGCAGCGCGCCGGCCGATTTCGTGAATTCGTGACGGAACATGCATTGCAGCCCGACACGGCGCCCAGTAAGCTGCTCGCACCGCGACGCGCCTGCTGGGCGGCGCAAGTGCCCTTGCCTCGAGACACGCAACCAGACATGCCGTCCGCCTACGACGACCCCGCCTATCTCGCGCAGCTGCGGCGCGACCTGCTGCGCTTCGCGCGACTCCAGCTCCGCGATGCCGACGCGGCCGAAGATGCCGTGCAGGAAGCGCTCGCCGCCGCGTGGTCGCATGCGGGCGATTTCGCGGGGCTGTCGGCCCACAAGACCTGGGTGTTCGGCATCCTGCGCAACAAGCTGATCGACGTGCTGCGCGCGCGGCAGCGGACGGTGAGCCTGTCCGCGCTCGATGCCGAGCTCGACGGCGAATCCGTGCTCGATCGCGAGCTGTTCAAGGAAAACGGGCACTGGGCCGCGCATGCGAAGCCGCGGCCGTGGCCTCGCCCCGAAACGCTGTTGCAGCAGCAGCAGTTCTGGGCGCTGTTCCAGGCGTGCCTCGATCACCTTCCGGAGCAGATCGGGCGCGTCTTCATGATGCGAGAATTCCTCGACGTCGAAATGACGGACATCTGCAGCGAATTGACGCTGACGACGAATCATTGCAGCGTGCTGCTGTATCGGGCGCGCACGCGCCTGCGAACCTGCCTGAGCGAACAAGGACTGACGACCGAAGATGCTGCCGGGGAAATGTACTGACGTGACGCGACTGCTGTCGGATGCGCTCGACCGGCATCTGACCCTGCATGAGCGCCTGCAGGTGCGGGTACACCTGCCGACCTGCAGCGGCTGCAGGGCCTATCGCGGGCAGATCGCGCTGTTGCGGACGGCCGCGAAGGCAGCGGCGGGGCGGGGGCCTGCCCCGGATGATGACGGTGCGTCGTCCGGGGAAAGCTAGGCCTGGATCGCGTGACTGCGATCGTCGGGGCGGTGGTGAGTGGTGGCGTGCTGCCCGGCGATCGTACCGGCCTCGATTGCCGGCGCTTGCGCGAGTGATTGCGCCGGGCTGACGCAATCAGAAAAATACGGCGGGCAAGAATTATTCGAACAGCGCCTGCACGGATTCAGGCGGCCGGCCGATGGCTGCCTTGCCGCGATAAACGACGATGGGCCGCTGCAGCAGAATCGGATGAGCGGCGATTGCCGCGTAGGCTTGCGCATCGGTCAGATCGGCGCGGGCAAGGTTCAGCGCCTTGTACGGCTCCTCACCGTCGCGCAGCATGTCGCGAACCGGGCGGCCAAGCTGCCGATGCAGCGTTTCCAGTTCCTCGACCGTCGGCGGTGTCTTCAGGTACTCCACGACATTCAACGGCGCACCGGTGGAATTCAGCGACTCGACCAACGCAAGCGTCTCGCGCGACTTCGAGCATCGGGGGTTGTGGTAGATCGTGATCATCATTCAGGCCAGAAGGGGAGAGCCCTGTATTGTAGCCAGTCTGCGTCGCGGGCCTGGCGGGGCAGGCGACGCGGGATCAGGCCTGGATTCGCTGCTTCGTAGAGGCAGGTGGACAAGACGGGGCGACGGATCGTGAGAGGGGAGTGCTGATCGGGATACGCGTCAATGAATTAGTGGGTTTATGCGCATAAAGGTGGGCGAGGTTCTATCGCGGGGCGGTGAATAAATGCCCTCACGCCAGATCAATACGATCGGCGTTTCGGACCGTAAAGGATGCGGGTGGGTGCGTCGTAGGTCGAGTGGTTTATGCGCATAAAGCGTGTGATTGCCGGGTGAGGTGCCTTGCGATTGGGGTGCCGTGCGTGCGGACACTTCGGTGCGTTGGTGTGCTGCCTGTGTTGGTGTGCTGCCTAGCCTTCAGGTCACCGCACACGGGATTCCGGCGCGGCCGAGATGTGATCCTCCACCGCTCGCCGTCTATCGCTCGCGGTTTATGCGCATAAACGCAGCGACCGGACAGCGCGTTGTGTCGACGTACGCGGGTTCAGTGACACACCTCGACGCGGCGTCCCCGGGGCAGGGCATACCGCTATCCACACACGCCCAGAAGCGCCGGCCTTCCCGTCGCACGGCGCGATCGACCGCCTCGGCTTCCGGGAGTTTATGCGCACAAACTTCCCGCCTCTCAGGCAAGACTGCCCTATCGAACGAAAGGGCAGCGTGCCGCGATCGTGCGGCAACTCGCTACTCACACCGCCGACGCCATTCGAGACGACGCCTCCGAATCGCTCATCGACGTTTCAGGCGTCCGCCAGACCATCCAATCGAGCCACCGGTCATCGACGGTACGTTTATGCGCATAAACCGATAGCCCGAATGGCCAATGCGTAGTTGTCGAACGACAATTTCATTGAAATTCAAATATCGTCCTGTAGAATTCCAACGACCAAAATAGGAGTGAAAATTGGCCGCGGAAATCATTGCAGTCACTCAACAGAAAGGTGGCGTCGGCAAAAGCACGATTGCCATGCACCTCGGTGCCGCGTTCCATGAAAAAGGGAAGCGCATCCTCGTCATCGACGCAGACCGTCAAAACACACTGGTTCACTGGTCGAGCGCATCTGGCGACAGTGACAACGGTATTCCGTTTCCGGTCGTCAACCTGGCCGAAGCCGATGGCCAGATCCATCGCGAGATCAAGAAGTTCATCAACGACTACGACATCATCGTCGTGGACTGCCCGCCGTCGATCACCGAGAAAGTATCGGGCGTCGTCCTGCTGGCTGCATCGATTGCCGTGATTCCGACGTCGTCGTCGCCGGCCGATTACTGGTCGAGCGTCGGGCTGGTCAAACTGATCCAGCAGGCGCAGGTCATGAACGAAGACCTCCGCGCCGTCTTCCTGCTGAACAAGACCGAAGAGAAGCGCATGCTGACCCGCGAGCTCAAGCGTGCACTCGAGGAACTCGGCTTCCCGTTGCTGAAAACGCAGATCCCGACCCGGGAGGCGTACAAGCAGGCAATGGCGCTCGGGCAGACCGTGCTGCAGATGAACGATCGTGGCGGCAAGCTGGCCGCCGCAGAAATTCGCGCATGCGCCGACGAAATCGTCGCCATGCTGCCCTGACTTTATGCGCACAAAGGAGTCACATGAAACCCTCCCAATTTGCCAAAGGATTCCAAGCGCGCCCGGATATCACGACGAGCGAGAAGCGCACGGCGCTCGATCGACTCAATGCGATCGACGGCATCGTCAAGTCCGAAACGCCCACCCCGGCGCCGACCAAATCCGCGAAGAAAGACATCGCGCCGCCGCCCGCGCCCGAGCTCACGCTCGATCCGTCGATCGATGAAACGGCGCAATATCGCGCGTGGCGTCTCGAGAACCGCTATGCGCCAGGGCAGGTGATCGAGCTGTCGCTGAAGGCGATCAAGCATAGCCCGTTCAATCCGCGGCACTTCTATCTGAAATCGTCGATTGCCGAACTCGCGGTCAACCTCGCGAAGCAAGGGCAGCAGCAGGCGATCCACGTGATTCCGGATTACGACAACCCGGGCACGTACTTCGTCAGCGATGGCGGCCGCCGCGTGCGGGCACTGAAGGAAGCGAACAAGGAATCGGTCAAGGCGATCGTGATCGACGTGCCGATCGGCATCCAGAGCTACAAGCTCGGCTACGATCTCAACGTCCAGCGCGATTCGCAGACGGTGTTCGACAACGCCGTCGTGTGGCGCCGCTTCCTCGACGACAAGCATTTCCAGAGCCAGAAGGAACTCTCCGAGCACCTCGGCCTCGACGAGTCGACGGTGGCCGTCGCGCTGTCGATCGGCAAGCTGCCGGAAACGATCATGCAGGAAATGGTCGCGCGCCCCGATCGCTTCGGTTCGAACATGGCGTATCAGGTCGGCCGCTATCACAACGCGCGCGGCACCGAGGCCACGCTGCGGCTGATCAACAAGATCGTGTCGGACGATCTCAGCACGCGCCAGGTGTCGGACATCGTCAAGGGCCGTGTCGCGGCGCAGGAAACGCCGAAGGCCGCGGGCCGTCAACGCTATGCGCAGCGTCTCGAGATCAAGCTCGGCGGCAAGTCGGTCGGCGACCTGAAGTCGTATGGCGAAGATCGCATCGAATTGCGCCTGCGCGGTCTCCCGAAGGACAAGCGCGACGCGATCCTCGAGCAGCTCGAGCGGATGCTGCTGTCGGAGTGACGGAAACGGCCGGCAGGGCCTGGTGAGGACGCCGGGCCCGCCCGATCGAGGGGCGGGGCCGGCGGCGGCCCGTCAGCGGGCCTGAGCGGGCCTCAGGCGGCCCGCGACTGGTTCAGCGTGAACGACAGCAGATCGCCGTCCGTCGGCTCGCCCCAGGTCCTCTGGGCCAGCCAGTCGAAAAAGGCCGTCTCGGCCAGCTTGGAATCGAGGCCGCGCTTGCGCCAGTCATCGCGCAGATGCGAGCCCATCGTCGGCAGCGCCTCCGACTCGAACGACTCGCGCGCGACTTCGCGCTCGGCGTCGCCCTGCTCTTCGTACAGCACCTTCGCTTCCTTGCGGCGGAACGCAGCGAACTCGCTCAGCAGGCGTGCCTTCAGATCGTCCGGCTGGGCCGCCGTAACCTTCGCGGCCGGCGTGCCGGCAGGCAACGCGTCGACCGATTCGACCGGCGGCGCATAACCCTTCTTCAGTGCATCCTTGAACAACGCCGGCGCGCTGCGCACCGGCGGCAGCGTCGTGCTGCGCATCCGCTGCTCGGTCATCTGCAGCGCGGCACGAATGCGGTTCTCCTCGCTGTCCGCATAGAGCGTCTGCGCTTCCTTCAACGGGATCCCGAGCTTCACCATCCTGTCGACCAGCGTGCTGTCGAACACGTTCGGGTGTTCGTCGAGCGCGAGCATCGGCTGCTTGCGCTCGGTCACGCGGAACTGGATCTCGGCCACCCGGCGCCCTTCACGGTGCTCGATCAGCTCGACGAAGATGTTGGTGACTGCGTTGACTTCCGCGATCGCGGGACGCAGATAGTCGCGCTTGAAGTACTTGTACTCGCGCTTCGCCTCGTCGCCGGCCTCCGTGTCGGGCGTGCCCGACAGGATCGGCCGCCACCATTCCCACGGCTCGCGCATCGTCAGGTGGCTCGGGTTCGTCAGGTAGCGCACGCAGATTTCGTACAGCGCGAGACCGGCGCTGCTGCGCAGCTGGCTCTGGAACTGCAGGCTCAGGCGTGCATACTGAACCGGGTCGAGCAACTTCTTCTTGATCTTCGGCGCGAACGAGAATTCGACCCATACGCGACGGGTCGCCGGATCCTCGAGAATTTCCGCGTCGGCGATCAGCGTCGAGATCCCCCACTTGCGGCCCGGCTTCTGGCTCGACGTCCCGGTGCTCCATTCAACCTGCACCGACACCATGCGGCGCAGGTGTTCCTTCACCAGCGCGGTGTCGTTCGAATCGAAGGCGGAGTTGGCGACGATGTCCGACAGCAGCGCGCGATACGTATCGCCCGAGTCGTCGGCCTGCTGCGCCACGGCCAGCAGGACATTGAACAGCTTGCGAGTGAGGAGCGTGATCTTGCCGCTCTTCGGCTGAATTGCGATCGCCTCGACGGCCTTCCGCAATTCGGCTGAACTGGCACTCACCACATCCACATCGGTTTTCTTGGCGCGCTTCGTCGTGGCCATACGTCGGGTCGGAGGAGAAGTTTTCCGGAAGGATAGCGCCTGCGGTGAAGTGCGTCCAGAACGACATGCTCACCATAGCGGGTGAAGCGCGCGTGCAAAACGGCACTCACCCCAAGCACTCCCGAAAACCCTCACCGCTCCGGATTTGCAGCGTTCCGGACTCGTCCAGACGTGCTGCGGGATGCGCCGATTCACAGAATTTCACCTGTGCGGGATACGTGCGAAATGTGCTCCCGTATCGGCTCACCTTTCGATTTGTCGTAATTTTACGACTGCGCAGCTGTGAGTTCGGCACAGGGTTGCGATCCCACCTCACCGCAGCCCCCGATCGACCGGCATCGGCCTGTATGCATGTACAGGCGCGACTCATCGGGAGATCGCGATCGGGCTCCACATCCCCGAAGACGCCAGCGAAACCGGCCCGCGCGCCTCGATCGGGCCTGCTTTGCCGGCCCGGGCGCGCATTGTACCGTGCACAAACCGTATCAGGTCCCGAAAATACTCACCTTGAGCACAGTGTGTTCATTCGTCTCGATGTCGACGAATGCCCGACACGCGCGGGATTCGCTACCAGAGCCTCCCGAAAACGCTCACCTTACCGAAAAATCGCTGTGCCTTCACCGGCAAGGGAATGACTCCCGAAAAACCTCACCGTAACTGCCTCAGTATCAAAAATCCCAATGCGATCCGATACTTATGCACAGAAGGCATTTGGCTGTGCATCGTCGACATCCCCCGAAAAGCCTCACCTTTCGACCGAAATCCCTCATACGACAACCCTGTGTCAGCCCCCGAAAAATCTCACCTGTGACAAAAAGAGGCACAGCAAAAACGAGATTTCTCCCAGTCCTGGCGGGCTTTTCGGCGGATTCATCGGCTCACGGATCCCGAAAAACCTCACCTTTGACCATTTTTCGGGCAAATACCATTCCCGAAAAGCCTCACCTGTGGCCGTAATCACAGCCTGTGATCCAGGCCCCGAAAAATCTCACCTCAACGGGATCCGGGCAGGAAAACCCGGATTTCCCTCCCGAAAAGCCTCACCTTTAGCGCATCACAGGACCCCAAGCACGCTTTTGCTGTGCAAAATGGCGTTCGTTTCCCGGAAATCCTCACATCAAACCGCCGCGGAGTCCCGTGAAACCTCACCTTTCACAGAAATTGCCCAAAAGATGGGCAGAATCGGGGCGCGAAGAAGGTCCTGCAAATTCTCACCTATGTCTGCACAGGCAGAAAACTGTGCGGTCAGGCACAGCGCGGGTTCTGTGGCTGTGAGGCCCCGAAAAGCCTCACCTTTGGGAAATCTTGTGTTTCACTGTGCTCCCGAATCCGCTCACGACCTTTCCTGCAACGGCTCACGCTGCTCCCTGAACCCCATCACGTCAGCTCCCGCAGAAGATCACCTTGGCTCCCGTAAAACTTCACCTTGTCGGCCGGAAAGCCTTGCAGCATAAGGCTGTGCCGTGGCGTTAACGTTTTTAACTAAGGGTTCAAGGGTGTTTACTTCTAATACTCTCAAGACATCGGCTGACGAGTTTTCCACAGACACCCCAACCCCTGAACACCCACAGGCAATCGGATCCGTGGTCATGTGAAACAAATGCCGAAATTCGGGGTCTGCAGGAAAATGCTTGTGCGCCAAGGACTTGGCTGACTTTCTTCGCTTTGTTTCACGGAATCCTGGACCACAGTCGTCCGGATTGGCTCACAGCTCCGATTTCTGTGCACAGCGACGTAAATTCACAACGTCGAGCCGAAACAAGTATCAATAAATACGTATTTCGTTATGATTGCCACACTTCAATGTCTGTGAGCACAGCGATGACCCTGGACGAAATACGCCAAGCCATTCGGGACGAACTGGAATCGCTGCGTGCGAGCGGTGCGCGGCGGCAGGAATTGTCGCTACATGCATGCAAGCGGTTGTTCTTCGATCTCGGCATCCGGCCGTCGGCGGCCAACGTCCGCGATCTCACCCAAACTGGCAGTGCCAGCGATATTCCGAAAGACATCGACCATTTCTGGGAGCGCATCCGTTCCGCGTCGAAAGTCAGGCTCGACGGTGCGGCAATCCCGAAGGCCGTCGAGGAAAAGGCCGGTGCGTTGCTCGGCGCACTCTATGAAGAAGCGTTGAAGGCGGCACGAGACAGTCTCGATGGCGATCGAGAACAGGTTCGCGCCGGCGTTGCCGACGCCGAACAGCGGTTGCGCGACGCAACTGTCCGCCAGGAGACGCTCGAGGGCGCGCTCGCGCGGGGCGAAGCGAAGAACGAGCAACTGCAGGCTCGCGTGACCGAGCTCGAGGTCCAGCTCGCGTCGCAAACGACGCACGGTTCGGCAAGCGAAGCGACGTTGCTCACCACAGTCGCTCGACTGGAAAAGGAACTGGCCGCCACCGCCGGCCGTGTCGAGGCCGAGCAGGCGCAGAACGCCACGCTGCGCGACCGCATCGATGCGCTGCAAGCCGAACTGCAGCAGCGCACCGAGCACTATGCGCAGCAAATCAAGGACGCGGTGGCTGAAGCCGAACGCCGCGTCAAGCCGATGCTGGTCGAGCTGGACTCGTTGCGCAGCATGGCATCGACCTACCAGAGCGGTTTGCGCGACGTTCAGCGCAAGGAATTCGATTTCCTGCAGCAGCTGAGTTCGGCGAAGGCGCGCGCCGACCGGCTGGAAGAACAGTTACGCAGCCAGGGCGATGAACTGGAACGTGCGACGCGCGATGTGAGTTCACTGCGCGCGAGCCGCGGCATGGATCCGGAAATCACCGCGCTGATCCGCCGCCTCGCCGATGCCGGGCAACTGGATGCGGAGGCGTTTGCCGCGATCGGCACCTCGCTGGATCACGAGATTCCGGTGCCGGCCCATTGCCCGCATTGCGATGCCGAGCCGGAACTGTCACATGGTGAAGAGGGTTTTGAAGTGGCGTGCCCCGAGTGTGAACACGCTTCCGGCGCATGGCCGTCCCGATTCGAAGCCGTCGCGCACTTTGCGCACAGGTGACGCTCGGATCGGCTGCACCGCACAGGTGAGACGATCCGGGGAGCTTGAGGTGAGGTTTTTCGGGAGCTGTGAAACGGTGAGGCTGCACTACGCAAGGCTGCTCACGGATCGCTTCGCGTGAGCAGCCGTTTGGCGATCAGTGAGTTTCGTCGCTGTCGGACGCGTCACCGTTGCTGTCGGCCAGACCGTCGCGCCAGTTCTTCCATGCGCGATGCAGGCGGTTCGACGAGATCGGCCGCATGAAGCCCAGCCATTTGCCGACCCGTTCGGGCGGCACGTCGTGCTCGAACAATTCGGCCGCGTAGGTATTGCGCAGCGTTTGCGGGCTCGCGCGCGCGGTGCGCGACGACGTGAGCCCGGCGGATTCGACGATCGCGTCGATGGCGCGCAGCATCGTCGCCTTGTGCATCGGCCGCCCGGCATGGGATGCCGGGAACACGAGCTCGCCAGGAATCTCCTGGCGCTTGCGCTCGGTGAGCCAGGCTTCGAGCAGCGCGATCGCGAACGATGCCAGGTGCGTTTCGCGTGCGAAATCCGGATGCGTCGACTCGATCTGCAGCGACGTTCCACTCGTATTGATGCAACTAATCGTGAGCGCGCGCGCTTCGCCGGTTTTAATGCCGGCACCGAGAAATGCGGCAACGAGCGCGCGGTCGCGCCGCTCCTTCCAGTAGGCGGAACCGGATACGCCGATCGGCGAAAACAGGTACGTGAGCAACGTCGAGCGTTCAGCAGGCGTGAGGAAACCGGTGGGTTCGTTGTCGCGCGCCTTGCGCCAGTTCGCTTCGCCATCCTGAGCAATGAACCGGGCCGGGTTGGTCGATGCATATTCGGTGCGCCGGATGTGGTCGAGCACGCGCTCGATCAGCCGCAAATAGCGCATTCGCTGGGTTTTTCGGATCGGCAGTTCGCCGACGAAGTTCGCGATGGTCGCGGTATCGACGGTTGCCAGATTCTTCTGGTGCGCACGCATCCACGTGAGAAACGCGCCCCATTGCGCGCGATAGACATCGGCTGACGAACGGCGATAGTCCTGCATGGCAAGCCATGCGTCGAAGGCGGCTTCGGGCGAGGCGATCCAGTCGGATGCGCCGCGGTCGAACAGGTCCGTTTCTTCCGGGCGTGCTGGGGTGTCGGGAGAGGCGGGAAGGGACATGTGATTTATTCCGTTAGTTGCGTATATGGTAGCCCTTTCCGCAACGTCTCGGGCTGCAAGAGGCTGGACAAGGTCGTGGCGCGAGGCGGCCCGTGGCGGGCAGTCAGTCGCCCCACGCCTTGGACGGGCGGTGAGCGCGCTCGCGAGGCGCCGTGTCGTGCGGCGTTGCCGCTGCTTCATACGCGAGAACCGCGAACGAAAAAACGGCGGGCAGCGCATTCGAGCGCCCGAAGTCGATCGGATCGTCCGTTTCGGGAAACGTCATGTCCAACTGCCGTTCGAACAATTGACGCATGCCGGCCTCGTGCCGGCTGGCGAAGCCGAGATCGGCGAGTGCTTCGGCCTCGATGGCGTGCAGCAGGCGCCACGTCAGCGGGACGCGCTGGTGGATGTAGCGCCCGGCGATATGCCGGACGATCAGCTCGAGGTCGTGCGCGGCAGCCTTGAAGCTGAGCGCGGCCAAATCTTGTTCTTCTGTCATTGCAGGCTCCTGTCGACCAGGCGGGCGCCTCGGTGCGCCAGCTCCGGCCCGTGCATGGCGGAATGTCCGTATACTGTACAAACATACAGTGTTTTCCGCAACCGGCCTGCAATTGGCCCTTTGGCCAGCTATCCGCGCCGTCAGCGATGTATCACGATCAGCAGTGCCCGCGCCTCGGCTTTGCCGGGATTACGGATCGCGTGCGGCTCGTCGGCCGGGTAACGCGCGGTGTCGCCTACCTTCAGGCGCCGGCTGGCCGCCGCGGCTTCGATTTCCATCGCGCCCTGCAGCACGGTGAGGTGCTCGCGCGTGCCGGGCTCGTGGGCGTTCGATATCAGCGCGCCGCCGCTCGGCAGCGTCAGCTCGTACCACTCGAATTTGCCCGCGAGGTCGATCGGGCCCCATACGCGCAACTGGTACCGGCCGTCATGGCCGGCGAGCGTCGGAATGTCGTGCGGGCCGTCTACGCGGATGGTCTCGGGCGCCTTCGGCTGCGAGAACAGCTCGTCGAGCGTGATGCCGAGCGCGTTCGTCAGCCGCCACGCCACGGCGATCGTCGGGTTGGCTTTGTCGCGTTCGATCTCGGAGAGCATCGATTTCGATACGCCCGCCGCGCGCGACAGGTCGTCGAGCGTCAGCTTGCGTTCGGTGCGCAGCCGCTGGATCTGCTCGCCGACACGCGGCGGCGTTGCGGCCGGCGGTTGCGGTGCGGCGCTGGCAGGCGTGCGCCGCGAACCGGAGGAACTTGCCATTTGGATTCCGTTCGCTTAGAGTTGTTCGATATTTCGAATTCTAGTTCGGAATATCGGATAAATGCGGTCAACCGAACGACCGACTATAACAGTAGCAGGCCGTTGCGCCGCCGCCACGAGTGGCGCGTTGCGGAATGCGAAACCCTGTCAGGAGCTTTGCGATGCGTGATGCCTTTCTCGCCCAGGTGCGCGGGACGCTGGACCAGATCCGCGCGGACGGTTTTTACAAGACCGAGCGCGAGATCGCGAGTCCCCAGGCGGCGGACGTGCGGCTCGCCGGCGGTGCCGGCGTGCTCAATTTCTGCGCGAACAACTATCTGGGTCTGGCGAACGATTCGCGCCTGATCGATGCGGCGAAGGCCGGCCTCGACCAGGACGGCTTCGGCATGGCATCGGTACGCTTCATCTGCGGCACGCAAACCGTGCACAAGCAACTGGAAAGCGCGCTGGCCGCATTTCTCGGCACCGAGGACAGCATCCTCTATTCGAGCTGCTTCGACGCGAACGGCGGGCTGTTCGAGACGCTGCTCGACGAGAACGACGCGGTGATCAGCGACGAACTGAACCACGCCAGCATCATCGACGGCGTTCGCCTCTGCAAGGCGAAGCGCTTCCGCTACAAGAACAACGACCTGGCCGACCTCGAGGCGAAGCTCAAGGAGGCCGATGCGGCGGGCGCGCGCCACAAGCTGATCGCGACCGACGGCGTGTTCTCGATGGACGGCATCATCGCCGATCTCAAAGGCATCTGCGATCTCGCCGATCGCTACGGCGCGATCGTGATGGTCGACGATTCGCACGCGGTCGGCTTCATTGGCACGCACGGCCGCGGCACGCCCGAGCACTGCGGTGTCGAAGGCCGTGTCGACATCATCACGGGCACGCTCGGCAAGGCGCTCGGCGGCGCATCGGGCGGCTATGTCGCCGCGCGTCGCGAGGTGATCGAGCTGCTGCGCCAGCGCTCGCGCCCGTACCTGTTCTCGAACACGCTCACGCCGAGTATCGCCGCGGCATCGCTGAAGGTGCTGGAACTGCTCGGCAGCGAAGAAGGCGCGAAGCTGCGCGAACGCGTGCGCGAAAACGGCGCGCGGTTCCGCCAGCAGATGACCGAAGCGGGCTTCACGCTGGTGCCGGGCGCGCATCCGATCATCCCGGTGATGCTCGGCGACGCGCAGCTCGCGACGAACATGGCCGACAAGCTGCTCGACGAAGGCGTCTACGTGATCGGCTTCTCGTTCCCCGTCGTGCCGCGTGGCCGTGCGCGCATCCGTACGCAGATGAGTGCCGCCCACACGCCCGAGCAGATCGACCGGACGGTCGCCGCGTTCGTGCGCGTCGGCAAGTCGCTCGGCATCATCTGACGGAGGCGCGATCATGAAAGCACTGGCAAAGCTCGAACGCGGCCCCGGCCTCACGCTCACGCGCGTGAAGCGTCCGGAAGTCGGCCACAACGACGTGCTGATCAAGATCCGCCGCACGGCGATCTGCGGCACCGACATCCATATCTGGAAGTGGGACGACTGGGCGCAGAAGACGATTCCCGTGCCGATGCACGTCGGTCACGAATATGTCGGCGAGATCGTCGAGATGGGGCAGGAAGTGCGCGGCTTCGCGATCGGCGATCGCGTGTCCGGCGAAGGCCACATCACGTGCGGCTTCTGCCGCAACTGTCGCGCGGGGCGCCGGCATCTGTGCCGCAACACGGTCGGCGTCGGCGTGAACCGCGAAGGCGCGTTCGCCGAGTATCTGGCGATTCCGGCGTTCAACGCGTTCAAGATTCCGCCCGAGATCTCCGACGATCTCGCGTCGATCTTCGATCCGTTCGGCAACGCGACGCACACTGCGCTGTCGTTCAACCTCGTCGGCGAAGACGTGCTGATCACCGGCGCGGGCCCGATCGGCATCATGGCCGTCGCGATTGCGAAGCACGTCGGCGCGCGCAACGTCGTGATCACCGACATCAACGACTACCGGCTGGAACTCGCACGCAAGATGGGTGCGACGCGCGCCGTGAACGTCGCACGCGAGTCGCTGCGCGACGTGATGTCCGACCTGCACATGACCGAAGGTTTCGACGTCGGCCTCGAAATGTCGGGCGTGCCGAGCGCGTTCACGAGCATGCTCGAGGCGATGAACCACGGCGGCAAGGTTGCGCTGCTCGGCATTCCGCCCGCGCAGACGGCGATCGACTGGAACCAGGTGATCTTCAAGGGGCTCGAGATCAAGGGCATCTACGGTCGCGAGATGTTCGAGACCTGGTACAAGATGGTCGCGATGCTGCAGAGCGGCCTCGACCTGTCGCCGATCATCACGCATCGCTTTGCGGCCGACGATTACGAGAAGGGCTTCGCCGCGATGTTGTCTGGTGAAAGCGGCAAGGTGATTCTCGACTGGACGGCCTGAGTGCCGAAGGGGCGGTGCGGCGTGTTCGCCGCCTGCCCCGTTTTTGTTTTACGCCTGCGTTCGCGAGTCGAAATACGCGAATCCGGGCTCAAGGTGAGATTATTCGGGAGCTGTGTTTGCACGCCGAATCGCGACGCGATCGCACATCGGTGACCTGCAATCGCTCGTTCACTTCACCTGTCGACAGTCGCGTCGCTTCCCGCCATCCCGCCATCCCGCCATCCCGCCATCCTGCCATCCTGCCATCCTGCCATCCTGCCGTTCGGCACCTGCTCCCCTCTTCCGAGCACTTCCCTGTTGGTGTGCCGCGTGATCATTCGTTACGCAGCCCGTGCGATGCCGTGCCGACTCGCGGCATCAACCGTGAGCCTTCAAGCCGCGTTGCGACTCACTCATGCGCGAGGCGATCGACATCAATCGATGTTGATCGGTGCGCAGACGGCTACTTGATCCGTTCACCGTTCAACCCCCGCGGGTCGAGCTGAAGACTCAACACGACGAGCCAGCGCTTCGGACACTGCGGCGCAACGTCGACCGGGTCGCCGTGCGCGCCGGGAGCGGTGACGAACCCGTGTTGCGCCGCGTATTGATACGCGCGCAACGCATCCGCCTGCAGCCAGAAGCTGACGAGCGCGCACGTCACGAAGCGGAACAGCAGCACCGTCGCGGCATCCGGTGCGAAACCGGCTATCACCAGCAGGTTTTCGAACGCGAACGCCAGCGCTTGCGCGACCGCGATCGTGAGGATCGTCAGCTTCAACACCCCGCGCAGCCGCCGCGCCGCACGCAAGCGAGCCTGCCGGGTGGCGAACCGGGTGTGATCGTCGCCGCCTTCGCGCTTCGGCATATCGCGTTTCATGACGCCGCACCGACATGCCGCGCGACGTCGATCTGCGTCGTGTCACCGGTAACGGCAACGATGCGAGCGTCCGTGACACTGACGGATTTGCACAGGATCGTGCTGTCGTAGTTGTGCTCCGGAAAGCGCATCACGTCGACCGGTTGAAATCCTTCGCGGCGATAGAAATCGATGAGCCGGATCGCCGCGTATGGCGCGTCGAGTGCGAGGTGCGTTGCGCCGCGCGCGGCGGCTCGCCGTTGCGCGAACGCGAGCAGCGCACGGCCGATACCGCGATCCTGCCAGACAGGATCGACCGCCAGTTGGCCGAGCGTCGCGACGTGCCGGCTGCGGTACGGATCGCAGCGGGAATCGGGATCGTGCGAGCGCATCGTCATCGTCGCGACCAGGTGCGCATTGCCGAGCGCGACGAAGCATTCGCCGGTGAGCACGCGTTCGCGCGTCGCCGAGGCCGGCTGATCGACGCACGGGCAGTTGAAACCCAACGCGCCGAGCGGTGCGAAGGCGCGATGCAGCAGCGCGGTCAACGTGTCGTACGAGTCGTTGCGCGGGTCGAAGCGCCGCACGACGACGCGGCCATCGAGCCGCTTGGCATAAGCCGCATAGGCACGCGCGGGGCGCGCGGTTTCCGGTCGCTGCATGATGTCCTTTCGCCCAGACAGGGTGACCGAAGTGTAGTGAGCGTCGTGCGTTCGCTTCAAGAAAAAATGTCGTAAACGCGGCGGGCTGCGTCGCGCGGCCAGGCCGCGATTCAGCCCTCTCGCCGACAGGGCTTTTTCACATGGGTGTTGACGATGGAGAACGATCGTTCTACCGTAAACCCATGAACACACCTCACGACCCCTCCGGCGAACCGGGCGTTCGCGACCGGCTGCTCGATGCGGCCGAAGCGCTGATCTATTCAGGCGGCATCCATGCGACCGGCGTCGATGCGATCGTCAAGCGATCCGGCGCGGCACGAAAGAGCTTTTATTCGCATTTCGAATCGAAAGAGGCGCTGGTGGTGGCCGCGCTCGAACGTCGCGACGAGCGCTGGATGCGCTGGTTCGTCGATGCGACGCTGGCGCGCGGCCAGGCGCCGCGCGTGCAGTTGCTCGGCATGTTCGACGTGCTGCGCGACTGGTTCGGGCAGCCCGATTTTCATGGCTGCGCGTTCCTGAACGCGTCGGGCGAGATTGCCGATGCCGACGATCCCGTGCGCGTCGTCGCGCGTGAGCACAAGGCACGCCTGCTGGCATTCGTGCGCGAGCGCTTCGATGCGTATGCCGACGAAACGGGAATCGAGCGCCGCGGGCTCGCGCGCCTGGCGCGCCAGTGGCTCGTGCTGATCGACGGCGCGATCGGCGTGGCGCTCGTGACCGGCGATGCAAGCGCCGCGCGCGATGCGCGCGCAACGGCCGAACTGCTGCTCGACGCGGTATCGCGGTAGTCGAAGCAGCGATTCCGAACCGGCCGCGGGCGTCCGCGGCCAGAACCTCAACAGGAGCACCCCATGTCCGCTTCCCCCGAAGTCCGTCCGCCCGTTCCGCCCTTCACGCTCGAAACGGCACGCCAGAAGGTGCGTGCCGCCGAGGACGGGTGGAACACGCGCGACCCGCAGCGCGTGTCGCTCGCCTATACGCCGCAAAGCCGATGGCGCAACCGTGCGGAATTCGTGACCGGCCGCGACGAGATCGTCGGGCTGCTGCAGCGCAAGTGGACGCGCGAGCTCGACTACCGGCTGATCAAGGAGCTGTGGGCGTTCGACGGCAATCGCATTGCGGTGCGCTTCGCATACGAATGGCACGACGACGCCGGCAACTGGTTCCGTTCGTACGGTAACGAAAACTGGGAGTTCGACGAAAACGGCCTGATGGCGCATCGCCACGCGAGCATCAACGACCTGCCGATTCGCGAGCAGGATCGTCTCTATCACTGGCCGCTTGGCCGTCGTCCGGACGATCATCCGGGGCTGTCCGATCTCGGGCTGTGACGGGCGCGTCGACTCGACGGATCGGCGCATGCATCACCGGGTCTCAACGGTGAGGAAATTCGGGAGTTGATGCGCTGAAGGTGAGATTTTTCGGGACGAGGTGAAATGTCGCGTCGGACTGTGTGCTGCAAGCCGTTCGACGCGGCATCGTCCCGGGCAAAGCGGACAGGTCGCACACGTTGCCAGCGTGTGATGCACGTATCGACATGCAACGGTGTGCTTCACCGCGTGATGCCTCTCACCGATCGCACAGGGTTGGCAGTGGATTGGCGATCGGTGTGCACGCGCGTGATGTGCAACTCACCGATCGCGTTCGTGTCGACACCGGAGCGTGCGAACCGTGCGCATTGCGGCGTGACGTTGCTCACCGCTCGACTTCATCGCGCACGAATCGGAATCCCTACGAGTGCGCAAACGCATTGCGTGTTGCTCACCGCACGCGATTCCCGCAGTCGCTGCCCGACGCGTGCGATCGCGCCGGGCGTGATCGTCAGCCCGCGATCCGCGCGGCGATCGCCTCGCCCACTTCCTGCGTGCCCGCGTTGCCGCCGAGATCGCGCGTATGCGGCCCCGTGCGCAGCACGTCCTCGATCGCGGCGACGATCGCATCGTGCGCTTCGCGTTCGCGGCCCGCGCCGTTGCCGAGGAAGTCGAGCATCAGGGCCGCCGACCAGATCATCGCGACCGGATTCGCGATGGACTGCCCCGCGATGTCGGGCGCGGAACCGTGCACGGGTTCGAACAGCGACGGAAACTTGCGGTCGGGGTTCAGGTTCGCCGACGGTGCGATACCGATCGTGCCGGTACAGGCCGGCCCGAGATCCGACAGGATGTCGCCGAACAGGTTCGACGCAACGACGACGTCGAAGCGGTCCGGCTGCAGCACGAAGCGTGCACACAGGATGTCGATGTGCTGCTTGTCGACGGCGATGTCGGGATAGCGTTCGGCCATCTCGGCCGTGCGAGCGTCCCACCACGGCATGCTGATCGCGATGCCGTTGCTTTTCGTCGCGACGGTGAGGCGCTTCGCGCGCCGCTGCGCGAGTTCGAACGCGAATTTCAGCACGCGCTCGGTGCCGTGACGCGTGAAGATCGACTGCTGCATCACGATCTCGCGATCGGTGCCTTCGAACATCGTGCCGCCGACCGACGAATACTCGCCCTCGGTGTTCTCGCGCACGATCATGAAATCGATGTCGCCCGCGCGGCGGCCGGCGAGCGGCGACGGCACGCCGTCGAACAGGCGCGCGGGCCGCAGGTTGATGTACTGGTCGAACTCGCGGCGGAATTTCAGCAGCGAGCCCCACAGCGAAATGTGATTGGGCACGGTCGCGGGCCAGCCGACCGCGCCGAACAGGATCGCGTCCATGCCCGACAACTGCGCCTTCCAGTCGTCGGGCATCATCTTGCCGTGCTGCACGTAGTAGTCACAGCTCGCCCAGTCGATCTCGACGAAGTCGAAGCGCACGCCGAAGCGTGCGGTCACGGCATCGAGCGCGCGCAGGCCCTCGGGCATCACTTCACGGCCGATGCCGTCCCCGGGAATGACGGCGATCCGGTAAGTCCTGTCGTTCATGCGAGTGCTCCTCCTTCATCGTGGGTCGGGCCGCTGCCGGGGTGACGCGCAGCGGATCATGGCGCCATTCTATTTATTTCCATCCGGATTAAAATCGCGCGAAAGGTTAATCGACTTTCCACGAATCGTGAATAAATCGCCGAATCTCGACGACCTGCGCGTGTTCAGCCTGGTCGTCCGCCTGACCAGCTTCAGCGCGGCCGCCGAGCAGCTCGCGGTATCGCCCGCGTATGTCAGCAAGCGCATCGCGTTGCTCGAGGCGCAGCTCGGCACGCGCCTGCTGCATCGCTCGACGCGCCGCGTGACGGTCACGGAAGCCGGCGAACGCGTGTACGCGCGCGCCGAGAAGATCCTCGACGACGTCGATCATCTCGTCGAGGACGTGTCGACTACGCGCACGGTGCCGCGCGGCACGCTGCGCATTTCGAGCAGCTTCGGCTTCGGCCGGCACATCGTCGCGCCGGCGCTGCTCGACTTCACCGCGCGCTATCCGCAGCTGAACGTGCGGCTCGATCTGTTCGACCGGCTCGTCGATGTCGCGGGCGAAGGCTATGACCTCGACGTGCGCATCGGCGACGAGATCGCCGATCACCTGATCGCGCGCCGCCTCGCCGCGAACTACCGCGTGCTGTGTGCATCGCCCGACTATCTCGCCCGGCGCGGGTCACCGCGCTCGCTTGCGGATCTCGCGTCGCACGACTGTCTTGCCATCAAGGAGCGCGATCACCCGTTCGGCGTGTGGCGGCTGAACGTGCGCGGCGAAACGGCAACGGTGAAGGTTGGCGGGACGCTGTCGACGAACCATGGCGAGGTGGCCGTGCAATGGGCGCTGGCCGGGCGCGGCATCGTGTTGCGCTCGATCTGGGAAGCCGGGCCGCTGATCGAACGCGGCGTGCTGTGTCGTGTGCTGCCGGACGCCATCCAGCCCGCGAACATCTGGGCCGTGTATCCGGAACGCGTCGCGGCGTCGGCGAAAGTGCGCGTATGCGTGGATTTTCTGGCGGAGACGCTGGCCGGCTTGAATGCCGCAGCGGGTGACGAGATAGCCTGAAATCGGCGAAAGGTGAGATTTTACGGGGGCATGTGCCGGACATCGGCGGGCCCCCGTTTCCGGCTCGCCACAGCGTCGCGAGCCGGTGGCGTTCAGCCGGCACCGACGCATCGGCGGCCGCGATGTGTCGGGCCGGCCGGCGATGGTGCCCGCACGCGGCTTACGCCGCTTTCGCCGCACCCATAGCGTCAAGCATCAGGTCGAGATTCTGCACGGCCGCACCGGATGCCCCTTTGCCGAGATTGTCGAACACGGCTGACAGCAGCACCTGGCCGTGTTCGGCATTGACGAACACGCCGAGCCGCAGGTCGTTGGTGCCGTTCAGCGCTTGCGGATCGAGATGCGTGATCGCTTGCGTTTCCGCGAGCGGCGTGACGTGGACGTGACGCGCGCCGGCGTAATGGTGCGCGAGACACGCATGCAGTTGCTCACCGGTCACGCCGGCCGGGAGCAGGCGCAATTCGATCGGTATGGTGAGCACGATGCCTTGCCGATAAGCACCGTACGCCGGCACGAACAACGGGCGGTGCGCCAGACCGGCGTGCAGCTGGATCTCGGGCGCATGCTTGTGCGCGAGTGCGAGGCCGTAGACCTGCAGCGGCTTCGCGTGCGAAGCGCCGTCCGATTCGAAGGCGTCGACGGCCGCCCGCCCGCCGCCCGAGTACCCGGAGACGGCATGGATGCTCACCGGGTAGTCGCGCGGCAGCAGGCCGGCCCGCTGCAAGGGCCGCAGCAGCGCGATCGCGCCGGTCGGGTAGCAGCCCGGATTGGTGACGCGCCGCGCATGTGCAATCGCCTGCGCGTGCCCGTCGGCCATCTCGGGAAAGCCGTAGACCCAATCCGGCTGCGTGCGATGGGCCGAACTCGCGTCGATCACGCGCACCG
This sequence comes from Burkholderia sp. LMG 13014, assembly GCF_905232215.1. Taxonomy (GTDB): domain Bacteria; phylum Pseudomonadota; class Gammaproteobacteria; order Burkholderiales; family Burkholderiaceae; genus Burkholderia. The sequence goes on from NZ_CAJNKE010000020.1 coordinate 31,105, forward strand.
CCGGATTGCGGATGAAGCCGACCGCTTCGCGCGCGGCCGCGTCGGGCAGGCACAGGATCGCGATGTCGGCTGCGTTGATCGCTTCGGCGCGCCGCACGGGATCCTTGCGTTCGGCGTCCGGCAGCGTGACGAGCCGCAAGTCGGTACGCCCGTGCAGGCGCGCGTGGATCTGCAATCCGGTCGTGCCTTGATCGCCGTCGATGTAGACAGTCGGGTCGCTCATGATGGTCGCACTCCTTGCGTTCGGTCGGCGGTAAAACCGTATCGTCCATCGAACGCCTAGAATAGGAAAAGTTGAATTTACTGACTGCCAGATTCAGCTTTACTGAACGAAGGGGGAAGGATGCGGGAGATCAGCCTGGACCGCCTGCGCACGCTGGTCGCAATCGCGGACCACGGGTCATTCGTCGCCGCGGCGCAGCTGCTTCATCTCGCGCCGCCGACCGTCAGTCTTCACATTGCCGAACTGGAAAGCCGCGTCGGCGCGCCGTTGCTGTCCCGCACGCGTGGAAACGTGCGGCCGTCGCCGATCGGTGAAGTGCTGGTGGAGCGCGCGCGCCGCCTGCTGGCGGAGGTCGAATCCACGCTGGACGATGTGCAGCGACAGGTGCAGGGGCTGACCGGACGGGTACGTCTCGGCGCGTCGACCGGGGCGATCGCGCACCTGTTGCCGCAGGCGGTGGCCCGGTTGCGCGAGCAGCATCCGGACATCGATGTCCAGATCGCAGTGCTCACGTCGCACGACACGCTGGCGCGCATTGCGCAGGGCACGCTCGATGTCGGGTTGGTGGCGCTGCCGCAGACGGCGGTCGCGGGGCTGTCGATCCGCGCGTGGCGGCGCGATCCGGTGATGGCGTTTCTGCCGGCGGACTGGCCGCTTCCGGCCCGCGTGACAGCCGGCTACCTGGCCGCCCGCCCGCTGATTCTCAACGATGCGACCACGCGGCTGTCGCGGCTCACGACGGAATGGTTCGCGCTCGGCGGCCATCGGCCCGAGCCGCGGATCGAACTCAACTACAACGATGCGATCAAGAGCCTGGTCGCGGCGGGTTACGGCGCGACGCTGCTGCCGCACGAGGGCGGTGCCCCGCTACCCGATGCACGCATCGTCATGCGGCCGTTGCGTCCGGCGTTGTGGCGGGAACTGGGGATTGCCCATCGGGCGGGACCGGTCGAGCGTGCGACGCAGCACGTGCTCGACGCGTTGTGGGCGCTGAAGGCGCGATAGCGCGTGGAACGATGCGGGATAGCCGGTGCGGCGGTTCGTGCCGGGCGCACCGGCGCATCCGCCGCGCGCCGTTTCAGAGCCGATTGTCCTTCGCGAGCGTCAGCACGCGCGCCCAGCGTTGCGCATCGCGCTTGTCCATCATCGGCAGCTTCCATTCGCTGCGCACCGTATCGCGCACGTGCACGACGAGATGCCAGCGGCCGCCGATCGGTGCGGCCTGGCAACCGTCGAGCTGCGACAGCGTATAGCGGCCGTCCGCGCCGTCGTGCGACAGCCACAGCAGCCCCTGCGTCGCGGACACGCGCAGCTCGCCCCATGCGCGATGCACGACGTGGGTCCAGCCTTGTTCCTTCGTGTTCGGTGCGATGTCGCGGCGGCGCTTGATCCACCAGGCGATCAGCGCGATCAGGATCGCGGCGGCGAGCACGGCGGTCGCGATCGCGACCGGCTGGCCGAACTGCGCCGCGATGACGTGAAACAGGTGAACCGCGCCCCATCCGGCAGCGATGAGCGCGAAGAGTGCGATAAAAATCGGCATGTCGAATCGGAAAAGAGGACGGACCGGCGCAGGCATCGCGCCGATCCGTCGCGCACGGCATTACCGCTTGCGGTGAATGTCGTGCGTCACGAAGCCCGAGTCGTTGTTGGGCAGCGCGAGGCCGTCCTTGACTGCGAGCGTCTTGCGGATGTCGTCGAGACCCGCGGACCAGTGGTCGCGCATCGTCGACAGACCGAACTGATAGTCCTTGTAGTGATGCTCGTACGCCTTCTGCTGATAGATCAGGTGCTGGATGTTGTACTTCTTGCTGCACGACATCGCATCGGCTTCGACACACCACGGATCGGCCTTGCGCTGCTCTTCCGGCACCTGGTCGAGCACGTGGCGCAGCACGTTGCGGTAGCGCTGTTCGCGCTGCAGCGTGTCGGTGACGAAACGCGTGCGGCTCGAATACTGCACGTCCTTCGTGCGCTCGGCGACATCGGCCATCGAGCGCGGCAGCGGCCCGCGCGCGCTCCACAGATCGACCTGGAACGCGAGCGTGTCGCGGCGCGGCCGGGCGCGCAGCACTTCCATCAGCGGCGTGTTCGACACGACGCCGCCGTCCCAGTAGTACTCGCCTTCGATCTCGACCGGCGGGAACGCGGGCGGCAGCGCGCCGGACGCCATGAAGTGCTCGGGCGCGAGGCGGGTGCGCGTGTTGTCGAAGTACACGAAGTTGCCGGTGCCGACGTTGACCGCACCGACCGACACGCGCGTCTCGCCCGAGTTGATCCGGTCGAAATCGCACAGCTTCAGCAGCGTCGCGCGCAGTTGCGACGTGTCGTACCAGCTGATCTTCTCCGGATGATCGGACACGCCCGGCACCGGCGGCGGAAAGCGCGGCACGAAGAATCCCTGCTGGCCCTGCATCATCGCGCTCGCGGCCTGCGACGCGGTGAAGAACGTGCGGATCTGGTCGATGCTGTTGAACAGCGCGAATTCGAATGCGGCCGGAACCGTCGGGAAAAACGCCGGCTTGCAGATCGTTTCCCAGAACTCGCGCAGCCGCTCGACGCGATGCTCGGGCGCATTGCCCGCGATCAGCGCGGTGTTGAGCGCGCCGATCGAGATGCCCGCGATCCAGTCGAGCGGAACGCCCGCCTCGTGCAGCCCTTCGAACACGCCGGCCTGGTACGCGCCGAGCGCGCCGCCGCCTTGCAGGACGAGCGCGATCGTCTCGTACGGCAGCGTGCGCGCGGCAGTCGGTGCGCCGGCCTCGTGATGCAGGTCCGCCGCATCGACGGCCTGTTTTTCTGTTCGGGCGTGCGGTTTCATCAGTTCTCCGAGAAATCCCGCCATGGATGGCGGAGACGGATGGCGTGACGTCCACGGACGGCACGCCATCACGAGTAGTGAGAATAGGCGGTGATGCGGGAATCGCCTCCCTGTCGGGAGGCGGGGACGTTACTGCATGAACCAGCCGTGGCTGACGATGAACGACTGGCCCGTGAGCGCGGCGCTCGGGAAGGCCGACAGGAACAGCACCGTCTGT
>NZ_CAJNKE010000021.1 GCF_905232215.1 Burkholderia sp. LMG 13014
GTCGGTGCTGAACATCGAGGCGGCGCGCGCGCAGTATCAGATCACGCGCGCGGGCTTGTTCCCGACACTCGACGGCACCGGTACCGGCAGCATCCAGCGTTTCCCGGCCGGTGTGTCGACGACGCAGCAGCCGCTGATCACGCGAAGCTACAACGTCGGGCTGTCGGCATCGTGGGAGCTCGACCTGTTCGGCCGCGTGCAGAGCCTGAAGGACCAGGCGCTCGCGCAGTACCTGTCGACCGCGTATGCGCGGCAAGCGCAGGAGATCTCGCTGGTGTCGCAGGTGGCCGATCAGTACCTGACGCTGTTGTCGACCGACGATCTGCTGAAGGTCACGGAGAACACGCTGAAGTCTGCACAGGACTCGTACAACCTGACGAAGCTGCAGTTTGACAACGGCACGGGTTCCGAGCTCGAGCTGCGTCAGGCGCAGACGGTGGTCGAGACGGCGCTCGCGAATCAGCAGTCGCAGGCACGGGCACGCGCACAGGCGCTGAACTATCTGGTCCTGCTGATCGGCGAGCCGCTGCCGGACGATCTGCCGGCGGGCATGCCGCTCGACGCGCAGAACCTGCTGACGGACGTGCCGGCTGGCCTTCCGTCCGACCTGCTGACGCGTCGCCCCGACGTGATGCAGGCCGAGCAGTCGCTGCTGGCGGCGAACGCGAACATCGGTGCGGCTCGCGCGGCGTTCTTCCCGAAGATCTCGCTGACGGCCGCGTTCGGCACGGCGAGCCCGACGCTGGGCGGTCTGTTCAAGGCCGGCACGGCGGCGTGGTCGTTCGCGCCGAACATCGCGCTGCCGATCTTCGAGGGCGGCTCGAACATCGCGAACCTCGATCTTGCACACGTGCAGAAGCGCATCGAGATCGCGAACTACGAGAAGGCGATCCAGTCGGCGTTCCGCGACGTGGCGGACGGGCTGGCCGCACGCGGCACGTACGACCAGCAGATCGCGGCGCTGGAGCGCAACGAGCACGCGCAGCAGCGACGTTTCGACCTGTCGGACCTGCGTTACAGGAACGGTGTCGACAGCTACCTGTCGGTGCTGACCGCGCAGACGGACCTGTACACCGCGCAGCAGACGCTGATCAATGCGCGTCTGGCACGCTGGACCAACCTGGTCAACCTGTACCGTTCGCTGGGCGGCGGGTGGGTCGAGCGGGCCGGCGAGACGCCGCGCGCGCCGGATGCACCGGTCGACTACGACAAGGCGGCTGTTCCGGCGCCTGCGTCGGCGGCGGCGACGAACGGGTAAGCGCAAGGAAGGGCAGGCGCGGTCTATCGCGCTTGCCCTTCGAACCGGCTGTATGCGGAAACGAAAACGCCACGGACGAGAGTCCGTGGCGTTTCTTTTTACGCAGCTGCCCGCGTTGGAAGCGACGTGACGTTACCCCCGCTTCGCCCAAAGCGTGATGCGAGGTCGCTGAGCTCTTCCATGCAGTCATCGTCCTATAAATAGGATTCTGGGGGGTATTTTGGCATCTTTTTCCAGATTGGTGTCGTCGTTACGATTAATGCATGCACTCACAGTTCAACCAACTTCACACTTGAAATGAAAAACGTCCTTGGAATTCACGGTAATCCTAATACGCATTGGATCGGCGACGGCTTTCCGGTGCGCTCGGTCTTTTCCTACAGCAAACTCGGTGGGGCGGTGAGCCCGTTCCTGCTGCTTGACTATGCCGGGCCACACCATTTCACGCCGACCCATTCGCGGCGCGGTGTTGGCACGCACCCGCACCGCGGGTTCGAGACCGTAACGATCGTTTATGACGGTGAGGTCGAACATCGCGATTCGACTGGTCACGGGGGCATCATTGGCCCTGGTGATGTTCAGTGGATGACCGCAGGCGACGGGATCATCCATGAGGAATACCATTCGCCGGCTTTTGCCAAGGCAGGTGGGCTGCTCCGCTCCGTTCAGCTGTGGGTCAATCTGCCGGCCAAGGACAAAATGAGACCGGCCGGCTATCAAGGCATTACTGCAACCGAAATCCCTAACGTCGAATTGCCCGGCGGCGCTGGCCGTGCCCGGGTGATCGCGGGTGAGTTGTTCGGCACGAAGGGGCCTGCGCGCACCTTTACCCCGATCAATGTCTGGGACGTTTGGCTGAACCGTGAAGCCGACGCGACACTCACTTTGCCCAAAGGGCATACCGCCATGCTGTTCGTGGTCAGTGGCGATGTCACCGTGAATGGCGCAGACAATGCCAGTGAGGCGGAGATGTTGCTGCTGAGCCGCGATGGCGATGCCGTCCACATTCACAGCAAGGGCGAAGCAACGATCCTTGTCCTCACTGGCGAGCCGCTCAACGAGCCAATCGTGGGCTATGGCCCTTTCGTGATGAACAGCGAGGCGGAAATCCGCCAGGCCATCGACGATTTCAATTCCGGGCGCTTTGGGCAAACGCCGGCATCCACAGCGGGCGGGCAACCGAAAGCCTGAGTGCTTACCGTCACGCGAACATCGGATCGGAGTCTGGATTGATTGCCCGCCATCCTCGATCGCATTCACTTTCCAACAGCAAACTGCACGCGCCAGCGACGGCTTGAGCAGCGTTTCCGCCGCATCCGAACCGTCCAAGGCACGGATACTCGGCCCAAGGTTTGGCTTCCCAAAGCCAAGCCGCGTCTTCAACCTCCATCACCCAACCATTAGGATGCCAACATGACGAACAATGCTATTTCGCTATACACCAAGCGCCGCACCCAATATGCGCTCGGCAAGGAACTGCCCATCTCCGAGGCCGAAGCCGAGGGACTGATCCGCCAGGCAATCCGCATCGCGCCTTCGGCATTCCATTCGCAAAGCTCGCGTGCCGTGATCCTATTCGAGGCAATGCATGAAAAGCTGTGGGACATCACGCGGGAAACGCTGCGGGCTATCGTGCCCGCAGACGCCTTCGCGCCAACGGATGCCAAAATGGACGCCTTTGCGGCGGGCGCAGGTACCGTGCTGTTTTTCGAGGATCAAGACGCCATCCAGGAATTGCAGAAGCAGTTCCCGCTGTATGCCGATGCCTTCCCCATGTTTTCCGAGCATTCGGCCGGCATGGCGCAATTCGCGGTCTGGACTGCGCTGGCTGAAGCCGGCATCGGCGCGAGCCTGCAGCACTACAACCCGCTGATCGACGCGGAGGTGGCCAAACAGTGGAACGTACCCGCCTCGTGGAAGCTGCGCGCGCAGATGCCGTTCGGTTCGAATCTCCAGCCGTTCCCGGAGAAAACCTTCATTGCGGACGAACTGCGATTCAAGACCTTTCGCTGATGAGCTTGACGGGTTGTAGCCGACCTGCGCGGCGTCGCTCGGTGTGAAGGCCAGGATCGTCGTCACCTTGACGCCGCGATCGGCCGACAGATGCTGCACCAAGCTGATTCGGCCTTGTCTGGCATCGGCGATGCATTGCTCCCGGCGACGTTGTTGATAGTGTGTGCCGCTTCACGACGATCGCCCACTACGCCAGTGATGCGGTTTTGCTCCGGTACGCGCAGAGAGGGACTCCCGGTGGGCGTCCCGAACCAAGGGTGAATCGCCTGCAGGTCGGTGTTCGGCCTGGATCGGTACGCGGGATCCAATACCCGATTGAGACCTGCCGCGCGGGCAGACGCAGTCGTTACGCGCAGACACGCCGACCGACTTCAGGTGGGGCGATCGAAGATCGCCGGCATCGGGCAGCCGGTGTCGCTCGCGAAAGGCCGGTGCACGGTTCCGGCCGTCGTAACGGCGACGCGGCCGCGTACCCGGTGGCACGCGGCCCGGCATGACCATTTCGCGATCGTTCGACGGTCGCGGATGCCGAGCCCGTTCTCGGTGTTGCCGACGGACTCGCAACGGCCGTGACGGCGTTACTTGAAGAAATCGGTGACGTAATCCGGCAGCGGCATTTCGGCAAGGCGGCGGGCTTCATCCGGTGCGATGCCATAGAGCCGCATCAGGCATTCGACGGTTTCGATGGTGATCCGCGCACTCTGGCCGCCGTCGAGAATCCGGGTCATCGCACTGATCAACGCTGCAATCGTGATGTCCGCCGCGGTGTCGATGAACTGAATCGAGAACCGCTTTTGCGCGGCGCCGTCACCGATGTCTTTCGACGCCCGAACCACGAACGTCTCGTTCATCTGCCGATGCGAATCCTGTGCCCGCACGATGAAGCGTCCCCAGACGGGATCATGCACCGCCTTGGTCAGAAACATCTTCTGGATGCAGCTTATCGCGACGGCCTTGTCCGTCTCGCGCGCCGAGATTTCGTCCGTGATGACGCCGATCTCGGATGCGCGCTGCGCGAATACCGCCTTGGCAATCTCGTCCTTCGACTCGAAGTGGTTGTAGAAGGAGCCGAAACCGACGTCGGCCTGCCTCGTGATCTCTTCGATCGTGCAGAGGTCGAAGCCTTTTTCCGCCATCAGGGTGTGCGCCGCTTCGATGAGCTTGCTGCGCGTCGCCAGGCGCGATCGCATGCCGCGGGGCATCGGCGCATCGCTGTCGCTGGGCAGGGGGGCTTGGGCCGGGGCTTTCGTTCGCGTCTTCCTGACGGACGAGGTTTTGGGAGCAGCGGGCTTGGGGGCCGTCTTGGTGCGCGTCACTGCGCGTGGTTTGGTTCGATCATCCATCTCGTAAGCCAGGTTAGCCGAAGCGCGTCGTTCAGGACTTGTCGCAGAACCGTGTCCAGGCATGATTTACATGCCGGCGCACCGGCGCTGCGACAAGAACGGCTTCATGGCTGAACAACGTCTGGTGTGCACCGAAGCAATATCGGCAACCAAACAAGCGTATCACCCTTTGAGTCGATATCCAACGCGCGGCAGCGGTGTCGTCTAGACCGGCCTGACGCTCGTCAGCCGATGGTATGCGCGGTCGAAATACAACAGGCCGCCCGCTTGGGACCCGTTCCCGATCCCGACGACCTGGCAGAACAGAATGCCGTGCGTGCCGACTTTCTCGATGCGGTCGATCTTGCAGTCGAAGCACACCAGGCTGTCGGGCAGCACCGGCGAACCCGTCTCCAGGTACGCGTATTTCGTCTGCGCGAATCGGTCCTCGATCGACGCACGCGTCTGCCCGCTGAACAGCCGGGAGACATGTTCCTGCTCGGCGGCGAGCACGTTCACGCACAACACGCCGTTCGCCTCGAAGCGGTCGTACTGGTGGCTGCTTTGATTCATGCAGACGAGCAGCGTGGGCGGGCTGTCCGTGACGCTGCACACCGCCGACGCGGTAAAGCCGCCCAGGCCGGCGAGGCCATTCGTCGTCACGACATTGACCGCAGCGCCCAGCCGCGACATTGCATCCCGAAATTGCGTTGGCATCACCATGACTTGTCTCCTTGAGTTCGATTGCACTCTGCCGGCCAGTGCTGCAAAGTGATGAAAAAATCATAGATGATGATTTCATCAGTTACAACCACCGGAGCAGATAAACGAGGCTGGGGAAAACCCCATTTGACTCATCCGAAATGTGATCGTTAAATCATAACTGATGACATCATCAGTCTACGGGCGGCGAGATTCGACTCCGGCCGAGGTGGCATCTGACGAGATAGAGGGGACAGCGATGTACGTCGTGGTGGACAGGCAGTGGCGGATCAGGGTCTCGGACGGATTGGACGTCAGTCGCCTGGCGCTCCTCGTCCACCAGCCGCGAACCGAGTTGCAGCATCTGCGGGCGGTGCTGGACGGCGTCGCCGTTCGCGTCGGCGCAGATTCCGCATCGATCTCGCTGGCCTGGCTGAAGTCGGAATGCCTGCACGCCGGGGCGAGCGGGGTTCAGCGTTTTGCACGGTTGATGGAGCAATTGCACCGGATCGGCATCGACGAGGAGGGCGTCGGGACCATCCGCATTCCGATTCGGTGGAATCAGTTCGATCGAACCGATCCGGGAAGCGACGAAGCCCGGAACGGGGAGGTCTGCCAGGTCTACATCGTCGATACGGCGGAGCGGTTCAACTGCCACGGCGATCAGCCCGTGCTGCAGGCGGCCCTTGGTGCGGGGACGAAGTCGATCCGGTCGGGTTGCCACGGCGGCGGATGCGGCATCTGCAAGATCAGGGTGCTGCATGGCAGTTTCGCGTCCGGCCCGATGAGCCGGGCGCACGTCGGTGCGGCGGTCGGCGAAGGCAGCGACGTGCTGGCATGCCGGATCTACCCGCTGTCGAACCTGGTCGTCGAGCTGCTCGGAAAATCGAAGGAACGCTGCACCGGGAAAATCAGTTAGTTGTCCATAATCATGAAGGAGGGGATGATGGGTGTGATGAGAATTGGTCACGTGGCCCTGCGAGTGCTCGACCTCGATCGGGCGCTGCATCATTACGTGACGGTGCTGGGCCTGCAGAAAAGCCATGTCGACGCGCGCGGCACGGTCTATCTGAAAGGATGGGACGAATGGGATCTCTATTCCGTTTCGTTGACGCAGGCCGATCGTTCCGGCGTCGAGCACATTGCTTACAAGGTCGAGAAAGATGCGGATCTCGACACGCTGGCGGCGAGAGTCGAGGCAGCCGGCGCCCGGGTGACCGCGCATGCGGCGGGACATCTCGAGCGGTGCGGGCGCGCCATCGGCTTCACGTTGCCCAGCGGGCATCTGATGTACCTGTACGCCGACAAGGAATTTCGCGGCAAGAGCGTCGGCACGCTGAATCCGGAGCCCTGGCCCGATGGTCTCGAAGGTGCCGCGGTGCATTGGCTCGATCACGTGATGCTGATGTGCCCGGTCGACCCGGAGGCCGGGATCAACACCGTCGAAGAGAACGTCCGCTTTCTCGGCGAGGCGCTCGATTTCCACCTCGCGGAACAGGTGCTCGCCGGGCCCGATCACTCGGTGCAGGCGGCCGCATGGCTGTTCCGGGGCTGCAAGCCTCACGACCTGGCGATGGCCGGCGGCCCGGTTGCCGGTCTGCATCACGTCGCCTTCTACCTCGACAGCTGGCACGACGTGCTGCGTGCAGCCGATGTGCTCGGCAAGCACCAGGTGAAGATCGACGTCACGCCTCAGCGCCACGGCATTACCCGTGGGCAGACGACCTATTTTTTCGATCCGTCGGGCAATCGCAACGAGATGTTCGCAGGGCTCGGCTACTACGCGCAGCCCGACATGCCGCCCATTACCTGGCATGCGGAGGAAATCTGGCGCGGCATTTTCTATCACCAGGGCGAACCGAGACCGGATTTCATCGAGGTCTACACCTGACCTGCGCGGCCGGTCGCGTCGTGCGGCGCGACCGCGATGCAGCGGGTTGGGCAGGTTGGCAGGGCAATTGCATTCAAGGAACAACGAGATGAACGAGACAGTAGCGACCCGGAACGACCCCGAAATCGGGCGCTCGATCCGTGCGGACGGCATCACCACGAACTACCACGACGAAGGAAGCGGCCGGCCGGTGCTGCTGATCCACGGCTCCGGGCCGGGCGTCACCGCGTGGGCGAACTGGCGGCAGACGCTGCCCGCGCTGGCGGAATTCTGCCGGCCGATCGCGCCGGACATCGTGGGCTTCGGCTATACCGAGCGCCCGGAGGGCGCAACGTATGGCAAGGCGCTCTGGCTCGAGCATCTCGTCGGCTTTCTCGACGCGCTCGGGCTGGCCGAGGTGGACGTGATCGGCAACTCGTTCGGCGGCGCGCTCGCGCTGACGCTGGCGACGGCCTATCCCGAGCGGGTCGGCAAGATCGTGCTGATGGGCAGTGTCGGCGTGCCGTTCGAGCTGACGCCCGGGCTCGATGCGGTGTGGGGGTACGAGCCGTCGAAAGCGAACATGCGGAATCTGCTGCACACGTTCGCCTACAACCACGGGATGCTGACCGATGCGCTGGCCGATTCGCGTTACGAGGCGAGCATTCGGCCCGGGTATCAGGAGACCTTCGGCCGGATGTTCCCGGCGCCCCGCCAGCACGGTATCGACGCGCTGGCCGTGCCGGACGAAAAGCTGTCGGCCATCCGCCAGCCGACGCTGATCGTGCATGGACGGGAAGACAAGGTCATTCCGACCCGCACCAGTGAGCGGCTGTTCCAGCTGATTCCGCATGCGGAGCTTCACATGTTCTCCGACTGCGGGCATTGGGTGCAGATCGAGAAAGCCGCGAAGTTCAATCAACTGGTCCGGAATTTCCTGACGTCGTGACGCTTGCGCGCGGCAGCTTGAAGGTTTCGGCAAAAAACGCCTCACCAGGCAAACATGAGAGGTGACACATGAAGATCAACTACTTCCAACAGGTTCCGTATCGGGACTTGCCGGCCGATTTCGAAACGAAGCACGAATCGGTCGTCACGACACCCTATGGGCTCACGACGCCGCAAGGCATCCGGGGCGCCTTTCGCGATGCACTCGACGAGATGATGTATGCGGCGCGCGCCGGTTTCGACGGGCTCGCGATCACCGAGCATGGGCAAAGCTCCTACGACATGATGCCGAACCCGGATCTGTTCGAGGCCGTGCTGGCCTACATGACCGAGGTCGAAGGCATCGAGACCGCGATCTATCCGATCGGCCGCTCGCTCGGCAAGACGCTGGAGCCGCTGCGGGTGGCCGAAGAGCAGGCGATGCTCGACTGCATGTCCGGCGGTCGTCTCATCTGCGGCTTCCCGATCGGCCTCGCATACGACGCGAACGTGAACAACGGCGTGTCGCCGCTGCAGACACGCGCGCGTTTCGATGAAAACCTCGAGCTCATCCTGAAGGCGTGGCAGGCGCCGAAGCCGTTCGCGTGGAACGGCAAGTTCTCCCAGCACCCGGACGTGAACATCTGGCCGCGCCCGATCCAGAACGCGCCGCATCCGCCCGTCTGGATCACGGCGATCGGCAACCCGAACACGATGAAGTTCATCGTCGATCGCGACTACGGGTTCAACTATTTCGGCTGGTTCGGCGCGAAAGCGACCGGCAAGCGCATCTTCGACCGGTTCCGCGAGATCGAACAGGAAGCGGGCAAGGCGCCGAATCCGTACCGGATCGGCTTCATGCAGTCGATCGCCGTCGCCGAAACGGATGCGGAAGCCGAACGGCTTTACGCACGGCATGCCGAATACTTCTTCCGCAAGGCGCTCGGTGGCATCGGGATGCACCGGCTGGCACTGCCGGGCGGCATCGATATCCGTGGGCTCGAATTCATCTTCCGCGATCCGAAGGATTTCGGCATGTATGACCGGATGAAAACGGCCACCTACCGGGATCTCCTCGAATCGGGCGCGGTCGTCGCCGGCGGGATCAGCACGGTGCGGGAGCAGCTGGTCGAATATGCGCGCGAATTCGGCATCGGCAACCTGCACGCGATGCTGCAGTTCGGCTCGATGCCGAAGGAGCTCGCGCAATACAACATCGACATGTTTACCAAATACGTGATGCCGGACCTCAAGAAGCTGTGGAGCGACAAGGGGCATCAGCATCACTGGTGGCCGGAGCGGCTGGGCGGCGTACCGCTCGATGCTCGCCAACAACAACTCGCGGAGGCACAGGCATGAACACCGATACGATCGAATCCCCGAACCAGGCTGGCGTCAGCGTTGCGCTCGAGGAGCGCAAGGTGCCGGTGTGGGGCGGCAAAGTCACCCTTCGGGTCAAGGTTTTCGGCACGGGCGCGGATGTCGTCTATCTGCATCCGGCGGCCGGCCTCGTGATCGACGACTTCCTGATGGACCTGGCTGGCACGCATCGGATTTTCGCGATCGAATTTCCGGGAACCAGTGCGGACGATCCATACGCGGTACGGCAGTTCGACGATCTTCACGACATCGTGCTGGCTTACGAAGAGGCGATCCGCCAGCTCGGCATCGAACGGCCGATCGTCATCGGGCAGAGCTTCGGCGGTATGCTGGCCGCGGAGCTCGCGTCAACGTTCCCCGCGCTGTTCAGCCGGGCCGTGCTGCTGGACCCGATCGGCCTGTGGCGGGACGACATGCCGGTCGTGCACTGGAATTCGGTGCCCGCCGAGCGGATGCCGTCGCTGCTCTTTGCGGATCCGGACAGCGAAGCCGCACGCGCTTTTCTTGCAATGCCAACCGATCAGGAATCTTTCGTGAAGACGCTGGCGGCGCGGGTCTGGACGCTGGGCTGCACCGGCTCCTTCGTGTGGCCGATTCCGGATCGTGGCCTCGCGAAACGGCTGCACCGGATCCAGATTCCGACCAAGATCATCTGGGGCCGCGACGACCAGCTCGTGTCGTCCGGCTATGCGGCGGAGTTCCAGCGCCTGATCGCCGACAGCGAAGTCGAGATCGTCGACGATTGCGGACACATTCCGCAGGTCGAGAAGCGCGTCGAGACCTACCGCATCGTCAGCGGATTCCTCGCGCAAGCGAAGTAGTCGACGCACGTGCGGCGATGAGGCCGCACACACGGCAGGCGGGCGATACGCGCCTGCCGTTCCATCGAGGGGCTTTTCAAATGAATGTGGATCAGATTCAACACATGGCGGACCGGCTCCGTCGCGCCGAAAGCACCGGCGACTTTATCGAGCCGCTGCACCGGACAAACGCAGCGCTGAGCATCGACGATGCGTATGCGATACAGCAGCTGAATATTCAACGGCGTATCGACGCGGGCAGCCGGCGGGTCGGCTGCAAGATCGGCCTGACGTCGGCGGCGGTGCAGAAGCAGCTGGGCGTCGATCAGCCCGATTTCGGCGTGCTGCTCGATGACATGGCCTACGGCGACCATGAAACGGTGCCGTGGAGCGCATTGAGCCAGCCGAAGATCGAGGCGGAGGTCGCGTTTGTGATCGGGCGGGACATCGAGTCCGACAACCCGGGGCATCTCGACCTGTTGAACGCGATCGACTACGTGCTGCCTGCCCTCGAGATCGTCGGCAGCCGAATCCGGAACTGGGAAATCGGCATCGTCGACACGATCGCCGACAACGCATCGTCGTCCGCGTTCGTGCTGGGGAATCGCCCGGTCAAGCTGACGGACGTGGATCTCCGGCTGTGCGGCATGGTGACGGAGCGGCGCGGAGAAGTCGTCTCGCTCGGCGTCGGGGCGGCATGCATGGGGCACCCGGTCAATGCGCTGGTCTGGCTGGCCAGGACGATGTCGGCGCGTGGCGTTCCACTGCGGGCAGGCGATGTCGTGTTGTCCGGCGCGCTGGGGCCGATGGTGAGCGTCCGGCCGGGAGACGTGTTCGAAGCGCAGATCCAGGGGCTGGGCGCGGTGCGCGCGAGTTTCGACGACACCGAGGCATGACATGCCGGGAGCCGGCGCGTTCGGGCAAACCGGATGCGGCATGGCGAATGAAACGAGTTTGAATGATCGGAGTGGACGGTGAAGTCAAAAGCGAAAGTGGCGATCATCGGGCCGGGAAACATCGGCACGGACCTGATGATCAAGGTGATGCGTCACGGCACGCACATCGAAATGGGCGCGATGATCGGCGTCGATCCGAAGTCGGACGGCCTCGCGCGCGCGCAGCGCATGGGTGTCGCGATATCGTCGGATGGTATCGACGGGTTGCTGGCGCTCGACGTGTTCAAGGATATCGACATCGTGTTCGACGCGACGTCGGCAGGCGCGCACAAGCGGCATAACGACGTGCTGCAGGCGCATGGCGTGCAAGTGATCGACCTGACGCCGGCGGCGATCGGCCCGTACGTGATTCCGGCCATCAATCTGGAATCGGAAAATGCGCCGAACATGAACATGGTGACGTGCGGCGGCCAGGCCACGATCCCGATGGTCGCCGCGATATCGCGCGTGACGAAGGTGCATTACGCGGAAATCGTCGCGTCGATCTCGAGCAAGTCGGCCGGGCCCGGCACGCGCGCGAACATCGACGAGTTTACCGAGACGACGCGCAAGGCGATCGAGCAGCTTGGCGGCGCGTCGCGCGGCAAGGCGATCATCATCCTGAATCCTGCCGAGCCGCCGCTGATCATGCGCGACACGGTGTTTGCGCTGTCCGATCCTGCCGATCAGGGCAAGATCGAGGACAGCATTGCGCAGATGGTGGCGAGCGTGCAGGCGTATGTGCCGGGCTATCGACTCAAGCAGAAGGTCCAGTTCGACGTGATCCCGGCCGACAAGCCGCTCAACGTGCCGGGCGTCGGGCTGAAGCATGGATTGAAGACGTCGGTGTTCCTCGAGGTCGAGGGCGCGGCGCATTACCTGCCGTCGTATGCCGGCAACCTCGACATCATGACTTCGGCCGCCCTCGCGTGCGGCGACATGATGGCGCGCAGAAGAATGGCCGCGGGCATCGCGCGCGGGCACAAGGAGGCAGTGTGATGAACGATGCACGCAGGAAGCTCTATATTTCCGATGTGACCTTGCGCGACGGAAGCCACGCGATCCGCCATCAGTACAGCATCGCGAACGTGAAGGCGATCGCGGCCGCGCTGGATCGCGCGGGGGTCGACAGCATCGAAGTCGCGCACGGCGACGGCATCGAGGGCTCGAGTTTCAACTACGGTTTCGGCGCGCACTCCGACGTCGAATGGATCGAAGCCGCGGCAGCGAGCGTGAAGCACGCGAAAATCGCCACGCTGCTGATTCCCGGCATCGGGACGATCCACGATCTGCGCAACGCGTACGACGCCGGCGCGCGTGTCGTGCGCGTGGCGACGCACTGTACCGAAGCGGACGTTTCGCGACAGCATCTGGAATACGCACGCGAGATCGGCATGGATCCGGTCGGCTTCCTGATGATGAGCCACATGACGACGCCACAGAAGCTCGCGGAACAGGCAAAGCTGATGGAGAGCTACGGCGCGACCTGCGTGTATGTCGTCGATTCCGGCGGCGCCCTCGGCATGAACGATATCCGCGACCGCTTCCGTTGGTTCAAGGATGCGTTGAAGCCCGAGACGCAGACGGGCATGCATGCGCACCACAATCTGAGCCTGGGCGTCGCGAACTCGCTGGTGGCGGTCGAGGAGGGATGCGACCGCATCGACGCGAGTCTCGCCGGGATGGGCGCGGGCGCGGGCAATGCGCCGCTCGAGGTGTTCATCGCGGCTGCCGAGCGCCAGGGATGGAATCACGGCTGCGATCTGTATGGCCTGATGGATGCGGCCGACGACATCGTGCGTCCGCTGCAGGACCGGCCCGTACGTGTCGACCGCGAGACGCTCGCGCTGGGCTACGCGGGCGTGTATTCGAGCTTCCTGCGCCATGCCGAACGCGCAGCGGACAAATACGGCCTGAAGACCGTCGATATCCTCGTCGAGCTCGGCCGCCGGAAGATGGTGGGCGGGCAGGAGGACATGATCGTCGACGTCGCGCTCGATCTGCTGAAGTCGGCCGAGCACGAACGCGCGCATGCCGAGCCGACGATGAGCGAAGCGGGGCGTTGAGCGGGTGCGTTGACGCGTCACGCCGGTACGGGGCGACGTGCCGACGATTCATCGGCAGCGAAGGGGCGCGTCGACGAGGAAGCGGCGGCGACGCACGCTCCGATCGTTGATTACGCCATCGCGCTGACGCAGACGCCCGGCAGGGATACCTGTCGGGCGTTGCATTTTGTGTGGCGAGCGGGCGTGCTCCGACGCGGGTTTCATCAGCGCGCTGTGCCCGCGTGCCTTCAAGCTCACGAACGGGTTCTTCCGGCGGCAAGGCCGGCTACAGGAACACAGATCGCATGCGCCGGGGGAAAACCCCATTTGACGCGAATCAATTGTGATCGTTAAATCATAACTGAGGTATTTATCAGTTTATGTTTGTGACAGCGCTCGACGGCTTGAATCAGACGTCGAAACACGTGGCAATGAGCAGGGGCGGTGGCGGTTTGGAGCCCAGCGGCGGCGCCTGTCCGGATTTTTAGTCGCGCATCGCATCATGCGTAGACGATCCGAACAACGGGGCATCGACGGATGGCAATCTGTCGAACTGCCGATGGCCGGATGTTTCGTTTGGTTTTCTGCTCACGAATGATCTGATTGAGCCTGATGCGTTTAGGAATGCGATTGACTGACGGATGATGGATCGATAGAGGCGGCTGCAGCGACATTGGACATGCGAAGCAGGCGCGGGCAGGGATTGGTCGTGTCAAGCGGATCGCAAGTTGCGCTCGCATGACGCGATACCGCAACGACGGAATGCGGGCGGATCGTTTGTGTTGCGGAAAGCCCTTGTTCCGACGAGACAATACGAAAGGAGACAGAGACGTGAATACGCGTGAAGGACGTGTGGCAATCGTGACGGGTGCCAGCAAAGGGATCGGACAGGCGGTTGCCGAGAAGCTTGCGGCGCATGGTGCGCAGCTTGTGCTCTTCGATCTCGAAGATTGCGGCGAGACGTTGGGGCATATCGCTGCCTTGGGTGGAACGGCAACGAGCATGCAAGGCGATGTGTCGTCGGAGCAGGACTGGGCCCGCGTGCGGGACGAAGTGCGTCAACGATTCGGGCGCGCCGACATCCTGGTGAACAACGCGGCAATCTATCCGTTCGCGACGATCGACGATCTCGATCCCGATCTCTTCCGTCGGGTGCTGAAGGTCAACCTCGAGGGCCCGTTCCTCGGGGCCCGCACGTTTGCGCCGCTGATGGCCGAGAATCATTGGGGGCGCATCGTCAACATTGCATCCAACTCGATCGCGACGAACCTTGCCGGGCTCAGCCATTACATGGCGAGCAAGATGGGTGTGATCGGCCTGACCCGGGGGCTGGCCAACGAGCTTGCGGATCGCGGCATTACCGTGAACGCCGTCGCACCGGCCATCACGGACACGCCGGGAACGAGTGGAATGCCGCGCGACATCATCGATGCCGTGTGGAACCAGCAGGCCATCAAGCGCTTTGCGGTGCCGCAGGACATCGCCGGCCCGATCGTTTTCCTGACGAGCGAAGACGCGGCATTCGTCACCGGACAGACCGTTTCGGTCGATGGCGGGATGATGAAGCTTTGACCGTGGCGACGCGCGCCGTCGCCGTGTAGCAAGAACGCTTGCGGCGTCGGCGCGCCACGGCCTGCCCCGGACGCATTGCATCGGCAGCGTTTGCCGCACCCGATTCATCGGGCAGCAGCGGACGATCGCCGCTGCAATCCATGATTGGATTGAAAGAAGGATTTCCGGGTGTCCGCAGGCGCGTCGAGAGATCAGTTCAATCCAATTGATTCGTCATCCTATTTTAAAAAAGTGAAAGCGACGGGGCGGAGGTTAG
This sequence comes from Burkholderia sp. LMG 13014, assembly GCF_905232215.1. Lineage (GTDB taxonomy): Bacteria > Pseudomonadota > Gammaproteobacteria > Burkholderiales > Burkholderiaceae > Burkholderia. The sequence goes on from NZ_CAJNKE010000021.1 coordinate 15,081, forward strand.
AGAATTCCATGTTTTGATTAGGAATCCATTTAATAAAGACGATTACTGCGTGTGCCAACTCATCAGGAAAGACAGGAGAGAGACATGGAAGGTGGATGGAAAGTCGCCCGAAAGGGAGCGGCGATCGCGGTGGCAGGTTCGCTGATGGGCGGCGTGGCTCACGCCCAGAGCAACATCACGCTTTACGGCATTGTCGACACAGGTTTGCTGTACACGAGCAAGACGGCGGGTGCAAACGGTCAAAACCTGGGGCACCAGTTCTCCGCGGTAGACAGTGGTTCCCTGCCGTCGCAGTTCGGCCTGACCGGCACGGAAGATCTGGGCGGCGGCATGAAGGCGTCATTCAAGCTGGAGAGCGGTATCAACATGAGGAACGGCGGCTTCGACGACTCGAACGGGAACCTGTTCGGGCGCCAGGCCTATGTCGCACTGGAAAATCAGTTCGGCAAGGTGGCGATCGGCCTGCAGTTTTCACCGTTCTTTCTGTCCTTGCTCGATACCGACCCGCGCGGGTTTTCGCAACTGGGCAGCGGACTGATCATCTATGCGGATACCGTGACCGGCACGGGCGCATTCAACTCGAATGCCGTGTCGTACACCAGCCCGACCATTGCCGGCTTGCAGGGCAAGGCGATGCTGGCACTGGGGGGCGCCGCCGGCAATTTCCAGGCGGGCCGTCAGTATTCGGCGAGTCTGAAGTACACGGTCGGCAATCTCCTGATCAGCGCGGGAGTCTATTCCGGCAACAGTGGCGGCACCGTGTCGACGCCGATCCCGACAACGGTCGAATTCTGGGGGCGCGCGATCGGCGCAACCTACAATTTCGGCGTCGTCACGGCGAAGGCGCAGTTCGTCAACTACAAGGTGGCGCACTCGTACGATTCCAACGTTTACAGCGCGGGCCTGGACAGCTACGTGACACCGCAGTTGAATCTCAACGGAGGCATCTATTTCACCAGTGACCGGAATCACACGGCGAATCATTCGATCATGGGTGCTGCCGGGGCCACCTACAACCTGTCGAAACGCACGGCGCTCTATGCGCAAGTCGCTGTCGTGAACAACCACGGCACGATGAATACCGGCATCTCGGCAGACGGGGCGCTGTACGGTGTTCAGGGGACGACCGTTGGTGCCGATATCGGTATCCGGCATTTCTTCTGAACGGCGGGTGTTGGCGTGGCGGGTAGGTCGGGGTGAACGATTGCGGCGCGTTTGGACGGTAACGGCCCGGGGCGGGCACCATGCGCTTGGTATACTTCGACCTCTTTCCGCCCTCGATGTCACGCCTGCATGTCCAGCTCCGATACTTCGGCCAAGCGCCAGCCTGCCGCCAAACGTACCCGAGGCCGCCTGTCCGGCACGTCGCACGTGGGATTCGATTCGCTGCTGCGATGTGCGCGGCAGCGGTTCGCCAAGCAGGGCTACGCTGCAACCAGCGTACGAGAGATTGCTGGTCTCGCGGGCGTCGATCCTGCATTGATGGCCCATCATTTCGGATCGAAAGAAGGGCTGTGGATCGCGGTCGTCGACCAGCTGGCCGCGCAGCTGGCGGAGTTGATCGAGATGACGACCCAGTTGCGCAACAGCCGGATGTCGCCGATCGAACGGATCAGGCAGGCATTGACACTGTTCATCGACAACGTGTTCGCCAACCCGGATATCGGCATGTTCTTCTCGACCGCCACGACGGAGCACGGCGAGCGCTTGAACGTGCTCGTGGAGCGGTTGCTCGGCCCTTATCGTGACGCGTTCATTCCGCTTCTCGCGGATGCAATCGAAGCCGGAAAGATGAAGTCTCACGATCCCGAGCTGATGCACGCGATGATCGTGAATGCGATCAGCAATACGATCTCCTATGGCCACGTGTTCGCGAAGTTTTCAACGCTGCCCGACCACCCTGAGAAATTCAAGCAAGGCGTCCTGGATATCGTAATGGGGCTGCTGCGATAGTGCGGTAGCGGTGCCGAGCGGGGCGCAAGGTCTCGGCGGCATGTGACGCACGGAAGTCACGGAGCGCGGCGCATGACGCAGCGCGGGCAGGGGCTGTCACGCGCCAACCGCGATGGCGTGGCATCGAGCCGGTGCAGGGGCGTGCGGTGTGGCCGCCGATTCGTCGAACGTCGCCAGCAGATGGTCGATGAAGGTTCGCACCTTGGCCGGCAAGTGGCGACGGCTCGGGTAGACGATGCCGAACGTGGGCGCGGGCGCCCAGTAATCCGGGAGGACTCGCTTCAGCGTGCCTTTTTCGAGTTCCCGCTCAACCAGTGCGGGATGGATCAACGCGATGCCTGCACCTGACAGGACCATCTGCATCAGAAAATCGATATTGTTGGCCACGACGGCCGGATGGCACGTGATCGTCACGGTGCCGTCGGCACTGTCCAGTTGAAGCTCGGATTTGCCGCGCTGGGGGCCCGAGATCGCGAGATACGCGTGCTCGGCCAACGCCTCCGGGCGCGTCGGCTCGCCGCGCCGCTGAAGATAGTCGGGTGATGCGCACGCGATGAGCGGCGAGCTGAAGACCGCTCGTGCGACGAGGCTCGTGCATGACAACGACGACAGGTCGACGATGCCGGCATCGTATCCGTCTGCGACCAGATCGACCGGGCGATCGACCAGCACGGGAACGGGAACCACTTCCGGGTACGAATCGCAATAGTCTCGCAGGCACGACGACAGGTGCCGCAGCGAAAGGCCGACGGAGACCGCCACGCGCAGGGTTCCGGACGGCGTTAGCGTGGGCACCGATACCGCGTGCTCGACTTCGTCGAGCTTCGCCAGAATGTCGCTGACACGCGTGTAATACATCCGCCCGAAATCCGTGAGGGACACACTTCTCGTTTTGCGGACGAGCAGGCGCTTTTCCAGTTGTTCCTCGAGCCAGTTGACGCGACGGCTGATCATCATTTGAGAGATGCCGAGGTTGGTGGCCGCACGGATAAAGCTCCCGTCGTTCACGACCTGTACGAACGACCGCATCGATTGAAGTTTGTCCATTTCGGTTTCCGGGTTCACGCGTCGTTTCCATCCCGGACAAGTCGTGCCCGGCAATCGACGGGCTCGGCATGTGCATGGGAACGGTCGTCGGCGTCGTTTGTCGACGTTATTCAACGCGTGTTGAATAAAATGATATCGCAAAAATGGTCATGCGTGAAGCGTGCCCGCGACCTGCTTCCCGTCGTCATGTACGCCACGACGTCTGAGCGCGTCGATCGAGCCGGCGTCAAGGGCCGGTGGTCGCGCTGTCGGCATGCTCGCCAGGTTTGACGCCGACCCTCCGTCCGGGCGGTGCAATCGCTGAAATCCGTCGCCTGCCGGTGCACCTGGCGCCTCGTTGCCCCGATCTGAGTGGCACTTCTATCTGCTACCCGTTCTGCCGTGTGAGCGCCGCTGGCGCCTGGCTTCGCGCTGCCTCGAGCGTGCCGTCATGCCGCGTGGCGTGACGATCGAACGGTTGACAGCGTCGCGACGGATGCCCTACCATCGCATTAAATCAACAAGTGATGAATAAAATTCGACCATGAGGATTCCGGCCATCGGGGACGGATAGCGCGCAGCGCGCTTTGCTTCCGCCCCGGCACGACAGGCGCCCGGCAACCCGGGCTGCATGCCTACTCCGTCGGGTGGATGTCCCGTCGCATCGCCCGCGTCATTCGGACGCGGTGATTCGTTGCGTCGGGTCGTGCGTTAACGGGCGGGATGTTCTGGACCGTTAACGTCCTTTCTTATAGATCAGTACACCTACTTAATGGGTGGGAGTCATGCTGCGCGCAGAAATCGTCGAATCCGGTGCCCGTTGCCGATTCGAGGCTGCGTGCGGCGGATCGTATGCGCGTCGCGATGGCGGATGCGTCACGCAGGCGTCCATATGGATGGACGAACCGGACTTGTCGTTCAGCCCGGCGCGCCGAGGGGCTTCCCCGGTGGCGGCCGGATTCGCAACGTTGAGAGTGAGAAACATGAAACGAACAGTGAGGGATGTTGTATGTACCGGATGATCATTCCCAAGAGAAGCGCGTTGCTTGCGACGTGTGTCGTGGTCGGGTCGATGGCCGTCGCCGGATGCCAGAAGAAGGAAGCCGCGGTGGCGGCCGTCCCCGAGGTCGGCGTGGTCACGCTGCAGCCGCAGGAGATCACGCTCAAGTCGTTGTTGCCGGGTCGCGCGAATTCGTGGCGTGTCGCCGAGGTGCGCCCGCAGGTCAACGGCCTGATCAAGCGGCGGCTCTTCGTCGAAGGCGAGGATGTCAAGCAGGGGCAGCAGCTTTACCAGATCGACGATGCGCCGTACAAGGCCGCGTACGAAAAGGCGCGTGCCGCGCTGGTATCGGCGCAGCATCTCGCCGAGCGCAATGAAAAATTGCTTGCCGACAACGCGGTGAGCCGCCAGCAGTACGACGACTCGGTGTCCTCGTACCGCCAGGCGCAGGCCGATCTCGATACCGCGAAGGTCAATCTGGACTACACGAAGGTCTACGCGCCGATCGCCGGGCGCATCGGCCGCTCGCTCGTGACGGAAGGCGCACTGGTCACGAACGGCCAGGCGCAGTCGATGGCCGTCATCACGCAGCTCGATCCCATTTACGTTGACGTGACGCAGTCGTCGTCCGACATGCTGCGCCTGCGCAAGGAACTCGCCGACGGCCAGTTGCAGACGGTCAGCGCAGGGGCGGCCAGTGTCGGGCTGTTGCTCGAGGACGGCACGTCGTATGCGCACGGCGGCACGCTGAAGTTCTCCGAAGTCAGTGTCGACGAAGGCACGGGCTCGGTGACGTTGCGTGCCCAGTTCCCGAATCCGGATCACCAGATCCTGCCGGGCATGTTCGTGCGCACGAAGCTCGACGAGGGCGTCAAGCGGGACGCGATCCTGGTGCCGCAGCAGGGCATCACGCGCGATACGACGGGCACGCCGGTGGCCTGGGTCGTCGGTGCCGACGGCAAGGTGCAACTGAAGCAGCTCGCGGTGGACCGGACAGTCGGCAATACGTGGCTCGTCCGCACCGGGCTGAATGCGGGCGAACGCGTGGTGACCGAAGGCGTGCAGAAACTGCAGGTCGGCATGAAGGTCGTCGCGGTGCCCGCGACGAACGTCCATGTCGACCTGGGTGACGCGCGCATTGCCGCGCCGTCCACGGCAAACGGCAGCTAGTCGGAGCGCGCATGTCACAGTTCTTCATCAGGCGCCCCATCTTTGCGTGGGTCATCGCCATCGTCATCATGCTGGCCGGTTATCTGGCGATTCGTTCGCTACCGATCAACCAGTATCCGAACATCGCGGCGCCCGCGGTGTCGATCACGGTCATCTACCCGGGCGCGTCCGCGCAGACGGTTCAGGACACGGTCGTCCAGCCGATCGAGCAGCAGCTCAACGGCCTCGACGGGCTGCGTTACATGTCGTCGGAAAGTAACGCCGACGGCAGCATGACGATCGTCGCGACGTTCGACCAGGGCACCAACCCCGATATCGCGCAGGTCCAGGTGCAGAACAAGCTGTCGCTCGCGACGCCGCTTCTGCCCCAGGAAGTGCAGCAGCAGGGGATTCGCGTCGTCAAGTACCAGATCAACTTCATGATGGTCGCGGCGCTCGTCTCCGAAGACGGGAAGATGTCGAGCGGCGACCTCGGCAACTATCTGGCGTCGAACCTCCAGGATCCGATCCTGCGAACGAAAGGGGTGGGCGACTACCTGCTGATGGGTTCGCAGTACGGGATGCGGATCTGGCTCGACCCGGCGAAGCTCGACAGCTATTCGCTCACGCCGCTCGACGTCACGAACGCGATCCGGTCGCAGAACGTCCAGGTGTCGTCGGGCCAGCTCGGCGGGCTGCCGACGCGGCGCGGCGTGGAACTGAGCGCGACGGTGATCGGGAAGGTGCGCCTGCGTACCGCCGACGAGTTCAAGCAGATCCTGCTCAAGGTGAATGCCGACGGTTCGCAGGTCAAGCTCGGCGACGTCGCGACCGTGAGCCTCGGGCCGGAGAACTACTCGATCTCGAGTATGTACAACGGCAAGCCGTCGGCCGGTATCGCACTGCGTCTGGCGACCGGCGCGAACCTGCTCCAGACGGTGGAATCGGTCAAGAAACTGCTCAAGGAACAGGAAGCGCTGTTGCCGCCGGGCGTGAAGATCGTCATTCCGTACGACACGTCGCCGGTCGTTCACGCGTCGATTCACGAAGTGGTCAAGACGCTGATCGAAGGCATCATCCTCGTGTTCCTGGTGATGTACCTGTTCCTGCAGAACATCCGCGCGACGCTGATTCCGACGCTGGCCGTTCCGGTCGTGCTGCTGGGCACGTTCGGCGTGCTCTCCGCGTTCGGCTTCACGATCAACACGCTCACCATGTTCGGCATGGTGCTGGCGATCGGCCTGCTGGTCGACGATGCGATCGTCGTGGTGGAGAACGTCGAGCGCGTGATGACCGAGGAAGGGCTGAGCGCGCGGGAAGCGACCAGCAAGTCGATGGGGCAGATCCAGGGCGCGCTGGTCGGTATCGCGATGGTGCTGTCGGCCGTGTTCCTGCCGATGGCGTTCTTCGGTGGATCGACGGGCGTGATCTATCGCCAGTTCTCGATCACGATCGTGTCGGCGATGGCGCTGTCGGTGCTGGTTGCACTGGTGTTCACGCCCGCGTTGTGCGCGACGATGCTCAAGCCGGGCGATGCCGATCATCATGTGAAGAAGGGTTTCTTCGGGTGGTTCAACCGAACCTTCGACCGTGGTACCGACCGCTACGAAGGGGCAGTCGCGGCGATCCTGCGCAAGAAGGGGCGCTATATCGTCATCTACCTGCTGATCGTGGTCGGCATGGGCTTCCTGTTCACACGCATTCCGACGGCTTTCCTGCCGGACGAAGACCAGGGGACGCTGTTCGTTCAGCTCCAGATGCCGGGCAATGCATCGGCAGAACGGACCGAGGAAGCGTTGGCGAAGGTGCGTGACTACCTGTTGAAGGACGAGGCGGATGTCGTCGAATCGGTCTATACCGTGAACGGCTTCAACTTCGCGGGGCGCGGGCAGAACTCGGCGCTGGCCTTCGTCGCGCTCAAGCCGTGGGACAAGCGCAAGGGTAGCGACCCCAGTGTGTTCGGGCTTGCACAGCGTGCCGGTGGGGCGTTTTCGAAGATCAAGGACGGCATCGTGATTCCGATCGTGCCGCCGGCGATCATGGAAATGGGTAACTCGCAGGGCTTCGACGTGTATCTCCAGGATCGTAACGGTCAGGGCCACGACGCGCTGATGGCGGCGCGCGACCAGTTCCTGAAGCTTGCGCACGAGAATCCGCTGCTGGCCAACGTCCGCCCGAACGGCATGAACGACGAGCCGCAGTTCCACATCGATATCGACGATGAGAAGGCGCGTGCGCTGCAGGTCAGCATCGCCGACATCAACGATACGATGACCGCCGCCTGGGGTTCCCAGTACGTGAACGACTTCGTCGATCGCGGCCGGGTGAAGAAGGTGTACGTCCAGGGCGTGCCGGATGCGCGCGTGGGTCCGGAGGATCTGTACAAATGGTATCTGCGCAACAGCAACGGCCAGATGGTGCCGTTCTCGGCGGTGGCGTCGGGGCACTGGGAATATGGTTCGCCGAAGCTCGAGCGTTACAACGGCATTCCGGCCGTCGAACTGCAGGGCCAGCCGAAAGCCGGCCACAGCTCGGGCGAAGCGATGCAGGAGATCGAGAAGATCGCGGCGCAGCTGCCGAACGGATTCGGGCTGGCGGTCACGGGGCTGTCCTATGAGGAACAGCTGTCGGGCTCGCAGGCGCCGGCGCTCTATGCGCTGTCGATCCTGATCGTGTTCCTCTGTCTTGCTGCGCTGTACGAGAGCTGGTCGGTGCCGTTCTCGGTGCTGATGGTCGTGCCGCTCGGCGTGATCGGCGCCGTGGTCGCCACGCTGGCACGCGGCCTGACGAACGACGTGTTCTTCCAGGTGGGCCTGCTGACGACGGTCGGCCTGTCGGCGAAGAACGCGATCCTGATCGTCGAGTTCGCGAAAGAGCTGTACGAAAAAGAAGGCATGTCGTTGATGCAGGCGGCTACTCAGGCGGCACGGCTGCGGCTGCGCCCGATCATCATGACGTCGATGGCGTTCGTGCTCGGCGTGCTGCCGCTCGCGATCTCGAACGGCGCCGGCTCGGGTAGCCAGCATTCGGTCGGCACGGGCGTGGTCGGCGGGATGATGACCGCGACGTTCCTGGCTGTGTTCTACGTGCCGTTGTTCTATGTGCTGGTGACGGGCCTGTTCTCGCGCGGCAAGACAGGCAAGGCCGACAAGGCCGACGACATCGACAAGGTTGACGAGGTGACCGCATGAAGATCCTGAAACTTGCGGTATTGCCCGCGGCGCTGCTGATGGCGAGCTGCACGATGATCCCAACCTATCATCGTCCCGACCCGTCGGTCGCCGCGCAGTACGCGACGGCCGCGCAGGACACCGCCGGCCAGCCGTCGGCCGCGGAAGTCGGCTGGCGCGACTTCTACACCGACCCGCACCTGCAGACGCTGATCGGCATGGCGCTGGAAAACAACCGCGACCTGCGCGTGGCCGTGCTGAACATCGAAGCGGCGCGCGCGCAGTACCGGATCCAGCGGGCGGACCTGCTGCCGACGTTGTCGGCCAGTGCGTCCGGGTCGATCCAGCGGCTGCCGTCGGACCTGTCGACGACGGGGCAGGCGGGTGTCACGCGGTCCTACAACGTCGGGGGTGTCGCGTCGTACGAGCTGGACCTGTTCGGCAAGATCCGCAGCCTGACGGAGCAGGCGATGCAGACGTATCTCGCGACCGAGGCCACACGCAAGGCCACCCAGATCAGCCTGATCGCCGAGGTGGCCACCGCGTGGCTGACGCTGCAGGCCGACCAGGACATCAAGTCGCTGACGGCCGATACGCTCGCCAGCCAGCGCGCGTCGCTGAAGATCGTCGAATCGGGGTACCGGAACGGCACGTCGTCGCTGCTCGATCTGCGTCAGGCAGAGACGACCGTCCGTGCCGCGGAAGCGAATCTCGCGCAGTACGACCGGCAGGTGCGGACCGACATCAATGCGCTGACGCTGCTGGTCGGCGCGCCGCTCGACGATGCGCTGCTGTCGCGCGAATCGCTGGCGACGGTTCGGCTCGACGAGGATCTGCCGGCCGGGCTCCCGTCGGATCTCCTCGCGCGGCGGCCGGACATCATGGCGGCCGAGCATCAGTTGATGGCGGCCAACGCGAACATCGGCGCCGCCCGCGCGGCGTTCTTCCCGAGCATTTCGCTGACGGCCAGCGGCGGCACGGCCAGTGCGTCGTTGCGCAACCTGTTCGATCCCGGCAGCGCGGCGTGGTCGTTCGGGCCGACGATCAGCGTGCCGATCTTCGACTACGGGCGCAACAGCGCGAACCTGGCCGTCTCGAAGGTCAATCGCGACATCGAAGTCGCGACGTACCAGAAGGCGGTCCAGACGGCGTTTCGCGAAGTGTCCGATGCGCTCGACGGGCGGGCGACCTGGGGCCAGCAGGAAACGGCCCAGCGCCTGCTGGTGGATGCGAGCCAGTCGGCGTACCGGTTATCCGACGTACGCTATCGCGAGGGTGTCGACGGCTACGTGAACGTGCTCGTCAACCAGCGGTCGCTGTACGACGCGCGGCAGAATCTGGTGAAGGTTCGGCTGGCGCGGATGACGAACACGGTCGACCTCTACCGCGCATTGGGCGGCGGCTGGCAGGACCGGACCGTGAAAGCCGACGTGCCGACCGGGCAAGCTGCGCATCCGCCGGGTTGACTCGTGCGCTGACGTGAAGCAGGACACCGTAACGGGCCCGGCCCGTTCGGTGATTCGGGATGCGTGCCCCGACACCCGGGGCACGCAATCGCATGCCCTTGCCGGGCCGCTGCGATGTAACAGGCGAGCCATCCCGACCCGGATGGACGTTCGGAAACGTTATGGTGAAACGAACCCGTGAACAGGCACAGGCGACACGGGCCATCATCGTCGAGTCGGCACAGGGCGTGTTCTTCGACCGTGGCTTCGCGCATGCGTCGCTCGAGGAAATCGCCCGCCGGGCCGGCGTCACGCGCGGCGCCGTGTACTGGCACTTCGAGAACAAGCTCGAGGTGCTCGATGCCATCTTCGCCGATGCGGCGATCCCGCTGGATCCTTTCCTGATTGCCTCGCGACTCGATGCCGAGCATGAGCTCGACGCGCTGATCGATGCACTCGGTGCGTGCTGGCGGATGGCGACACGTTCGAAACTGTCCCGCCGGCTGTACACGCTGTCGTACACGCGATGCGAAAACGCGAAGGAAACGGCGGCTTTCTGCGAACGGGTTTGCCAGGCTGCGTACGCGGCGGAACAGCGCATCGATGCATGGTTGCGTCGTGCGAAATCGGCTGGACAGTTGGCGAGCGAACATGAACCGGCGGTGATCGCCAGCGTGGTTCACGCGACGTTGAGCGGATTGCTGCATCGGGAGTTGACGCGGCCCGGGCGTCGCAATCCCGACATGGCTGAAGTTACCGAAGTCGTCCGGACGCTGATTCAAGGATGAATGCGCCAGGGGGCCGGTGAACGGTGCTGCGCGGGGTTCCGCGCGTGTTGTCGTGAATCCCGACCCGTAAGAGCTTGCAATCGCGAAAGAAGGATGCCGTGAAGGGGGGCGTGGAATGTCTGGTTCGGACTCCGGACAACTTAAAATGAGCGGCCGGGGTCTGTCCATCGCGCACCTGCTGTCGGTTGCCGAATCGGTGCAGTCCAGGTGCGTCGACCGACATGTCGAGCGGGTGCTCGGCGTGACGACGTCGCAGGCGTCGCTCTTGCATGTGCTCGATTGCGGGAAACTGTTGACGGTCGGCGAACTGTCCGATACCTGCGGCATTGCCAGCAGTGCGGTGACGCGCCTGGTGGACCGGCTGGCGGCGCTGTATCTCGTGACGCGAATGCAGAACGAGGATGACCGACGTATCGTCCACGTGTCGCTCACGTGCGACGGGCGCCGGATCGCGGCTGCGTGGCGCGACGTTCAATCCGAGATCCAGCGCGGGTGGCGCGCCTTTGCGAACGACGACGAGCTTCGGATGATGGGCAATTTGCTGTCGCGCATGCTCGTCAATGCGGCGCCACGCGATGCGGGCGGATGAGCGTCATGGCAGGTTCCCCCTTGCGTACCGAAAGGCCGCCTTCGCCGATGCTTCCCCGGTACCGAAGGGGAAGGGCGTGCCTGCTCCCGGATCGGCCCTCCGACATCGACGCCTCCGAGCGTCGTAATCCGGATAGTCGTGTTGCCGAAGGTGGCGTCGATCCGACGACGCTCATCGCGATCGGTTCGCGGCAGCAGGCGCGCGAGGTCGCGAACTTGCCCGGACCTTCGACGGAGGCATGCCGAACCATCGTATGGACGAATGGGTGAGGACCGACTGATCGGAAAACCCCAACAAGCTCGTCAGTTGAGCCAGCGGGATGGTCGTCTGCTGGAGGTAGCGCAAGGCGATTTCCTGCCGGACCTCATCCCGGACCCCCTCGAAAGTCGCGCCTTCGTCGGCCAGTTTGCGCTGCATGGTGCGCGGATGCACGAACAGCAGTTCCGCAATTGCCGACTTGCTTCCTCCGGTCGCGCCGAGCGTGCAATGCAGCGCCCGTCGCACGCGCTCGACCATCGACAATCCGGGGTCGCCGTAGTGCCGCTGCAGATACTCCAGCGCGATGTTCTTCAGCGACGCATTGACGGTCTCCAGCCGGCTGCCGAGGGTTTGCGGCGACACGTGCAAACCGGCGTGCTCCTGCTCCGTATAGATGCGCGCCTGCCCGAAAAAACGCGCATAGGCGCCGGGGTCGGCACTGTTCCCGTACGGGAGCGCCACCGCAAGCAGCCGATAGTTGTCCGCCGCGAAGGACCGCACCAGATGGTGCATCCTGCCCAGACACTGATCGAGCGCTTGCCGGCACACGGGCGCACGAGGAACCAGCAACTCGATGCGGATCTCCGCGGCGTCCTGGATCAAGGTGCTCGGTTCGATCACGGAGAGCTGCGCGGCCGGGCTGTGCACGTACAGATAGCGGGACGCCGTCGTCATGGCCTCGCGGACATTGGCGGAATGCTGGATGGCCATCGCGAGCGGGCCGAGGATGTCGATGTCCTGGCGGGCGGCCAGCTGCAGGCCGAGATCGGGCCGGTGTGCGGCGGCGGCGCTGTCTTCCATCAGTTGCATCACCGACAGAATCGGAACCGTCGCGTCGTCCACTTCGCCAAGGTTGGCCGGAAGCTCGTGCTTGCGCAGCAGCGGCAACGGATCGACCCCGAGCGTCGACATGAGCTCGCGGTAGCCCTTCATGCCTGTCGAACGAATGATTGCCGTCATGTCTCGCAATATAAAAACATTGTCTCGTGAGATCAAGAGAAAATCTGGCGGCTGCGTACCATGACATCATTCAAACCAGACACACGGAGTGTCCGTCATGCGTACCGCCATTCATCAATCCATGGGCCAGCCCGAGCAGGTGCTCGAGATTCGCAACGTCGCGCGTCCGGAGCCGCAAGCCGGCGAGGTGCTGTTGCAGATGATCCTGGCGCCCATCCACAACCACGACCTGATGCAGATTTCCGGCACCTATGGCATCAAGCCGGAACTGCCGGCACGTGCAGGCACCGAGGCGGTGGGGCGCGTGCTGGCGGTGGGCGAGGGCGTGACCCATCTGCAAGTCGGCCAGCGCGTGTCCGTGTCCGGCGCGTTCGGCACCTGGGCCGATGCGTTCGTGGCGCCGGCCGGCCAGGTGCTGCCGGTACCCGACGGCATCAGCGACGAACTCGCGGCGCAGTTGCTGATCATGCCGACGAGCGCCATGGTGGTGCTGGACGACCTGGGCGTGCAAAGCGGCCAATGGATGATGCTGAATGCCGCGGCGGGCGCCGTGGGCAAGAATGTGGCGCTGCTGGCCGCCGCGCGGAATATTCGCGTCATTGCCCTGGTCAATCAGGCGGCGCAGGTCGAAGAACTCGGGAAGCTCGGGGTGGACGTGGTGGAGAACACCACCGTCGACGGCTGGCAGGCACGTATCAAGACCGCGCTGAACGGCGAGCCGCTGCTCCATGCGCTGGATTCGGTGGCCGGCAGTCTGACCGGTGAAATGCTTCACGTAATGGACGACAATGCGACGCTGGTGGTATTCGGTGCGTTGAGCAATCAGCCGTTGAACATCGACTTCCAGGACGTGCTGTTCAAGCAGGCGACGGTGCGAGGCTTCTGGGGATTGCGCAAGGTCGAGAAACTGAGCGACGCGTACCGGGCCAGGATGGTGGCCGAGATCCTCGCGATCGCGCAGCGCAACGGCTTCAATCTGCCCGTCGCCGCGGTCCACGACCTGGGTGACGTAGCCAGCGCATCAGGTATCCGAAGCAGTGCCGGGAAGGTGCTGCTGCGAGGTGGTCATGACGAATCCTGAACCGGGTTCGCGTTTCCTGCACGATGGAGCAGCAATCATGAAGATCGATATCTGGTCGGACGTCATTTGCCCGTTTTGCTATATCGGCAAACGCAAGCTGGAAGCGGCGCTGGAGCAGACCGGCATCGCGGCGCAAATCGAGTGGCACAGCTTCGAGCTGAACCCTTCCGCGCCCCGGTCGTATGGCATGCCGCTGCCGGACGTGATGAATCGTCTGTACGGCATCGACCGCCAGCGCGCGCTGGCCATCCTGAATCATGAGGAGCAGGAAGCGCGCCGCATGGGGCTGGATTTCCAGTGGCGCATCGCGCGGCCCGGCAATACGTTCGATGCCCATCGCCTGATCCACCTCGCCAGGCACGAGGGAATCGGCGGTCAGGTCAAGGAGCGCTTTCTACGCGCGTATTTCACCGAGGGGCAGGATATCGGTGACCGGCAGGTGCTGCGTGCGCTGGCACTCGGGACGGGATTGCCGGCCGACGACGTGGATGCAGTGCTGGGCAGCGACCGCTTTGCCGACGAGGTGCGCGCCGACGAGCAGCAAGCGGTCGAACTGGGGATTCGTGGTGTGCCTTACTTCGTGATCAACGGGCAGGCGTCGGTGTCGGGTGCGCGTGACGTCGCGGATTTCGTGCGCGTGTTGCGCGAACAGGCGGCGATCGCCGCGGCTGCCACGCAGGAGACCGGGCCGGCCCCAGCGTCGGATGATGCCGGGATCTGCAAGGACGGTTTTTGCGAGGTCCGCAAGTGAACGCGCCGCTTCCGGCAGACGGGCGCGTAGCGCCCGCGCCGGGGGACTTCCCGTTCCTCGGCGTCTGGGCGCTCGAACCGGGGCGCTCGGTATACGCATTCGGGATGCCGCCATTGGACGGCACCTACACCGTCGCGCTGGATGACGACGGCTGGCTGGACATCACGTCACGGTGGCGCACTGCCGCGGGGCGTACGCGGGAGATCCACTTCGCCGGAAAGCTGGGCGGCGGACGGTTTCCTTACTCCAGCACCGGCGCCGCCGACGAGCTCGGTTTCGAGTTCGAGCCGCCCGGCCTGTTGCGGTCGTCGGCATTCAAGAACAATGAAAAGGTGCATTGGGCCGAGCGCCGGCTGGATGGCAGTGGCGTCTGGATGACGATCTCGGTGTTCGGCCGATTTTCCGACGGGCGCGTTTATCAGAACCAGGACGTCTATCGACGTGTCGTCGGCGGTGCCCCGTGACCGCATGAACAACGAGGTCGAGCCAGTTGCCGCCCTGGCGTGAGCGGCAACCGGTTCGTGGACGGGAGAGGGCGCGCCGCGGCACCGGTGTCCCGGTGCGCGCGCGAAATCGCCGCCGACGAATGGCCGTTGTGCCGAATGCGACCTGGCGTGCGTTCGGCCGGAACGTGACCACGGTTACGGTGCGCGGGATGACCCGGTCAGGCTCGCGCGAAAGCCGTTCGTAATATCCTTGCCGTCGCGCATGACCTGGCCGGTGTTGCCCACCCCGGCATGCACCACCCCCGATCAGGGGAATCCATGCTCTCAAACTACCCGAACGGGTAGCTGCCACCTGTCCCCCCCAAACCTACACTCCTTTCCAGAAACAACGCGACCGAACGGTGGCGATACCGCCGGGTCGTGACTCCCGCGCCAGAACTGGTGCGCGACGTGATTTGTTTCGTTGTGCTTTCTATTGACGCATTCGCGTCGACGGCAATCCTGTCGATCAATGTGCACGGTTGGCCGGACTCCACCCTGCGCCGACCGGGCCCGGGCAAGCCGCGGCATCCGGTCTGACGGGTATTCGCGTCAGCAAAGCACCGACATCCAACAAACAGAGACTAGAACAGGAGACATCCCCGATGACGACCATCCCTTCCCGTAAACGTTTCGCGACCGTTGCCGGCGTGCTGCTGGCCGCCGCCGGATTGCCCGCGCATGCGCAAAGCAGTGTCACGCTTTACGGTGTCGTCGACGCCGGCATCCTCTATACGAGCAAGGCGATCGATCCGAAGACCGGGCTGAATGCCGGGCACCAGGTATCGATGATCACCGGCGGGATGACACCGTCGTTGTTCGGCCTGAAAGGCACCGAGGATCTCGGCGGCGGCGTGAAGGCGATCTTCACGCTCGAAAGCGGCATCGACGTGTCGAACGGCGGCTATGCGGATTCGAACGGCAATCTGTTCGGCCGGCAGGCGTGGGTCGGGATCGAGAGCGGCTACGGCACCGTGAAGGCCGGCGTCCAGTTCTCGCCGTTCGTGCTGTCGTTGATCGCCACCGATGCGCGCAGCGTGTCGTACTTCGGCAGCGGCGTGCCGATCTATGTCGGCGGCGTGCTCGTGACCGGGATCTTCAACGCGAATGCGATTTCATACACGAGCCCGGTGGTGGCGGGCTTCCAGGGCAGTGCGATGCTTGCGCTCGGCGGCACGGCCGGCGATTTCCAGGCGGGCCGGCAGTATTCGGCGAGCCTCAATTACACGTATGGGCCGTTGCTCGTCAGCGCCGCGATGTACAACGGCAATGCGGGCGGCACGGCCGCATCGACGCCGGTGCCGAGCACGGTGCCGTTTACCGGGCGCACGCTTGGCGCGAGCTATCAGTACGACGCGCTCACGGTGAAAGCCGCGTACGTCAATTACAAGATCGCGGGCTCGTTCGACAGCCGCGTCTACGGCGGCGGCGCCGCCTATCAGTTCACGCCGGTCGTGAGCGCGGATGCCGGCGTCTGGTACACGAGCGATGGCAACGATACCAACAATCACTCGATCATGGCCGCGGCAGGGCTGACCTACAGCCTGTCGAAGGCGACGTTGCTGTACGGGCAGCTTGGCTATGTGAACAACCACGGCAAGATGAATACGGGGCTGTCGACGAACGGCGCGCTGTACGGCGCGAACGGGTCGACGTTCGGCACCGTGCTCGGCGTGCGCCACCTGTTCTGACGATGGGGTTCCCAGGGTTCGACAGGAGGGCAGCATGCAGATCGAGTTAGGTTTCGAGCAACGCCACGTGTTCGTCTTCGGCGGCACGACCGGCATCAACTTCGGCATCGCGCAAGCCTTCGCGCGATGCGGCGCGGCCGTCAGCGTGGCGAGCCGCAAACGCGAGAACGTCGACGCCGCAGTGCAGACGCTGCGCATGACGCATGCGTCGGTGTACGGCGCATGCGCCGACGTACGCGATTTCGACGCGGTGGGCACTGCGCTCGGCGATGCGGCGCGCGAATTCGGCCCGATCGACGTGCTGATATCGGGCGCGGCGGGCAATTTCCTGTGCGACGCGAATGCGATGTCGGCGAACGGATTCCGCACGGTCATCGACATCGACCTGGTCGGCTCGTTCAACGTGATGCGGCAGGCCTATCCGCATCTGCGCAAGCCCGGCGCGTCGATCATCAGCATCACCGCGCCGCAGGCGACGGTGCCGATGCGCCATCAGGCACACGCTTCCGCGGCGAAAGCCGGTATCGACCAGCTCACGCGCGTGCTCGCGCTGGAATGGGGCGCCGACGGTGTGCGCGTCAACGCGATCTCGCCGGGCCCGATCGACGGCACGGAAGGCTTTCGCAAGCTGATCGCCCGCACCGACGACGAACTCGCGCTGGCCGAGTCAGCCGTGCCGCTGCGCCGGTTCGGCACGACCGACGACATAGCCAATCTCGCGCTGTTCCTTGCATCGCCGTATGCGTCGTATGTGTCCGGCGCCGTGATTCCGTGTGACGGCGGCGGTGCGATCGACAGCGTGAAACCGGCGATCGAACGGGCGGGCGCGAACGCGTCGGCCGGTGCCTGACGCGCGAGCGCGACCGATACGGGCAATCCATACCCGATAACTACCCGGACGGGTGGCGGCAGCCGGCAGGCCGCTGCCTACACTGATCCCACGACGAACATAACCAGACAGGAGACGACGTGCATTCCCTTCCTTTTCCGACGCCGCACGGTTGCATGACGGAACCGCGCGAGCCCATCGACACGCGCCGTGCCGCGCGGGCACGGCAGCCGGGCCGCGCCTGAACCGGCCGATCACGAAGCGAGAGAGCTCATGACAATCCCAACCGATTCGATCCAGCCCGCGGTATCGGGCACGTCCGGCACACGGACCGCGCGGCATCGCCTGATCAACATCGACAACGGCGGCACGCTGACCGACATCTGCGTGATGGACGGCGACAACGTGATCCGCACGAAAACGCTGACCACGCCGCACGACCTGTCGCAATGCCTGTTCGACGGGCTGCGCAAGGCGTCCGTGGCGATTTACGGCAACGAGG
>NZ_CAJNKE010000022.1 GCF_905232215.1 Burkholderia sp. LMG 13014
GACGATCCGCTCCGGCATCGCGCGCAGCCAGGTGATCTGGCGCTTGCAGAGCTGGCGCGTCGCGAAGATGCCCTTGTCGCGCATCGTCCGGTAGTCGGTGTCGCCGTCGAGGAATTCCCACGCCTGCCGGTAGCCGACGCAGCGCATCGACGGCAGGTCGGGATGGAGATCTTCGCGGCGGCGCAGCCGCTCGACTTCGTCGATGAAGCCCGCGTCGAGCATCGCGTCGAAGCGCTGCGCGATCCGTGCGTGCAGTACCGCGCGATCCGACGGTTCGAGCGCGACCGGCACGAAGCGGTAGGCAGCAGCCGCATCGTCGGTGCGCCGCGGCGCGGCGAGCAGCACCGACATCGGCTGCCCACTCAGCATGAACACTTCGAGCGCCCGCTGGATCCGTTGCGAATCGTTCGGCGCGAGCCGCGCGGCCGTATCGGGATCGACTTGCGCGAGCCGCGCGTGCAGTGCAGGCCAGCCATCGCGCGCGGCTTCGGCATCGAGTGTCGCGCGCACGTCCGGATCGGCGCCCGGCAGGTCGTTGAGCCCCTGCGTCAGCGCCTTGTAGTACAGCATCGTGCCGCCCGCGAGCAGCGGCGTGCGGCCGCGCGCGGCGATCTCGCCGATCAGGCGCAGCGTGTCCGCGCGGAAACTCGCGGCCGAATACGCGTCGGCCGGATCGATGATGTCGATCAGGTGGTGCGGCACGCTCGCGCGCTCGTCGCGCGACGGCTTCGCAGTGCCGATATCCATGTCGCGGTAGACGAGCGCCGAATCGACGCTGACGATCTCGATCGGGCGGCGCGCGGCGAGCGCCAGCGCCGCGGCCGTCTTGCCCGATGCGGTGGGGCCGAGCAGGCAGGCGATCGTCGTCGGGCTGGAGTGCGGTGCCGCGCTCATTGGCCGCGCATGAAGAGGCGGTCGAGATCGTTCAGCGTGAGCTGATACCACGTCGGTCGGCCGTGATTGCACTGGTCCGCGCGTTCGGTCGCCTCCATCTGCCGCAGCAGCGCGTTCATCTCGTCGAGCGTCAGGCGCCGGTTCGCACGCACCGCGTGGTGGCAGGCGAGTGTGCCGAGCAGTTCGTGCTGACGCTCGGTGAGCACACGCGAGCCGCCGAACGCGTGCAGGTCGGCGAGCACCGCGCGCGCGAGCGACTGCAGGTCGGCATCCTTCAGCAGCGCCGGGACCGCGCGGATCGCGAGCGTCGTCGGCGACAGCACCGCCAGGTCGAAGCCGAGCGATTCGAGCGTGTCGCGTTCTTCCTCGACCGTGCCGATCTCGATCGGCGTGGCCGTCATCGAGATCGGCAGCAGCAGCGCCTGCACGGCGACCGAGCGGTCGGCAAGCGCGTTCTTGAACTGTTCGTACAGGATCCGCTCGTGTGCCGCGTGCATGTCGACGATCACGAGGCCGTGCGCGTTCTGCGCGAGCACGTAAATGCCGTGGATCTGGCCGAGCGCGAAGCCGAGCGGCTGCTCGTCGTGCGCGGTGGCGGCGATCGGCGATGCGGTGAAGCCCGGCAGCGGTGCGAGCGGCGCGTCGGTCGCATCACGGGCGACGGTCGTCGTGCCGTCCGGTGTACCCGCGCCCGTGTCCTTGCGGCCGAACAGCGCGTCATAGAGCGCGAGCGGCTGCGCGACGGGCAGCGTGCCCTGGGTCATCCGTGCCTGGCGCATCCAGGTGTTGCCGGTCGATGAGGACGACGGCGACGAGAAGCCGCTGCCGCCGGTCGCGTGGCCCTGGCTCTGCCCGAGCGGCGTGTCGAGGAACGACGACGGCCCGCGCGGTGCCGGTTCGAGATGCGCGGCATGGCCGCCCGCCGTGGTTTCCGGCGACGCGCCCGCGTGGCGCGCAAGCGCGCGCTGGACGGCATGGAACACATACTGGTGGATCGAGCGCGAATCGCGGAAGCGCACCTCGATCTTCGACGGGTGCACGTTCACGTCGACAGCTTCGGGCGGCAGGTCGAGGAACAGCACGTACGACGGGTAGCGGTCGCCGTGCAGCACGTCCTCGTAGGCCGCGCGCACCGCGTGCGTCAGCAGCTTGTCGCGCACGAAGCGGCCGTTGACGAAGAAATACTGCTGGTCGGCGCGCCCGCGGCTTGCGGTCGGCAGGCCGGCGCAGCCGTAGACCGCGAGCGGGCCGGCCTGCTCGTCGAGCGGCAGGTGCGCGGTTGCGAAGCTGTCGCCGAGGATCTTCGCGACGCGCTGCGCGGGCTCGGTCGCATTCCAGTGCTCGACCGCCTTGCCGTTGTGCAGCACCGAGATCGCGACGTCCGGCCGCGCGAGCGCCGCGCGGCGGATCATTTCCAGGCAGTGGCCGAACTCGGTCTGCTCGCTCTTCAGGAACTTGCGCCGCGCGGGCGTGTTGAAGTACAGCTCGCGGACCTCGATCGTCGTGCCGGTCGCGCCGGCGGCGGGCGACAGCACGCCCGTCTGCGCATCGATCTTCATCGCATGCGCGGCATCGGCCGTCCGGCTCGTGATCGACATCTCGGCGACCGATGCGATCGACGCGAGCGCTTCGCCGCGGAACCCGAGCGTGGCGACCGCCTCGAGCTCCTCGAGCGAGCGGATCTTGCTGGTGGCATGGCGCATCAGCGCGAGCGCGAGCTCGTCCGGCGGAATCCCGCAGCCGTCGTCGGTGATCGAGATGCGCTTGACGCCGCCTTCTTCGAGCACGATGCGCAGCGTCCTGGCGCCGGCGTCCATCGCGTTCTCGAGCAGCTCCTTGACGACCGACGCCGGGCGTTCGACGACCTCGCCGGCGGCGATCTGGCTGATCAGCTGGTCGGGCAGGGGCTGGATCGCGCGCAGCGGGCGCGGAGCGGGGGCGGGCGCGGCGCCCGCGGCCGTTTCGGTGATATCGGACATGGCCGAATTATAGCGAGGCGGCGAATGCTTGCCGGGGCGAGCGGCGGTTACGTTTTTTCACGGAGCCTTAAGGTAGTTTCGGTATCATGGGTTCGTTACACGCACCGCCTTGACCGGCGGGCGCGTCAGCCTTTTTCGGCCGTTCCGGCCCTTTCGCCATCGAGGAATCGCATTTGGATACGCTGCTTCATTTCGTCAACCTGGTCCTGCATATCGACGCCTTCCTCGGCGATTTCATCCGGCAGTACGGCGCATGGGTCTATCTCATGCTGTTCCTGATCGTGTTCTGCGAGACGGGGCTCGTCGTGTTCCCGTTCCTGCCCGGCGATTCGCTGCTGTTCATCGGTGGCGCGTTCGCGGCGACGGGTGAAATGAATGTCGGCGCGCTGATCGTGCTGCTGCTCGTCGCAGCGGTCACCGGCAACACCGTGAACTACCTGATCGGCCGCTGGGTTGGCCCGAAGGTGTTCAATACCCATATCCCGGTGCTCGAACGCTTCCTCGATCGCGCCGCGCTGCAGAAAACCCACTCGTTCTACGACAAGCACGGCGGCAAGACGATCGTGCTCGCGCGCTTCATCCCGGTCGTGCGAACGTTCGCGCCGTTCGTTGCGGGTGCGTCGTCGATGAGCGTCGCGCGCTTCCAGCTGTTCAACGTGATCGGTGCGCTGGTGTGGGTGCTGCTGCTTGTGCTGCTCGGCTACTTCTTCGGCAATATCCCGTTCATCCGCCAGTATCTGAACGTGATCGTGCTGGCCGGGATCGGTGCGGCGGTCGTGCCGGTCGCACTCGGCGCGGTCTGGAAGCTCGTGCGCGGGCGGCAGTCGGACAACGCGCAGAAGACGGGCGGGCGTTGAGCGGAGCGTCGTTTTCAGGGCAATAAAAAAGCGTGGCGGGTGCCACGCTTTTTTTTCGTCCGGTGCCGCCGTTACGCGTTGCGATGCGAGACCGGGGTTTCGGGCGTCGGGTATTGCGCGTCGCGGAACGTATCGAGGATCACGCGGTTGGTGTCGCAGTACACCTGCCAGTAGTTTTCCGGTTGCGTGGACGGGCGCACGAACAGCAGCGGGCCTTCCGGCGTGAACTGCAGCACGCCGACGTCCGGCGCCGGGGTGGTCAGCACGTTCGGGATCTGCTGGATCGACGTCTTCAGGCGGTTGATCGCGTCGACCGCATCGACGCCGTTCGCGATCTTCGCGGTCAGGTCGACACGACGGTACGACGTCGCGCTGTAGTTCGCGATGTTGTCCGAGAAGATCTTGTTGTTGCCGACGATCGTCACGATGTTGTCCGGCGTGATGATCGTCGTGCCGAACAGGCCGAGTTCCTTCACGGTGCCCGTGACGCCGCCGGCATTGATCACGTCGCCGATCTTGAACGGACGCAGCACCTGCATGAACACGCCTGCGGCGAAATGCGCGAGCAGGCCGCCCCAGGCGGTACCGATCGCGAGGCCGAGGCCGGCGAGCAGGGCGGCGAACGAGGTCGTCTGCACGCCGAAGATCTGCAGGATCGCGAGGATCAGCAGGATCGTCAGCAGCACGCCGACGACAGAGGTCAGGTAGTCGGTCAGTGTCGGGTCGACCTTGCCGCTGCGGCGCACGACCTTGCCGAGCAGGCGGGTACCGATGCGGATTGCCCAGCGGCCGACGAACCACAACACGATCGCGGCGAGAAGGTTGAGGCCGAAGTCGAGACCGCGGGTCATCAGGAATTGCTGGGCTGTGGCGAGATCGATCATGCGTTCTCCGAAGTCGAGGGTAGAAAGGGCGGCGCATGCACCGGATGGGTGGCGCTTTTATAACCTGACCTGTGACGGGCGGGCAACCTGCCTGACATTGCTTGACGTAATGGAAAACGGGCAGCAAGCGTGTGCTTGCTGCCCGTTATGGGTGCCGGTCGTGGCCTGTCGTGGCGCTTGACCCGGAAGGTGCGTTGCTTACGACGCTGCGCGGCCGTAGGTGTCTTCGAAACGGACGATGTCGTCCTCACCGAGATACGCACCCGACTGGACTTCGATCAGTTCGAGCGGGATCTTGCCCGGATTCGTCAGCCGGTGGGTCGCGCCGAGCGGGATGTAGGTCGACTGGTTCTCGGTCAGCATGAGTTCCTTGTCGCCGTTCGTGACCATCGCCGTGCCCTTCACGACAATCCAGTGCTCGGCACGATGGTGGTGCATCTGCAGGCTCAGCTGCGCGCCGGGGTTCACGATGATGCGCTTGACCTGGAATCGGTCGCCCTGGTCGATGCCCTCGTAGGAGCCCCACGGGCGGACGACGTGGCGATGCGTAACCGATTCGTGACGACCGGAGGCGTTCAGCCACTCGACGATTTTCTTGACGTCCTGAGCTTTGTCGCGATGCGCGACCAGCACGGCGTCGGCGGTTTCCACGATGACGATGTCGTCGAGGCCGATTGCGGCAACCATCCGGTGTTCCGCGCGGATGTACGAGTTCTTCACCGTGTCGGTGAAAATGTCGCCGATGAGCGCGTTGCCCTGCTCGTCGGAGTCTGCAATTTCCGCAAGCGCGCTCCACGAGCCGATATCGTTCCAGCCGAGGTCTGCCGCCGCGACGACTGCGGCGCGTTCGGTCTTTTCCATGACCGCATAGTCGATCGAGACGTTGGGGCAGGCTGCGAACACGTCCGCGTTCAGACGGACAAAGTCGTTGTCTCGCTTGGCGGATTCTAAAGCGAGTTCCGCCTGACGGGCGATCTCCGGTGCATGGCGATGCAATTCCTCCATGTACGTGGACGCCTTCAGCATGAACATGCCGCTGTTCCAGTAGTAATTGCCGTCGTTCAGGAAGCGCTCGGCCGTCGGCGTGTCGGGCTTTTCGACAAACGCGTCGACCTTGTAAACCTGCTTGCCGTCGGCGACGGCCGGACCGCGGCGGATATAGCCGAAGCCGGTGTGCGCTTCCGTCGGCGTGATGCCGAACGTGACGAGGCGCTGATCTGCTGCGATGGCCGCTGCCTCACCGGCTGCAGCGATGAATGCCGGCTCGTTGAGGATGACGTGGTCCGACGGCAGTACCAGCAGCAGCGCGTCGGGCGATTCGCGCATGGCGAGCAGCGCCGCGATCGCGATGGCGGGCGCGGTGTTGCGGCCGACCGGTTCGAGCACGATCGACGACGGCGTGATGTTGACCTGGCGAAGTTGTTCCGCGACCAGGAAGCGCTGCTCGTTGTTGGTGACGACGATGGGCGCCGCGGCACTGGGAATGTGCTGAAGGCGAATCGCCGTCTGCTGGACGAGCGTCTGGTCGCCCGTCAGCTTCAGGTATTGCTTCGGATAGCCGCCACGCGACATGGGCCACAGGCGGGTGCCACTGCCGCCACACAGAATTACCGGGTAAATGTTCATAGATAGATGTCAGGCAGTGCAAGATCGAACAATTGATTCGCATTCTGCCACGCCGGGCTGTGCGAACGCTTTGTGGGCATCGGATTTTTACGTAATTTTTCCTTCAAATCCTTCATTCTCGTGACCGCAGTGTGACGTTGAAGCAAATACACAAGCTTTCAAAGAAACAATATTTTCGATGTGCGGGCCGCTTGCATACATGCTGGTCGAGGTGATTTGTCATTTCGGCAAGGTGCCTGAATGCAATGGTGCCTTTGCAGTGGCTACGGACTTGCCTGGAAAACCCAAGCGGCATGTCCAGCCTTGAGTGGCCGACTCGTCCGCGGCATGCCAGTGTGCGGCCTGACGGTGTTGAGCCGGGATTTCTCGGTGATCGACCGAACCACCCAGGCAGTATTTTCCAGAAGGAACGAACATTGAATTTTTCAGTATCCGAGTCCCCCTCGGTTCAACGTTGATTGGTCTACTTGCCATGAACCGAGCGAAATGTCCGTTGTGGCGTCGTGTTCGGTTGCGTTCGCCATTCAAAACTTTTCCGACATTGCCACGCGAGGTACCACAGGCCGTTTCTGCTCCAGCGGATGGCTTTACGCAACAGCCGCAGGCGGTCGCCTTCTATTTTTTCCAGAGGCCGAGATGCTGTACGCGCAAGCTGTCGCACGATTGCCTCCGGCGTGGTGAACAGACGGAGCGACCAGTCCCAGTAAAGTGGATATCGGAGGAGCACCCCGGCCGTCAGCATGTCAAGCGTCAGCTCGCGGGCGCGCCACGGTTGCTCGAGCGCGTCGTGTGTCAACCCCCAGCCGGAATAGAAAGGAAGTCCATACGTATGGACGCGCTTTCCGCGAATCAGCGCCTCAAAGCCGGACAGCGACGAGAGCGTATGCACTTCGTCGGCGATCTCGATAAGGGAAATGAGGTCGGAGTCGCGATCTACGGCATTGGCGAGCGACGCCGCGTCGATCAGGCCGCGTCGATTGCCCGAGAGGACATCGGGATGCGGCTTGTAGACGATGAACGCGTCCGGGCAGCGCAGGCGTACTTCGTGCAGCAGATCCTCGGCAGTCGCGATGTGCTGCGTGCCAAGGCGGACAGCCGCGTCGTCGGCGACCTGGCCGGGCACCAGCACGATGCGCCGGTCGCGCGGGGCGCTCCACGTAGGGCGACGACGACCGAGGTTGTATTTGGTGACGCCCAGGTTGGCGATGTCGTGACGCAACTGGCGCGCGCGGGACAGTTCGGCGTCGGTGAAGTGCGCAGTGTTGAGGATGGCGGTCAGATCGCTCGGACGGGTCGCGTCGAAGTAGATGCCGCGCCGATCAATGATCTGGCTGCACGGCGCAATGTGATCGGAGCCGAGGCCTGTCGAGTGAAGAAAACCGTCTTCGAGCCGGATCATGGGCGTGTCTTTCGGCAGCCCGGTTGCGCTACGTCCGCCCCATAAAACCGCGTGTTCATCCTTGCGCGTCTGCTCCGGCCTGTCGATCCAGCGCAGGGAGGCGCCACCGGCTGTCAGGTATGGCGTGGCGTAGGGGCGCTTCCACCATTGGAATCGGATGCCGGCGAGGCGAGGGAAGTCGGCGAGGCGCAGTATCGCCGCACGATGAGCTTCGATCGTGGCGAGAAGCGCGTCGAGCGTGCCTGGATTGCGCGTGACCGGATCGACGTGGCGCGCGAGGCGCAGGAATACGGTGGCGAAGAGTGTGTCCAGCGACGCCTGCGTGTTTCTCACCGGTTGCGGGACATGGTCGTGCGTCAGGCCCCACCCCGCGTAGTACGGGGTTCCGAACACATGCAACGGAATGCCGTGAAGCAACGCCTGCAGGCCTTCCCCGGCGGAAACCGTGTAGACGTGATCGAAGTGTGCGATGGATGCGCAGAGGGACCCGCTTGCGTCGAGTTGCCGAAGCCGCTTTGCCGGCAGGGAAACATGCGAAGAGAGGTATTCGCCAGCGCGTCGGACGCCGCTACGGGCGAGCCAGATTTCCGAGTCGGGATGTTCGCGATGAACGGCGTCCACCATATCGGCGAACTGCCTGATTCGCCGGGATTTCGAGCGGCTTAAGCTGTCCGGCAGCGGCTCGTCGATCAGGAGCACTCGCGTGGTACGGGTGGGTTCGAGCAGATCGGGGTGAACGCGCGGCGCAAGATCGGGCGGATCGAATACGCACGCATCGCGGAAGCGCTCCATCAACGTGCGTACATCCTGGGGGGCGTGCGGTGTGCGGCGTTCGGCCAGAGCGGCGTCGATGCAGGCGATCCAGGCCTGCGCGGTTTGCTCGGCAAGCGGTGCGGCGAACCAGGACAACTCGGGGCCGGCTCGACGAGGCATGATGCCGTTCGACCAGAGATGCGGGCGCGAGCGGGTGGGGCCGAACGTTGCGACGTTCATTGGGAAAACGTTTCCAGAAAACGATCCACCTGCTCGAAATGCTGATGCCACGTCGGTGCCTGGAAGTGAGCGATACGAGCCAGCTGAGCTGTGCGCTCGGCACTGTCGCTTTGCGAATAGGCGCGAATCCGTGCAATCCAGCCCGGACCGTCGAGCGGGTCCAGATAATCCGGGGTGTCGCCCGCGATCTCGTGAAATACGCCGATATCGCTGGCCAATACCGGAACGCCCAACGTAAGCGCCTCGACAAGCGGCATGCCATAACCCTCGACGAACGAAGGGAAGACCAGCGCACGCGCGTGTTGCAACCAGGCGCGCAAACGTGTGTCGCTGCAACTCGATTCTTCGATGACGACACTTTTGATCGCATCGCAGCGCTCGAGCATGTCCACGACGTTCTCGCATTCCCAGCCGCGGCGCCCGATGACGACGAGCTTGGGTGCACGTTCACCGAGCGTTTCGACGAGCCGGCGCCAGACGTGCAGCATGAACCAGTGATTCTTGCGTGGTTCGATCGTACCGAGCATCACGAAGTACGGATCGTCGAGCGGAGGCGGCGCGTTGTCGCGGGAGGTAATGCCTGGTGCGAGCCGGGCCACGACGCTGGGCGGCAATGGAAGACCGGCGCGACTGGCCTCGGTTTCGAGTGCGCCCAGCGTGTCCTGGGAGTTCGCGATCAGGCCGTCGGCGTGACGTAGTGCAGTATGGATACGTTGGCGATGCGCCGAGTCGATGCCGGGGCGACAGTATTCCGCGTGAGTGAGCGGGATCAGGTCATGCACCATGAAGACCGACCGGATATTGCGCTGTCGCATTGCACGGTGGTAGCGGACGCGCTCCATGCCGCTGTGACTCGTATGCAACAGAACCGCATCGTCGAGTCGCTCGCGACGCGGCGCCAGGATGCCACGCATGACGAGCGTTCGAATCGTGGTGCGGGTCGGTGTCGGACCGAGCAGCAGATCGAAAGCGCGTTCAGAGTCTGCTCGCGAGAGCACTTTCGAATAGCCGAGTTCACTCAAAATCGCGCGGGCACGAGGTCGATAATGCTCGACATATGCGAGGCCGACGCGATCGACGCCAGTTGGCAACAAGCCGTCAGCAAGGCGCGACAGCAATCTGGATATATCTAGACAGATATTCAACACGGCGGAGTGTAATGTCTTTGTGAGCGACCTGATTGCAGGCCGGGCCGTTCGAATCCCGCCATTCTACGAATTCTGACTAAGAAACGCAAAATTAATCTACCTCGTGAGACAATCCGGGTCGCAATTTGAATGACGTGAACGGACCTCCAAAAATATGTCAAGTGTATATCGCAGTGCGTGGGCGACGCTTATTGCCGGTGGTGTGATAGGACTAAGCGCCTGTTCGAGTATCCCGACTTCGGGGCCGAGCCGCTCGCAGATCAGCGATGCCGGTGCGCAGAATAGTCCCCAGGGAATCCAGATCGTTGACTTGACGGAGGACGTCGCCCGCCGACTCTACGCTGACCGTAACAACGCGGATTTTGCGTCTGTATTGGGTGACGATACGTCATTTCAGCAGCAACTTGGCGTAGGTGACGTCGTGGAGGTGTCGATCTGGGAGGCGCCGCCGGCGACGCTGTTCGGGGGCAGCACGACTGACCTGGCCACCGGGAGTGTGCCAACCGGCGCGCGCGTGACCAAGTTGCCGGTTCAGGTCATCGATGGTGACGGGAACATCAACATCCCGTTCGTTGGAGCGGTTAAGGCGCGAGGTCGATCGCCGAGTGAATTGCAGGCTTATATCGCCGGCCGTCTGAAACCCATTGCGCACGACCCCCAGGTTCTGGTTCAACTGGCTCGCAACGAAACATCCTATGTCACGGTTGTGGGGGATGTGGTCAACAGTACCCGTATGCAGCTCAGCGCGCGGCGGGAGCGTGTGCTTGATGCGCTTGCATCTGCGGGCGGGGCCAAGCAGCCTGTCGACAAGGTGTTGATCCAGGTCACGCGCGGTCAGGCGGTGGCATCGGAGCCCCTGCAATCGATCATCCGCAATCCCCGTCAGAACGTGCATCTCCGCGCCGGGGATGTCGTGACTGCGCTCTACGAGCCTTACAGTCTCACGGCCTTTGGGGCAACCGGCAAGAATGCGGAAATCAACTTTGAGGGTCAGGGCATAACCCTGGCACAGGCAATGGCGCGGGCGGGCGGCTTGCAAGATTCTCGTGCCGACGTCCAGGGTGTATTCGTTTTCCGGCTGGAGGATCAGCGGGCGCTCAACTGGCCGACCGAGCCGGTTCGGACGACTGTTGACGGAAAGGTTCCTGTCATTTATCGCGTTAACTTGAAGGATCCGAATTCCTTCTTTGTGGCGCAAAGCTTCATGATGAACAACAAGGATCTTCTCTATGTCTCGAATGCACCGATCACGGAGCTTCAAAAGGTGCTGAACCTGGTGTTCTCTGTCGCGTATCCGATTGTGTCCGGCGTTCAGACGTTCAAGTAAGCAGGCGTGGTAGGTTGCCGGAAATTGGCTGAAAAGCGGAAAATATTTATCAAAGATCTATCGCGGACTGTTTATGAATTTTTTGCGGCGTATTAATCGGTTGTTTCTCTTTACGGTCGTGATCCCTACTGGAATTTCATTGGTATATTTCGGTATGATTGCCAGTGACGAATACACGTCCGTAAGCAGTTTTCTCATTCGCAGCCCGGCAACCTCCAATTCACCGACGTTGGGCGGGTTGCTGAAAGGTGTTGGAGGCTTCTCCCGATCGGCGGATGATTCGTATACCGTGCAGAATTACATCCTGTCTCGCGACGCGATGATGCTGTTGAACAAGGAGCAGAACATCAAGTCGGCGTTCCAGCACGGCCCGATCGATCTCTTCAATCGCTTCGCCGGGTTCAGCTGGAGCGATAGCCTCGAAGAGTTTTATCGCTACTACACGGAGAAAATTGTTGACGTACAGGTTGACGCAACCGCTTCAATCGTTACGCTCAACACTCACGCCTTCGATCCGAAACTCGCGTGGAATATTAATAAGCGCCTGTTGGATTTGAGCGAGCAAGTCGTCAATCAAATGAATGAGCGCGCCCGCCTCGACCTGATCAGCTCGGCTCAACGGGATGTCGACATTGCCAAGGAAAATGATCGTGTCGCGGCGCTGGCGCTGGCGAAATATCGAAATTCGGCCGGAGTGATCGATCCGGAACGTCAGTCTTCGATTCCGTTGCAGCAAGTCGGCAAGTTGCAAGATCAATTGATCACGACGCGTGTACAAATTGCCGAAATGGAGCGGTTGTCGCCTGCAAACCCTGGGCTTCCCAATTTGCGAGAACGGGCGATTTTGCTGCAAAAAGCGATCGATCAGGTTAGTCAGCATGTCGCCAGTGAGTCTGGAAATTCGCTCGCGAGCAAGGCTGCGGAATTTCAACGACTGACATTGGAGAAAGAGTTTGCTGATAAAATTCTCGCCAGTGCCATCAGTTCGTTGGAGCAGGCTAGAACTGAAGCCGAGAGAAAGCAACTCTATCTGGAGCGAATTGCGGCCCCCAGTCTGCCTGACTACGCGATGTCCCCGCGCCGCGGCCGCAATATTCTTGCGACCTTCTTGCTTGGGTTGGTGTTTTGGGGCGTGTTGACCATCGTGATTGGTGGGGTGAAAGAGCATTATGACCGCTAATTCCCGTTCGCCTGTATTTCTGACCCAATTACGCATTCAGTGCCGGGTAATTTGGGCTCTGGTTATGCGTGAAATGATCACTCGTTTCGGGCGGGAAGGGATCGGTGTATTGTGGATGATGGCCGAGCCGGCGATGTTTGTCGTCGGCGTCATGTTGATTTTTAGTCACACCGAGAAGATGACGGGGTACTCGGTTGCCGAGTATCTTGCGGTTAGCTATCCGACCATATTGTTCTGGCGAAATACGGCGGCCCGCTTGTTGAAGGCAATTGAATACAATCGGGCGCTGCTGCATCACAATCCCATCCGGCCGATGGATATTCTCTATGCGCGCATCATTCTGGAGTTTGCGGGCGCGACTGCATCATTTCTCGTTTTGTATGCGGTGCTGGTCGTAATAGGGATTTGCCATCTTCCGGCAGACTTGCTGGCGATGCTTGTCGGGTATTTTCTCGTAATGTGGTTTTCATTTTGCTTTGTGATAACCATGGCTGCGTTGTCGGAGCTGAGTGAAAGTGTCGAAAGAGTGTCCCACGTAATCTTGTATTTGATGTTGCCGTTTACCGGGGTTTTCGTGCCGACATATCTTCTGCCGCCTCATATCGGCGAGATGATGATTTACTTCCCGCTGGTTGATGCGGTTGAATATTTCCATCACGGATATTACGGGGCGCGGATGCCTACGATGTATAACCTCGAATATACGTGTTTTGTGTTGTCACTTTTCACGCTATTCGCTTTGTCGATAGCTCATGTTGCCATCCGGCGCGTGCAGTTGCACTAGGAGTGCTCCATGATCGAATTGCGGAACGTCTATAAACGTTATCCCATACATCACGGGAGGGCGGAGCGCGAAGTGCTGAAAGGCATCAATTTTCGCGTTCAGTCCGGAGAAAAATGGGGAATCCTTGGTCGCAATGGCGCAGGCAAGTCGACGCTAATCCGGATCATCAGTGGATCGGACCGGCCGCATTCGGGTGAGATCGTCAAGACCATGTCGGTTTCATGGCCTTTGGCTTTCGGCGGGACATTCCAAGGAAGTCTGACGGGGAAGGACAACATACGTCTGATTTCGCGTGTCTACGATGTAGATTATCGAAAGACACTCAATATGGTTGAAGATTTTGCCGAGCTTGGCGGATATCTTAACGAGCCGGTCAAGTCATATTCGTCCGGTATGGCTTCTCGTTTGGCATTTGCTATTTCAATGTCGATCGAGTTCGATTGCTTCCTGATTGACGAGGGCATGTCTGTCGGTGACCATCGATTCCATCAGAAATGTAATGTTGAATTATTTGAAAAGCGTGCCGATAGAGCCATGATCATCGTCGCGCACCAAACCGATCTAATTCGCAATCATTGTGACCATGCCGCAGTACTGAATAAGGGCGTGCTCGAGGTTTGCGACACGGTTGACGAAGCAATTAAAATTTACGAATCGCTCTAATTTTTCAAGAGGGGAATTTGATGGCTGGCAGTTATATTTATCCGCCGATTCCGCACGTGGCGGCAAAGAAGGCGCGACACGCATTGATCATCATGCCGTTTTTCGGCCCGGATGCTGCAAGCCTTATTTTTAATGAATTCTCTCGCGCATTGTATGATTTGGGCTACATTGTGCACGCGCTTACGTATAACGATGCGAGTTATCGCCCAGGCAATCACTATTGGCATCATGTCTATTGCCTGAAAGCCCAGTCGGTCGAGCTCTGGAAACGGCCGGCTGACGCCACAGCAGATTATTCGAACGGTATCGACGATTGGGCCGGTGAGGAACTGCCGTCGTTTGTCGAACAGCTCGATGCTGAGTTCGATTTTGATATTTGCGTCTGCAACTATATTTTCCTGTCTCGTGCATTCCTGGGGCTGAAAGAGAAAACTAAAAAGATTCTCTGTACCCACGACGTTTTCACTAACAGAAACAAGAAGCTGTCGGATCGAGGGGTAACTAATCTCGATTTCTCGGTTACTCGTGAATCGGAAGCTGTAGCCTTGAATCGCGCCGACTATGTCGTTGCGTTGCAGCCTGAAGAAGCAGAGTTTTTCAGTAAGCTCGTGCAACAGGAGAAGAAGGTTGATACCGTCTACTACCTGCCGCCGAAGCGCTATCTGGATCTGCGTCCGGTCGACAAAAAACTTGTGGTCGGTTATATCGGGTCCAGCCACGCGCCTAATGTTGTCGCGGTACTGGATCTGATCTCAAAAATCGATTTTTCGCTGCCGATTAAAATTAAGATCGCCGGTTCGATATGCGCCTCGTTAAAAAACGAGACGCTGCCGCCGGAAGTCGAAATTGTCGGTCGAGTGGATAATCTTGCGGATTTTTATCGGGATTGCAATGTGTTCGTCAATCCCGACACCTTGATTTCCGGAATCAAAATAAAATGCATCGAAGCATTTTCATTTGGCGTTCCGTTTATCTGCACGAAACATGCAAGTACCGGCGTTCCGGTTTCCGCTCCTTATCATCAGGCTGATTCCATCAAGAGCGTTGCCACATTCATCGAAGACCTGGCGGCGAACAACGGTCAGCTCGAAAGCATGTGGCAAGAAAGTCGTGCAGTTTTTGATAATTTGACGAAAAAGCTTTCCTTTGGAAAGTATGTCGAGCAAATTGCCGATGTGCGACCCTTGATCTCGGTGGTGATGCCGACTTTCAAGGTCGAGAAATATTTCGAGCAATGTATCGCGAGTGTTACCAATCAGACTCTTAGAAATATTGAAATTATCCCGGTCGACGACGGAAGTCCTGATCGCTGCGGCGAAATCATGGATAGGTTCGCGTCGGAAGATTTCCGGGTTAAGCCGATTCACCAACCGAATCGGGGATATGGCGCAGCCGTAAATGCGGGATTGATGCAGGCTCGTGGCGAATACATCGCGATCGTCGAAACCGACGATTGGATTGAGCCGGATAT
Organism: Burkholderia sp. LMG 13014; assembly: GCF_905232215.1. GTDB lineage: Bacteria > Pseudomonadota > Gammaproteobacteria > Burkholderiales > Burkholderiaceae > Burkholderia. The sequence goes on from NZ_CAJNKE010000022.1 coordinate 15,206, forward strand.
GCTTGAGACTCTTTATGAGAAGGCAAAGGAATCCGACGCCAATATCGTGAAGGGCAGTTTTGCGAAGCATCACGATGGCAAGCCGCCTGCGGCTCATAATTTCCGGCACGTGGTTCGACCTGGCGAAAATTCGGTGAAACCGGTCGAGTCACTTGAATTGATGATCTATGAGTCATCGATCTGGTCGGCCATCTACAAAAAGAGCTTCCTGGATGAGCATCAGATAACGATGCTTGAAACCAGTGGCGCGGCATTCCAGGACGTCGTCTGGAAGTTCGTTACCTACGCCAGTGCTGACGAAGTGATCCTGGTTGATCGTCCTTTCTACAACTATCGAGTATTTGCTGCTGGATCGTCCAGCGCGGCTAACGGAAAGGAAAAGGCGCACTTTGTAAATTACGGAAAAATCAAGGATGAACTCCAACGTATGGGGTTGTTCGAGAAATTTTCGAATTTTTATTACATTCACCAGTTTTTCGATTTCGTCTTTCATTCAAACCGTTTGAAGGGCGAGGCGCTTCTCAGTTTTTACGCGAGTGCCAAGGCAACGATCGATGAGGCCGTGTCAAAAGGGTGCAATCCAGATGAGCTGAATCTGCATCCGGATTTGAATGACTATTATCAGAAAAGCGTGTTGCCGATCATTCGCGTGATTACGAGCCCCTCGCTTTCTGAAATCTTGGCTGCGGTCACCGCGAACGAATCAAAGCCCAAGGGGACCGAGATCGCAATGCCCGAGATGGCGCCTGTTGAAAATAAGGTGACGCTGCCGGCCTCTCCGTCATTAAGTTTGAAATTTACCGAGTTTCTTAACTTGGATCCGCATTTCTTTACGGAAATCGAGTACCTGTCCGGCAGGCGGGAGCTTATCCCGGTGGTGAAATCGGCATACGATGAAAGCGATTTGCGAAATCTGATGAAGCTTCACGACGCTGATTTTATCCACGCTGTCTATTGGGTACTACTGCGACGAGCGGCCGATCCTGATGGGTTGAGGCATTACACCGATCTCTTGCGCGCAGGGGTTGCCAAGGCGGATATTCTTGAAAGGCTGCGTATTTCAGGTGAGGCGAAAGGGAATAAGATACCATTTGAGGCATTGGATACCTATCTTCGGAAAGGCAAGATATTCCGTACGCCTCTCATGCGTCTGCTTGTCGGTATTCTTCCGATTCGGAATGAGTTTATCGGAAGGGTTCATTCCAGAGTTATGGAAAATTCGATTTATCTGATCAACAAGAAATTGTATTCGTAGTTTTTTGCGTTTCCAGCCTCGGCAGAGGCTGGGCGTAAAGTTTGAGTCATTTGAATATTATTTCAGAATATTGGGGTTGTTGACGTGAAAAAAATTTGCGTTATTGGTGCTGGATTTTCTGGTGCAGTCATCGCTCGCGAACTCGCTTTGGCAGGCATGACCGTCGATATCTTTGAAAGCCGTGATCACCTCGCGGGAAATTGCCACTCGGAAAGGGATCCGGAAACCGGGGTGATGCTCCACGTTTATGGACCCCACATTTTCCATACCAGCAACGAAAAAGTCTGGAACTATGTCCGGCAATTCGATGAATTTATGCCGTTCACGAACCGGGTAAAGGCGATAACCGGTGGCAAGGTATATTCGCTGCCGATCAATCTGTTCACGATTAATAATTTTTTCAATAAGACTTTTTCTCCGGATGAGGCGAAGGAATTTGTCGCGGATCTGGGTGACAAAACTATCGAAGATCCTCAAACGTTTGAAGAGCAGGCGCTTAGGTTTGTCGGAAAGGAGCTCTATGGCGCGTTCTTCAAGGGCTACACGACGAAGCAATGGGGATTGCATCCTTCGGTTCTGCCCGCGAGCATTCTGAAAAGATTGCCGATTCGATTTAATTACGACGACAATTATTACGCAAGCAAATTTCAAGGGATGCCGAAGCACGGGTATACGTACATCGTCGAGAAGATGATTGATCACCCGAAAATCAAGGTGCATCTCGGTACGAAGGTCGAAAAAGACACCCTTGAGAGTTACGATCACGTGTTTTACAGTGGCCCGTTGGATGCATGGTACGGCTTCGAATACGGCCGCCTGGGCTATCGGACGCTCGATTTTGTTACCGAGCGGCACGAAGGGGATTACCAGGGGAATGCTGTAATCAACTACTGCGAAGAAAATGTGCCCTGGACGCGTATCTCGGAGCACAAGCATTTTTCGCCGTGGGAGGAGCATGAAAAGACGGTGATTTACAAGGAGCATAGTCGGACTTGTGGTCCGGACGACGTCCCTTATTATCCTGTCCGCCTGGTCGATGATAAGGAGTTGCTCAATCGCTATGTCGCGCTGGCGCAAAAGGAAGAAAATACGACATTCGTCGGGAGATTGGGCACCTATCGCTACCTGGATATGCATGTAACGATTGGCGAGGCGCTTGATGTTGCGGAGCAGTATCTGTCCGCAGTTAAATCAGGGGCTCCGATGTCGCCTTTTGTAGTTGATCCCCTCGCATAACCGTCGAGGTTATATTCCGGTCGCCCTGTAAATTGTAAAATTTACAGGGCGGGAATTAGTGCGACGAATTGTTTTATTTGTGATCGGGGCGTTGTGCTTCGTCGGGATATTCGACGGATGGTCGAAAGAATAAGCTCGCCAAAGACGCGCGTGTGTTTGTCGAAATAGCAGATAATCTCGAGCTGTTGCGTCCGGATGCTATCTTCGCATTATAAATAAAAATACTCTCCGCGAGATCCAGCAGGTACGACCGCCATCCTTTCGCAATTCTCTTTCTGAAAAGATTGTTTCTTATTCCGTAGTAATGTTTTTTGAATTTTTCGGGCGGAGCGCGAAGTAGATCGTCACTCTCGTTTTTGTCCGTAAGATGCGTAACGACGCTCTTGAATGCGTAAATCCCGAGCATTTTCCCGTTTGTAATTCTCTCGGTATATTCTATATCGTCACCCCAAATAAACATCTCTTTAAATGGGAGGCCGAATTTTAGAACTGCTTCCCTGGAGATGAGGGCGGAAACGAACGAGCAAGAGCGTACGAGGAGGCCATTGTGTTCAAGAAGCTTGTTGAACGGCTGGCCCGACGAGTGTAGCCGAATTCCTGGAAGATTCATTTCATGCGGGCTATCGTCTTTCCAAACCACATGGCTGCAGACGAATCCGATATTGTCAAGCGGTCCGATGGCGATTTTCGCTAACTCGGAAAGGGCGGCAGGATGGGCCACGCAATCGTCATCGAGAAGCCAAAGCCAGTCATAACCATCCTCGATGGCTTGCCGCATTCCGCGATGAAATCCTCCAGCCCCACCTTCGTTGTGTATTGAATTGATTACTTTGAAGCGAGGGTCGGAGTTGTAGCCGCTGCTGGCCAGGTACTCTGCAGTGCCATCGGTGCTAGCGTTGTTTACGATGTAGATTAAATCGGCTTGCTTAATTTGACTTTCGAGCGAATTGATGGCGTGCTTCAAATAGTCGCATCTATTGTGCGTCACAAGGATCGCAGCCGTGCGCGGCTTAAGAAGAGAACTGATCACGCGGGTTTCTGTATGCATCTCGAATTCGTCTGTAAAATTTGACTTGCCTATGCCACCATTTTTTATAAATATAAATGTTTTTGTCAAAGACCGAGGATTTTTTGAGGGCGGTATTGTAGGATAAAATGATTGACAGTAGTGGTTCTTGAGCCTTGAACGCAGGCAAGTGGCTGGAAAAAGATTCCGGTTGCTCCGAGTTAAATCCGCTGAAATGAATAAAAATAAGCTCGCGTTCGTTGGCTGTAAGTCGCCCTTGTATGAGAGCGATATGTCGTTCGTGTAAGTTCCAATATCCTACATTCATGCCTGGGTGTCGAGAGATTTTGCAGCTCGGATATAACGCCGGAACCAGATCGAGCCAGCGTTGATCGCCGCACATCCCCTTGTCCGGGTCGTTTCTGCCGTGTCTGACTACCTGACTCTCCCACCAATCAAGGAACGAAGTGCCCTGGGCGCATCGTCGAACTCCAATGAATCCGGCGTTGAAAACGCCACCGCGGAGTAAGCTAAGCGCCTTGACTCCAAATGGAGTTTGGTGATTGAACGGTTGGAGATAGTGTGGCGTGAGCAATATATCGGAATCGCTAAATTCCGTAAAAATGTCGGCGACTTTTCCGGTAAACCATATGTCGGTGTCGAAATATAGCGCCGATTCGTATTTCTCCAGTATTGTTTTAAACAGTACCGGTTTGAGTGACCAGCATAGTTCGGCGGGAGTGTATCGATTCGAAAGCTGCTCGATAAAGTGGGGCGGGGTTACGCTTTCCGCACGAATGACTTTGTCGCAGAATGATTCGTCAAGTGAAAAATCGGCGGGTGCACCGACTATAAACAAATATCTGTCGACGTCACCTCGGTTTTGAGGATCCGCATCGTTCAGGCTGTTGAAAAATACGGATGCCTGCCCGATATGGCTGGGTGTGCAGATCGAAAATATAGCGCTGTTGGCCATCGAGGTGGGTTCTCTTCACGAAGCGTTGCGGCAATAGGATCGCATGTCCCGGAGCATCAAATTTTTGAATGTCCCAACAAACTCATGCGGTCTGATGGCGCTGCTTGCTGCCCGTTCGGGGTGCACCCACACGGCTCGGATTGCGAAAGCAGATACCGGATTCGATCCGAGATCTCAAAGCGCCGATGCCGATGCAAATTTGGCTCTCGGCCGAAGTGATCAACACTCCGATGGTGGATCGATTACCCTTGGCAAGCTTGTCGGCGCCGGTCAGTGGGGCCGGCGCCGCATCAGCAATTCGCGCGCATCATGGTCAACGAAGCCGTCTCCGGAGGTCAGCAAGGTAGCGAACGGCGGAGCGGTACCCCATGTGATATCCGCTCCGATATTCTCACTGCATTACATTTCTTGACGCACGAAACGAGCCAATTTTCGTTGAAACTTAGCGCACTTCTCTAAGTGACATTTTTGAAATTTGAATCTCTCCGCTTGGGGCAGAGCAGCGGAATGTGAAGCATGCGTTGTCACGAGGGAATGCGGGGTAAACAAAGTCAAATGATATCGGAGCCCATATCAACGGAACAAAATTTTCCATGTATATGCCGCCGCCATTTGGAATAATATTTCCAAATGAATACTCAAGGCGAAGCATCTTCAGATCATTAGTAGCCGACGTAATGGGGGTGTCGCCTTTGTAAGTCGATCGATCGATAAACTCTTTATTTTCACCGATGCTGGAATCGATTTTATCGGGGTCGACAAAGGCCGGGGGGAAGCAGCGGGCCCATACGGTCAAACGATAGCGGCGCTCCACCACAGGCCGCTGCAATCGGACTGATTGACCAATAGCAGTGCCAATATCCAGGCGATAAGCCGAATGGCCATCGGTTCCATCCGGAGCCAAGGGCAAATTGACTGCGTCAATCGGCTGGATGCGTTCGATTTTCCCCGCGATCGACCAGCCGTCAGTCAGATCGAGGCCCGGATTCTCCAGCATTTCTCCGCCAAACTCCCGGAATACAGGTTTTGCCGGGAGAGAGGGTTTACCCAGGCTGCCTCGGTACGAGATTTTGACATCCATTAACTTCCAGGGCGACGGGCTTTCGATGAGCAAAGATATACTGTCATTGCACATGGCATGAGGTAATTCTTTCTTCGAAATATAGATCGGCTCATTTGAAACCCCGATCTCCCTCCATGCACCATTAACTACGCCGCGTCCTGATTGATACTTTTCCTGGTTGGAAATGAATGAACCGGCGTCGAGATGATCATGAACAAAAATTCTGATGCCTTGCTCGAAAGTGTCAATTTCGATTTTAACTTCGTCTAGTGTTCTCGGTGTGCCAGGTAGGGTTGCCTCTATCAGGCCTACATTGGGGAACAAGAGAGACTGCTTGCTTTCAAGCAGAAAATATTCGTCGGTCTTTCTCGAGTTGTCGCCTACCGACATCTTATCTACACAATCATAATCCCTCTGCTTCGATCGATGCAGATGACTGTGGGTGATTGATATCTCTTTCCATTTGTCCAGCAGGTCGAAGTTGTCAAGATTAATTAGATCTTCGATCTGATAGGTCGTAGCCTGATGGCGGGGCCGATAAATTTTTAATGATCGGTCTGGTGCCGGCAGGCTGTTGAGTGCGGATGCGATATTGAACCACAGTATCCCATTGGATCTTGTGCCGGTATGAATTTCGTTGGCGCCAAAGAACGGGCTTGGCGTCAATTCTCCAATTTGCTGGTTGTGCGTCATGGAGTCGACGAACATCACGTTATGTTTATCCGCGATATATCGAAGTGCCGAGTACTCTGTTGCACTGCCTCGAAATTCCGTGGCGAGGATGGGTTCGATCCCAAAGCAGCGGACGGTGCGAATTAAGCGCTCAATGGCGAATTGCCAGTGCCGCATGCCAGCGGCCCGCATCCACTGGTCATTGTCTCTGCTAATGATTACAGCGAATTTCGCGTTAAAGTCGCTGAATCTCTTTCCGTCAAAATAAGGCTCGTCATCGATGATTCGCTTCATCATCGTCAGACAGTCGTTTCCGGCGACCGAGAAATTCTTGACCTGATATTTCGTCAGCGAGGAAAGTAGGCTAATGGCGGATTTGTCTCGCAAGGAGAAATAGCCGTCCATGTGGCTGTCGCCGATGACAACGATGGCATCACTATTTTCAATGGTGACGCTTTCCCAGTTTTCCTGCGCCTCTGCTGCTACTTCACTTTCCTGCTTTTTCTTCAAAAAAGCAATCATTCCATCACCTGTCTAATGCGCGAATTAGTATATGTAGTCGAGATCGAGCCTTTTTCCGCCCAGCTCTTCTAGAATTCCGTTTGATATTACGTCGAGATTAAATAGCGTCATGCAGCCGTCGAAGTGGTTCATTCCAAGTTTATGCGGGAAAGCATACACCTGCTTCAGGCCGGTCAGCATCTCGGCATAATACTGCTCTGCAGCATTGAGGCTGTCGTAAAATATTTTATGCTTTAAATTTGCTCGATCGTCGCGATTGAGGATAATGTTTCTTATATCGGTTTCGTCGTGAGAGCGCGCTGCATAGCAGTCATCCGAAATGATCGCGGGCAAATTCTCCTTGATGCTTTCACGGAGGAATTTTCTATGTTCCGGTGCGTGACCCGTTTGTGGATTAATGGCCAGGCTAACAAAATTAACAGCGGGGTGCAGTTCGGATAATTTCTCGGAATAAAATATCCCGGCATAGCCTCCCGAGCTCATTCCGCACATGAAGACGTGCTTGTATTTACCGCTGTTTATTAGGCCGGTTATTGAGTCGAGTATGTATTGGACGTCGTAAAGATACCAGTGAGCGGGGCCGCTTTCGGAAAATCGGACGAAATCCATGCTGAGGGCAATTGGGAGGCCAAAAAATTCCCATCTTGTTCCTCCTGGACCTCTTGATCCAAAGGAGCAGCCTGCCGAGTTAAATATAACCAGAAGCGCTTCGGATTCGAAATTTTTCCCGATTTCGATGTTGATTTTACTAACGAGATGGTTCCAGTGACCGGCTGTCAGTGGTTCAAGAATGCGAATTGAGCGATTTTTCTTCTCAAGCGAAAATCCGCTTCCGTACATCTGCCACCGTTCAGGGGATTCGAATTTTATCGAATCGAATCTGGTGCAATTTTTACCTTCTTTGTCAAAAAACAGGAGCGCGCCGTCTTCAGTTTTCCACGAAATTTCGTCGACTCCGCCTTCAATTTCGCCGCCGCTTCGCAGTATCAGGTTGCTTTTTGAAATGCTGCCGTCACCCAGCTTAAATCGAAGCGGATTATCAATTATGCTTTTGATGTCCATTTGCACGCCTCTTTGTTAATTCCGCTTGTAAAGAAATTCCAAAATATGTCTCCGTCTTTCTGCTTGGAGTGGATTGATGGCGCTGTAAATATTCTATCCTCTGTCGAAACCCGGCTCAATGATGGGGGCACTGTCGCGCAAGCCCTCAATTCTCCGGGCTGGCCGATGTCATCGGAAGCGCGCCGGCGATGGAAGTGAGGTCATGCCGAGAGGGCGCCCGATCGTTGTGTCCTGATAGTCAGGGAGAGGGGCACTCATGCTGAGGTTCTCATCAAGTGGCGTTGCACGCGTCAACTCCGTATTTCCACGTGCGGCTGCCGTTCTGCTGGGGGCGTAGTCCATGTTGTCAACGCCCATCACTTGCTCGCGGCCATATGCTTCCAGCAGGTCGCCGGTCGAGCCGGAACCTGACGTCGAGATTGCACGCCGTTCAACCGCGGTCAGCGGCTTCAGGCCATAGGCGTCGTCAGGTCGATAAACGATCTTCACCGTTGAAGTTGTCGATTGCTGTTCGGGGCGCGACAGGTCGTTGAGGCATTGCGTCTGGACGGCGGGGACGACGATTTCTCGAGCTTGCTGACGGGAGCAACTGCGCTCGACCCAAGACGCGTTTCGTCTTCGTGATAGACCGCCCGTGCAGCGGTTCGACGCGATGTTGACGGTCTGGTGTGTCGCCTTGGCCATAAGATGAGATTCCGAGTGCTGCGAAATTTGATGCGTCCGCTATTTTAACCGGACGGCTCCTGAGCAAGAGACTTGTGACGTGCGAGGTTGAAGGGTGCGCTTCACGGATTCTTGCACCGATTTCGTGCATGTCGTCCATGCATCGAATGCTTGGCGGTGCGGGCTCGATACGAGCGGAATCGACCTCTCTCAAGTTGGGGGGGGCGGATCAAGCCTCGGATCGCGCTGGCGTATCGTTTTCAGCTCGGGTTGCTCCTTCTGAGAAATTCTCGGCCGTTGCTGTCGCCGAAGGATGTTGCCGCCAGTCACGGCTCAAAGCCGCGCCGGTCACGCTGTCAATTGACAATATTCATGGCTCAACGCCTGGCTTATCGGGTCGGGGGAGGCCAATTCAGGCGCGTTGATACGATCGGTGTCGTGTACGGTGGCGATCGAGCTGGAGTCACCGAGACTTGGTCACCCTATGAGGAAGTCAGGCGAGGACCGTAAGAGCGATGTGGTTGACGCGGTTGTACCATCGACCAGGTTGTGGGCGTCGCGACACGCAATCTCTGATCCACGAGATGAGCGCCTGCTGCGGCTTACAGCTAGCGCCGCACTCGTCAGGGTTCGGTGAACCGTAACCGAGTGCGTGTCTATCTCTTCGAGCTCGATACGGGATAGCTGCAAAAACTCGGCAAAGTGGTCGGGCAACGTCTTAGTCAAGATCAGTGGTGTCGAGAGCATGCCGCAGGGCGTCACATCGTAATATCGCGAATTCTAGTTCGGATTCGAATTGGGAAAAACGCCAGTCTTTATCGTGATTTCTCTTCGAGGTTAGAATCCGATGGCGTAGAGGGTGGTGATGGAAAAGATGCGCAAGTTCGACGCGAGAATGGTGAAGGGGAGGCAGGGAGGCTTGGTCGTCGTCGGGTGATCCAGGCGTCGAGACTGATGTTCAGCGGCGTGGATTATTTTTAGTAAAATTAAGAAAGTTTGACAATTATATTGATCATGCGACTGTGGCGTATTCCGAAAAAACTGAAAGAAATCCGAGCGAGAAAGCAAATGATGCGAGTTCTGAGGATCGATTTTCGGGATGAAGTGTTGCCGTGTACAAGCAGTGGTATATGTTCCGCCGAGTCGTTCGGTCGATGGACTGATGGAACGATCGCCAAGGTCGGCCTGCCGGCCGAAGTTGTCTCTACCCGTGCCGTCATGAAGATCGAGGTGAATGTTTCGGCATTCATATCTCCGAGTGTTGGGTGTCAAAGGGCCGATGTTTTGCTAAATGGTGTTAGGGCAAAGACATTGTCTTTTCATGAAGGAGATAAGAATAAAACGGAAAGCATCTATTTTAAGGTGCCGAAGGATGGTGGGGTGGGTAATGTTACCCTTGAATTTATTATCCATCATCCAACCAGGCCGATGGATGTTAACCAGTCGCTTGACGATTCTCGTTCACTTGGCCTTGCGCTCAAATCGCTGGATGTTTATCAAATTGAGGCGGGAGAGCATGTCGACGGCGATGTCCTTGATCTTGGGCTGCTAACCGGGACGTGGTCCCCGTCGGGTAACACGAGAATGCGCCCTGATCCGAAATGGATGTTTCCAAGTGAATTGGATTTGGATGAAGGTGAATCAAAACATTTCGCTGTTATCGGAACATGTACAGCGGAAATGCTGACGGATATTATTCGCAATACTTCGCACAAGGCAGACCATTTTTTAATGAATTCGTGGTTGCCCAACGAAATTCCGGATATTTCAGGGCGACACTACGATGCCGTCTTGGTTCAGTTGACATTGCGTTTTGTCCTGTATCAAGTCATTTCTCGTCACGAGGATGACTTGATGCATGTGAAGATGTCGGAGGAGGAGCAGGCGTCCATATTGAGAGATGCTGGCGAACTCCTGGAGAAACTTGTAAACAAGTTCATGTCGGCCCTTCCGGCAGGTGTGCCGGTCTTCTTCACTTCATTTATCGAGCCGATAGCGAGTCACCGGGGATTGTTTTGGAACAATCGGAAAACATCTTTGTATGTGCTCGTTCGTTCCACGAACGATCGTCTGGCCGAAATTCTGGATCATACTCCTGACGGATACTATGTTGAGTTAAACGACCTTCGTCAGCATTATGGCGATATGTTCAGCTACGACGGGTATTTCAATCATTTTACTCATGCCGCCAACGATAGTTCGGAGTTTTATTTGGCATTGATCGCGCGCGTTGATCAGGCGCTAAAGGTTTTGAAGTCAAAGAGCCCAATAAAATTGATTGTCACCGATTTGGACAATACCTTGTGGAAAGGGGTTCTGGCCGAGGAGGATGAGATTGTCAGTGCGTCGCTCGTCGAAGGTTGGCCTATTGGATACGCGGAAGCACTGATGGAGTGCAAGAGGCGAGGTATTCTCCTGGCGATATCAAGCAAGAACGATGAACAATTTATTCTTGAGAATTTTTCAAGGGTTTGGGGGAGTCGTATCGCTCTCGATGATTTTTGCTCAATAAAGGTGAATTGGGGAGCGAAGTCCGAGTCAATCAGGGAAATTCTGCGCGAAGTCAACATACTTCCGCAGAATGTTTTGTTTGTCGATGACAATCCAGCGGAGCTGGACGAGGTCAGGCGAGCGTTCCCGGAGATGCGGATGCTCACGGGCGATCAACGTCGATGGAGGATGATTCTTCACTATTCGCCAGAAACGCAGGTGTCGGTCGTGACAGATGAGTCGAAGGCGCGTACCGGGCTGATTCGAGCAAAGATCGATCGAGAGCTCAATTCTCGAGGTGTGGACCGTCTGGCCTATTTGCAATCCTTGGAGATCCGGGTAAGGCCAGGAATAATTAATCGCCGAGGCGATGCAAAATATGCCAGATCATTCGAATTGTTGAACAAGACGAATCAATTCAACACAACCGGAAAGCGTTGGACTGAGCAGGAGTGCGAGGCGCTGTTCGCTACGGGGGGAGAGTTCTTAGCTTTTGACATGGTGGATAAACATGCGGGGCACGGGATCGTGGCGGTCGCAGTCATTCGCGACAGTATCATTGAGCAAGTGGTAATGTCTTGTCGCGTCTTCGGCTTGGGCGTTGAGATGGCGTTGTTAAACTACGTGATGACTCGTTTACTCGCTGTCCACGATGAGGTGAAAGCTGTTAGTAAGGTTACCGAGAGAAATGTGACCTGCCAGAACTATTTCTCGGATGCAGGGTTTCATGTCCGTGACGGCATGTGCCATGGTGGTGCAGTTCCGGAACTTCCGGCGTGGATCGCACTAACGTAATCGCAATAATGTTGAATTTTACTTATTTTCAACGTGTGTCAGCAAATTGCGCTCGCGGTCTCGGTCGGGATGGTGCAGAATTACGCATTCTCGAATGCGGGCGTGCCACCGACTTCACGAACGATGTGATTCAATGATGTACCCGTTGTCAATGGGGCGCTGGATGCTTTGGGCAAGGCGAGGCGATTCGAGATGGTAGCTCGTCGGAGTTAAGTCTGTTTTTGTCGGCTTTGTCGAGTTTTGTACCTTAATTTGAAGGGGAATGTGTTATGCGGTCCGATGTTGTTCCGGGGAAAATAAGGCAAACTTTTGTTGCTGACTTTTCCAAAGATCCTGTTTCGATCGCTTGTGAAGGCCTGTCGTTTGCCGAGTCGTTCGGGCGGTGGTCCAAGGAGGCGGTGGTGAGGCTCGTCGTGCCCGGGCACGCGCTTGCTGCGCGGACGCTGATGAGAATTGACGTCAACGTTTCGGCATTCGTCCCGCCTACTGTGACAGAGCAGAAGGTTGATCTCTTTGCGAACGGTGTTCGAGCTGCGGGATGGACGTTTGCCGAGAAGAACATGTGGGTTCAGGAGCAGATATTCTTCAAGCCTTCGGAGGCGGATACCTCGAATGGTATTACATTGGAGTTTCTGATTCATCACGCTACGCGACCGTCGGATCTTGGAAAGAGCGATGATGAGCGAGCACTTGGGCTGGCGTTCAAGTCGCTGGAGGTTTACCAGGTTGAGTCTCTCGGGAAGAGAAAGGCAGATGTTATTGATTTTTCTCTTTTAAAGAAGCTTGGTCTGTCGGTAAAGCGACCTTTTGAATAAATTCGAGGGCTGGAGATCGGCTGAGAATTGCCAGTTTTGAGAGTAAAGAAAAAATAAAAGATCTGGGCAATCGGGCTGATATCCGATCGGTGACGGGAAAGGTGGTTCGCCGGATTTGACGGGCACCGTCCCTAATTTCCCTCCCTTGTCTGCGTGTTCCAATCTGCGTGAGTGGCAATAAGTCGCGACCCTGGATATTGCGGGATTCGGTGGAGTTTCGACGGATCACCAATGTTCGCGATGCGTCACGATCGATTTGATTCGGTTCAGTTTCGCGAACTACCGGCAAGATTGGTGCGCTATTTGGGTGATGCGGAATGGTTTGAATCCGTTCCGCCGTTACTCAAATGGTTTCCGTGGTACGCCCGGCAAGCATGTTTCTACCGCTGCCGTTTTTTTGCCCGGTGCGCAAACGTTTGTCGATGACATCTTCCGGCTCCGGCTCCATGCAGATACGCTTCAATTGATGCAAGCGCTCGCGCCATGTTTTACTGATGGTTGGAGTGGTTTGTATGTAATTGAGTCTGGTCAAGAGCATCAACCCACACTCCATCAATCACCAGATCTCACGACACTTCCGTCGGTGAGGCATCTGAATTGCATCTCCGAACCTGTCAGGCATTGCAACGGTCGTGCCACGCTTGCCCGGGAATTGGCGTCTGAGGCGTGACCGGGACCCGTTTGCGGTGCCGTTGGCTTGCTTGCCGTCCAGATCCGTTTCGGCCGATCTTGACGGAGGAATCCCGCGTTCAGTATCAGCATCCCAGGTCGTCAGCGATTGAGTCGAGTCTGACGATTCATGCCTATACGGGGTCGATTGTCAATTTCGCCCTGTTCATCTTGCAATCCGGTCAATTTGAGCCTGTCAAGGAGTGCGGCGTGCATTTCGTCTCCCCGTGGCTTAATTGCAACGTCAACGCCGGGTTTTGTTTTGTTTTCTTTCTTATTTGTCGAGATATCTTGATCTGATGTGTCAATATATGCAAATTGTAAGGTTATATGTATGGAAAGCATAAGACTGTAGATAGCCCGATTCGTCTGACGATCGAGTTGTGCTACTGCGGCCGAAAGGGGGGGGCGAGCACGTAACGTGTTGCTCCAGCCGGCGCGATCGTGGCAATCAAGAGATCATGAGCATCAGCGAAATTTTTCGAGTGGGTGGGACCGACATTACCGAAGCCGGGCAGGCTCCAGTCTCGGTTTTGCGAAAGCCTAAAATTTTGAGCATCGGTGGGTGCGTTACCGAAGTTCTTGCCGGAAGAATGAGCCGGTTGGCGGATGTTACCCACTTGTGGCGTGTAAGTGTGCCTTGTTTGATGTCGAATAAGGTCGACGGGCGCACATACTTCGGATCCTCCGATCACCAGTTGTCCGAGCGGATCAATTTCGAGCTGACAAAGCAGGCGCTGCACAAACTCAAAAAGGGTGCGTACGAGTTTTTGCTTTTCGATCCGACTAGCGATTTCACGAACGACTATTACGAAAAAGACGGCTGCATTATTTCCGACATGGAGTCGGGGGCGCTGGGCCCGCACTGGAAATGGCCGGATGGATTCATGGATGGTAGCTGGACCAGAATTTCTCCGACCAGCCACCAGTACCTGGAGATTTATCTCCACTATCTGAAAGACCTCATTGCTTTATCCGAAGAGATCGGTGTCCCGCTTATTATTATGAGGCGGCGGACTTGCGTCAATAAAATCACTGGCGATGGCGTAACCGGATTGGGCGACCCTGAGTCATCCGAAATCAATTGGTGGGTTGATCTGCTCTGGAAGAAGATTGACGGTTTGATGGCGAAATTGAACGTTCTTGATTTGAACGGGCGTTTTTCTGTCACATCTTTTGATGCTCCGTATGGTGAGGCAAAATTTCACCCGATCGAAGAGTTTTACGATTACGCGGCTTACAAATTAATGGGGCTGATGAGATTTAGCGATGATCTGATCTCGGAAGTCACATTCAATGTATATAGGGAAAGAGCAAGCCGCCGTCTGGCTATTCATTCAGAGCGGGACGGATTGGTTCACGAACGGGATGGGCTGATCCATGAGCGAGACGGATTGGTTCACGAGCGGGATGGGCTGGTCCATGAGCGAGACGGGTTGGTGTACGAGCGGGATGGACTGATTCATGAGCGAGACGGGTTGGTGCACGAGCGGGATGGGCTGACTCACGAGCGGGATGGGTTGATTCATGAGCGAAACGGGCTGATCCATGAGCGGGACGGACTGGTACACGAGCGAATCGGGCTGACCCACGAGCGAGACGGGCTGATTCATGAACGAAACGGGCTGATCCACGAGCGGGACGGACTGGTACACTAGCGAATCGGGCTGACCCACGAGCGGGACGGGCTGATTCATGAGCGAAATGGGCTGATCCACGAGCGAGACGGACTGATTCAAGAGCGCCAAAGCTTGGTGCATGATCGGGATGCGCTGCATTCGTCTCTCAATAACGTTGTGACCGAGCGAGAACTCATATCGGCACGCGAGATCGAAAACGCGCGTATTGCAAGCGAATCTCATAGGCAGGAACTGGCGATGATCTCGGAAGCTCGAGACGAGGCGCTTGCTGAAAAGGCTGCAAACATCCTGGCATTAGAGGAATTGCAAAAATCCTACGACGATCTCTCGCGCAGACATGATGAGCTGAGCGCTCGACAGAACCGTCTGTTTAACGAATTGCGGTTGGACGAAGGGCCCATGGCCTTGCGCGATGTGCTTCCGCTGGCCAGGGCATGGCGGCCTGTTATCAAGGGAATCGGGAAGACCAAGCGATTCTGGCAGCGATTGATCGCGGTGTAGCGGTAGAAAGGCGAGCGTCCCGGCGAGCTTTGTGCATCGGGATTTCATGAGCCTGTCAGAGCGTTGTACTGCGGTCACTAGCCCATGGGCAGTGCGACTTCAAATGTCATGCGCGATTTCGATCTCGTTGTTGACCACGCTAACTAAATAAGCGCTTGCGGCGGGGCGAGGGTGTGCGTCACCCCGCCGAAGCCGCATCGCATGGTGTGGCGTTCACGAGACGACCGCGCGCAACGCCCGCATCGTGCCGGGCGATGCGGCCAGCGTGTTGTGTCGACGCTGGAATCTTGCCGCTACCGGGTTTTTCGAGAGGCCGTTCTCGTTCCCCCTGGCTGGCGCGGCTCAATGGCTTGCAATCGTCAAATGAACGAGCGCGGAAGCCAATCGGCAAGGGTGTCGATACCCGGGGCGGCAACTTCACTGCCGCCCAAGCCTGAAGCTGGCCGGTCCTCTGTCATGCACCTGATGAGTCCCTCGCCACTCCGTTTGGGAGTCGGTGTGCGGTAATGCATTTGTCAGGGTGTGACGCAAATGAGACAAAGATATCTATCTGCCCGACTGCAGGGCGCTCTGCCACGCCCGATGGCGTGTTGCGGCGAGCGAGATAGTTCGTGCAGCCCTAACGGCTCGGTGGCGGAATAAGGCATACTTCAGGGCGCTGCTTTCCGTCACATCCACTGCCTGGCAGTGATGCTCCACTTACAGATCCACAACAAGTGTCCGAATAAAAATAGCCATCTCTCAATGTGACAATCGATGAACAGCGGCAAGTTGAAAGGTGAGACGCGTCAACTCACTGATCTCCACCAAGATCGACACGACTCGGCGAGACGCCGGTTCACCGAACGCACCCATTGATATTGCCTGGATGGCGATGTTTGCCGGTTTTCCCATTACTGCATCGTTGATCTATGAGTCGTTCTTTCCTTGCCTTGCAAGGCACGGCGTCCCCGTTTTTCAGCCAGCTCGCGCATGTTCTTGGCAGCCGCGGCCACCGTGTGACCCGCGTTAATTTTTGTGGCGGCGACCTGGCCTACGCCGGTGGGGGCGCGGCTTGGAATTATCGTGACAAGGCGGAAGGCTTGTCGGCCTGGTACCGTCAGATCGTCGAAGCCAACGACTTTACCGATGTCTTCCTGTTTGGCGATTGCCGTGAAATCCATCGACCGATACATGCTGTCGTTCAGGATCTCGGCCTGCGCGTACATGTGTTCGAAGAGGGCTATGTTCGTCCCCACTGGATCACGATGGAGCATCACGGCGTCAATGGCCGCTCGTTGCTGCCGCGCGACCCCGATTGGTATCGCGACCAACGCAAGCATGTCCCGCCCGCGGCCTTTGGCCACCCGACCGGCTATAACCTGAAGGTACGCGTGTACCACGATATCGCCTACCGTCTGGCGAACGCGCTGCACGCCCGCCGGTTTCCGTATTACAGGAGCCATCGCCCCAAAAATGGTTTCCAGGAATACGCTGGCCTGGCCTATCGCGCCGCCCAGTCGCGCGTTCATGCCTGGGAGGCCGATCGGATCGCACGGGAATTGCTGGACGAGAAGCGAGAGTATTACCTGTTTCCGCTCCAACTGAACTCCGACGCGCAGATCGTCGCGCATTCCCCGTTCGACGGCATTTGCGCGGCTATTTCGGCCGTATTGCGTTCATTTGCTCGCTACGCCCCGTCTCGCGCGTGGCTTGTCATCAAGAACCATCCGCTGGACACGGGCCTGATCGCCTACAAGCAATTCGCAGCGGCACTGGCTCGGGAACTCGGCATCGACCAGCGCATGCTTTTTATCGATGCCGGTCACCTTCCCACCTTGCTTGACCATTCCCGCGGGGTAGTCGTCGTCAATAGCACCGTGGGTTTGTCTGCCTTGCACCACGAGCGGCCCCTGATCGCGCTTGGCACGGCGATTTACGCGATACCCGGCCTGACCTGGCAGGGTAGTCTCGACGATTTTTGGACGCAGGCGGACAGCCCG
>NZ_CAJNKE010000023.1 GCF_905232215.1 Burkholderia sp. LMG 13014
TCGCGAGCGCAGCCGTCAGCGCATTGACGCCGCCTTTCGCCGCCGAGTACGGCACGCGGCGGATGCCGCGCGTCGCGTTCGACGAGATGTTGACGATCGTGCCGCCGCCGCGCGCGAGCAGGTGCGGCAACACCGCGTGGCACGTATAGAGCGTCGGCATCAGCGAGCGGCGGATTTCCGCATCGATCTGCGCCGGCTCGAATTCGGCGAACGGCCGCATGCGAATCGCGCCGCCGACGCCGTTGATCAGGATGTCGATGCCGCCGAACGTCTGCACGGCGTGCGCGATCGCCGCATGCGCGCCTTCGTACGTTTCGAGATCGGCGACGAAGCCGGCCGTCTCGCCACCGGTCGCTTCGGCCGCGACCTCGGCGACGAAATCCGCGCGATCGACGAACAGCACCCTGCCGCCTTCGGCCGCCGCGCGCAGCGCGACGCCACGGCCGATGCCCTGCGCGGCACCCGTGACCACGATGATCTTCCCGGAGAATCGTTGCATGATCACGCCGCCTTTGCCGTGACGTTAGGGGTGAACTTCTCGTAGTGGAAGCTGTTCGGCTTCACGCCTTCGTCGTCGAAGAACTTGCGCACCGCGTCGACCATCGGCGGCGGCCCGCACAGATAGACGTCGACGTCGCCGTCGTTCAGCGCATCGGCCGGGATGTGCTGCGTGACCCAGCCCTTGCGAGGATGGCTCGACTCCGCATCCGCGATGACCGTCGCAAAGCTGAAATTCGGCAGCTTCGCCGCGTAGGCTTCGATCGCTTCGACCAGCACGAGGTCGAGATCGCGCGTCACGCCATAGATCAGGTGCACCTTCTGCTGCGACCCGGTGCGCGCGAGCACCTCGAGCATCGACAGGAACGGCGCGAGGCCCGTGCCGCCCGCGAGGAACAGCAGCGGCCGCTGCACGTCGCGCAGGTAGAAGCTGCCGAGCGGCCCGTGCAGCTCCAGCTTGTCGCCGGGCTGCGCCGATTCCAGCCACGTGCTCATCACGCCGCCGGGAATCTTCTTGATCAGGAAGCTGACTTTCGCATCGGCCGGTGCCGACGAGAACGAGTAGGACCGGTGCTGGCCGCTCGCGGGCACGTCGATGTTCACGTACTGCCCCGGCAGGAAGACAGGCGCGGCCGCGCCGACGTCGAGTTCGAGCACGACAGCCGCATCGTTGTGCTGCTCGACTTTCGTCACGGTCGCGGCAAAGCCGCTCTGGCCCGTCTTGCACGCGACCGACGACGTCGGCACCGCGATCACGCAATCGCTTTGCGGCACCATCTGGCAGGTCAGCACGAGGCCGCCGTCCTTTTCGTCCTCGGTGAGCGCGTCGTCGATGTAGTCGTCGCCGAGGTCGTAACTGCCGCTTTCGGCGCGGCACTTGCAGGTGCCGCACACGCCGTCGGAGCAATCCATCGGCAGGTTGATCTTCGCGCGGAAGGCCGCGTCGAGCACCTTCTCGCCGGCCTTGCAGTCGATGAAGCGGGTTACCCCGTCCTCGAAATTCAGTGCAATCTTGTAGTTGGACATGGCGTCACCTCCACTTCCTTTCATGACAAAGCTATGGTGTCAGACGTGATAGACGTCGAGCACCTGCCGGATGTAGTCGTTCTTCAGCACGATCTTCTTGTACGAGATCAGCAGTTCATCGCCCGCACGGCGCAACGTGACGAACATCGTCCCGAAGAAGTGATCGGTCACGCGGTAGCGGTGGTTCAGCGTGTGAAAGTTGTAGCGCACGTCCACCTCGTCGTCGCGTTCGGCCAGCACCTCGACGTTCGTCACGTTGTGGCTGGTGCGCGGTTCGGGCGTCGATGCGCCGCTGCGCTCGGTCTTGATCCGGAACACGCGATCCTCGAGGCCGCCGCGGTCCGGGTAGTACATCAGCGAGATCTGGCTCTGGTGATCCTCGGTCGGCCGATCGTCGTCGTCCCACGCGGGCATCCAGTACGTGACGTCCTCCGTGTAGCAGGTCAGCCACTCGTCCCACTGGCGATCGTCGAGCAGGCGCGCTTCGCGATACAGCGCCGCGCAGACAGTCCGGTAATCGAAGCTCATGCTGCCACCTCCCCGCGTTCCTTCTTCAGCGCATCGCGCATCACATCCACCCAGTGTTCGTGCTGGCACACGAACAGCCCTTCGTCCTCGCTGCGCTCGCCGGAAATGCGCGGGTTCAGCCCCATCTTCTTCGCGTTCTCGTCCGGGCCGTCGACCCACAGCGGCGCGCCGCGCGACAGGTCGTTCCACATCGCCGTGATGCCCGCATAACCGGCCTGGCACGCGCGGAACTCCTCGAGGTCGTCGGCCGTACCCATGCCCGTCACGTTGAAGAAATCCTCGTACTGGCGGATCCGGATCGTGCGATCGGCTTCGCTCTCACCCTTCGGCGCGAAGCAGAAGATCGTGACTTCGGTCTTGTCGACACCCAGCGGCCGCACCACGCGAATCTGCGTGCTGAACTGGTCCATCAGGAACACGTTCGGGTACACGCACAGGTTGCGGGTCTGGTTGACGATGAAGTCGGCCAGCACGTCGCCGACGCGCGCCTTGATCTCGTCACGGTGCTGATACACCGGCCGCACTTCCGGATTCATCGTCTGCGTCCACAGCAGGATGTGGCCGTTGTCGAAGCCGTACACGCCCGCGACCGACTTGCTCCAGCTGTTCGCGTCGACGGCCTTGGTGCCGTCTTCCTTGCGGCGGCCCATCGTCGCCGCGTAGTTCCAGTGCACGGTGCTGACGTGGTAGCCGTCGCAACCGTTCTCCATCTGCATCTTCCAGTTGCCTTCGTAGATGTAGGACGAGTTGCCGCGCAGCACTTCGAGCCCGTCCGGCGCCTGGTCGACGATCTGGTCGATGATCACGCGCGCTTCGCCGAGATACTCCTCGAGCGGCAGCACGTCGGCGCTGAGGCTGCCGAACAGGAAGCCGCGATAGTTCGCGAAGCGCGCGACCTTCTTCAGGTCGTGCGAACCGTGCGTGTTGAACTGCACCGGGTACTCGGTCGTCTTCTCGTCCTTCACCTTCAGCAGCTTGCCGGTGTTCGAAAACGTCCAGCCGTGGAACGGGCACGTGAAGCTGCCCTTGTTGCCGTGCTTGCGGCGGCACAGCATCGCACCCTTGTGCGCGCAGGCATTGATCACCGCGTGCAGCTCGCCGGTCTTGTCGCGCGTGATCACGATCGGCTGGCGGCCGATCCACGTCGTGTAGTAATCGTTGTTGGCCGGGATCTGGCTTTCGTGCGCCAGGTACACCCAGTTGCTCTCGAAGATGTGCTTCATCTCGAGCTCGTACAGCTCGGCGTTCGTGAAGATGTCGCGGCGGCAGCGGAATACGCCGGCCGCCTTGTCGTCCTGCACGGCGGTGGCGAGCAGGTGATCCAGGTCGGTGGCTTGGTCGATCGTGGCGGACATGTTGGCTCCTTCCATGCGCGTGCCGCGTCCTGCAAGCACGCTCGCATCGGTAATCGGTTGAATCTCGGGGAACCCGGCCGGCGGCGGCGCATCCGCGCCGCGCCGGCGGGCGGTCAGGCCGTCGCGGCTGCGCGCAGGCGGTGGACGATCTGGTTGTCCTTGCCCTGTACCAGCGGCGTCAGCACGAAGTTGAACTCGATGTCCTGGTACGCATCGGCCTTCATGCCGAGCGCCGTGCCGCCGGTCTTGTCGACCACGGGCGGGATCAGCTCCTCGCGCGTCGCATACGCGAAGTCATCCCAGATCAGCGGATCGCCGTCGATGTTGAACTGCGTCGTCAGCTTGCGGTGGTCGTGGCTATCGACGAAGAAGTGCACGTGCGCCGGACGGTTGCCGTGGCGGCCGAGGCCGTTCAGCAGTTGCTGCGTCGCACCCTGCGGCGGGCAGCCGTACCCGACTGGCATCAGCGTGCGGAATTCGTACTTGCCGTCGGCACCCGTCTTCACCGCGCCACGCAGGTTGAAATCGCTCTGCTTGCCGGTCGGGTCGAAGTGCGAATAGAAGCCGTGCGAGTTCGCGTGCCAGCATTCGACCACCGCGCCCGCGATCGGCTTGCCGTCGAGGCCCGTCACCGTGCCGTGGATCACGAGCGGGCCCGCGCCGTCGTCCGCGTCGAGGTCGATCTTCGACACGCCATCGCGCACCGGTGCGCCCGCGACATACAGCGGCCCTTCGATCGTGCGCGGCGTGCCGCCGTCGAGGCCGACCGCCTTGTCCGCGGCGTCCATCCGGATGTCGAGATACTTCTCGAGGCCGAGGCCGGCCGCGAGCAGCGCCGCTTCGCCGTCCTGGCCGAGCTTGTTCAGGTAGTTGACGCCGGCCCACACTTCGTCGGGCGTGATGTCGAGATCGTCGATCGCCTTGAACAGGTCGCCGAGCAGCCGCAGCACGACCTGCTGCGTGCGCGCGTTGCCGCCTTTCGTGCTGTCCGCACCCGCGTTCGACGCGGCCTTCAGCAGATCCTGCACTTCCCGGGTATCGAAAACTTTGACGCTCATGATGGTGTCTCCACGTGTATTAGGGGGAATGACGGCCGTTGCCTGGCTCGGGTTATCGCGCGACTTTCGTCAGCCCGTCGCGGGTGAAACGCCTGACCTTGTCCTCGTCGAGTTCGATGCCGAGGCCAGGGCCGTCCGGCACGGTCAGTTCGAAGTCGCTGTAATCGAGCGGCTGCGTCAGGATCTCTTCGGTGATCAGCAGCGGCCCGAACAGTTCGGTGCCCCACTGCAGGTTCGCGAAACTCGCGAACAGGTGTGCGGACGCCACCGTGCTGAACGCGCCTTCGAGCATCGTGCCGCCGTACAGCTCGATGCCGGCGGCGTCCGCGATCGCGGCGACGCGCTGCGCGGCGAACAGGCCGCCGCTTTGTTCGATCTTGATCGCGAACACGTCCGCGCCGTGATGCTTCGCGATGTCGAAGGCGCTGTCGGGGCCCTGCAGAATTTCATCGGCCATCAGCGCAATCGGGAAGCGGCGCATCAGGCGCGCCAGCGCCGCGGCCGAGGCCACCGGCTGCTCGACCAGTTCGCAGCCGGCATCGGCCAGCGCCGGAATCGCGCGCGCGGCCTGCGTTTCGCTCCACGCCATGTTCACGTCGACGCGCACCGAGGCGCGATCGCCGACGGCCTTCTTGATCTCGGCCACGTGGCGGATATCCGTATCGAGCGCCTTCGCGCCGATCTTCAGCTTGAACACGTTGTGGCGGCGCTGGTCGAGCATCCGCTCGGCTTCGGCGATGTCGGTGGCCGTGTCGCCCGACGCGAGCGTCCACGCGACCGGCAGGCGATCGCGGCGGCGGCCGCCGAGCAGCTCGCTCACCGGCACGCCGAGCCGCTTGCCGTGCGCGTCGAGCAGCGCGGTTTCGAGTGCGCTCTTCGCAAAGTGGTTGACCTTCGCGAGCTTGCCGAGGAACGCCATCAGCGTCTGGATGCGCGTCGCGTCCTGGCCGACGATCGCCGGCGCGAGATACGTGTCGATCGCGAGCTTCATCGCCTCGGGGCTTTCCGGGCCATACGCCATGCCGGCGATCGTCGTGCCTTCGCCGAGGCCCGTCACGCCGTCGCTGCAGAACACCTTCACGAGCATCAGCGTCTGGCCGTACATCGTGGCCACCGACAGCTTGTGCGGGC
Organism: Burkholderia sp. LMG 13014; assembly: GCF_905232215.1. Classification (GTDB taxonomy): domain Bacteria; phylum Pseudomonadota; class Gammaproteobacteria; order Burkholderiales; family Burkholderiaceae; genus Burkholderia. Next base: position 5,597 of record NZ_CAJNKE010000023.1, read on the forward strand.
GGATCGTCGGCAGGTCGACGAGGCGGGTTTCGATGCGTTCGATGGTGACGGTGGACATGGAGGACGCCGTGGGGGTGAAGTTCTTGAGGCGATTTATACGTCTCGGCCGAATCGAGCGTCCAATACTTTTAGGCGGCCATTTCAATACCTGACAGGTATTGAAATTCGGAAATATTCGTTTGATTTCGCGGTTTACCATACCCTCCATGACAGGCGATACGGCCTGGAAGCCATGCTGGATCGAGGGGAGCGGCCACCCGGGAGGCGGGCGGCCGCAGATGGGTATGGCATCGGTCGCCACGCGCGCAGCGACGCAACAAAGCGGCCTCGGCGGGCCGCTGTCAGGGTTTTCCTGATGCCTCACCCGGGGGCTCGTGGGCAGTTTCTCGGCATGCGCGGTCGGCAACCGGCGTCGCGGCCGTTCGTTCGACCGGTTGTCGGCCCAAGCCGATGTGGTGCCGACAGGATTCACGGCAGCGGTGCTTGCGCACCGGGTCGAGCACGTGCGGGGGGCGGCGTCCGGGCAATCCACAGGACGTGCCTGGCCGGCTTCGTCGCGAGCGCCGCCGGCTCTGGCGATTCATTCAGCCGCCGCACCGCCCCGGCGCGGCGGCACAGCGTCACGACGTACCGTCGCCGCCCGGGTACCCGCCCAACCTGCCCTCCACCCCATACCCATCGTCCGGCGCCGGCAGCCGCCCGAGCACCCGCTCGACCTCCAGCGCGACCGCGATGAGCTCGCGATCGGTGCCGGCCGCCCCATCCAGTGCGAGACCGACCGGCAGCCCGGCCGCCGTCAGGCCGGCCGGGACGGTCATGCCCGGTACGCCGGCATTGCTGCCCGGCTCGGTATTCCGGATGTAGGTCGAGAACACCGACGCGGTCTCGCCGTTGAGCATCATCGCGTCACCCGACGGGATCGGGCACGCGGTCGCGATCGTGGCCGGAAAGACCAGCGCGTCGGCCCCGCTGTCGGCGAGACACTGCCGATACGCGGCACGCGACCGCGTGCGCCGGTCGAGCGCGGTGCGGTACGCCGCTTCGCCGATACCATCGGGGCCGGTGATGTGGCGGGCGATCTTCGCGACGTCCGGGCTCCCCACGTTCGCGACGATGTCGTCGACCGACAGGTCATAGCCGTTCTCGATCAGATACGCATGCATCGACGAACGGAATTCGTACATCGCGATGATGGCCGGCTCGTCGTCGAAGAACCCCGGATAGTCGTTCAGGTCGATGTCGACGCACTCGAAACCCGCCTGCGACAGTTTCGCCACCGCGGCATTCGCCACCGCGTCGACATCCGGCGCGAGGCCGCGCCAGAACGTCGTGCGCGGGACCGCCAGGCGCACCGGGCGCGTTGTGTTGCGCGTGGGCAGCGACGTCGGCGTGCCGGTGCCGGTGCCCGACAGAATCGCGTCGAGCAGCGCGATGTCCTCGACCGACCGCGCGATCGGGCCGACGGTGTCGCGCGTGCGCGAAATCGGCGCCACACCGCCCGACGGGTAACGCCCCACGGTCGGCCGGAGGCCGACGGCACCGCACAGCGCCGCCGGAATCCGCACCGAGCCGCCGGTGTCCGTCCCGAGCGCGGCGGGCACCACGCCGGCGCCGACGAGCGCGCCCGAGCCGCTGCTGCTGCCGCCCGGAATCCGGTTGAAGTCATACGGGTTGCGTACCGCGCCCGTCACGCGGTTGTTGCCCGATACGCCGAATGCCAGCTCGTGCAGGTTGGCCTTGCCCGCGATCAGCGCCCCGTGCGCCAGCAGCCGCGCGACGACCGGCGCATGCTGCGGCGGCACGCGGTTATGCAACGCCAGCGTGCCGTTGCCGGTCGGCAGGCACGCCGTGTCGATGTTGTCCTTGATCGCGATCGGCAGGCCCAGCAGTGCGTGCGGAGTGGCCGCCGTCGCGAGGTCGCGGTCACAGCGGGCCGCTTCGGCGAGCAGCCGCGCATCGTCGACGCACGTGAAGCCGTTCAGGTAGCGCCAGCGTGCGTGCCGCTCGATCATTGCGTACGCGTATTCGACACAGGAGAACTCCCGGCGCAGGAGCGCGTGTCGGGCTTCGGTGAGCGTCAGGTGTCCCAGGGTGGGCATCGTCGTCGTTCCTCGTAACAGGGGATCGTCACAAGGTAGGGCGCGCCGATTTTGACGCCCATCATCACAATGGATGACCCCGGGGCGTCGGCCGCGCAGCCGGTCACGCCAGTGCGACCGCCAGGCTCGCGCGGTTGGCGACGCCCTTCTTCGCCATCACGCGCCGCAGATGCGTGCGGACCGTCGACAGCCCGATGCCGAGCGTGCGCGCGACGTCCTTGTCGGTATAACCGGCGGCGACGAGCCGCGCGACGTCGCTCTCGCGCTCGGTCAGGCCGGCGCACGCGTGGCGCCGCCGCAGCAGCGCGCGCCGGAAAAACGGCTCGATGCCGTTCAGCAGCAGCTTGTCGCGTTCGGTGAAATCGGGCCGCCCTTGCGCCCGCCAGATACGCAGGTCGCCGACGTGCGTCGCGCCGTCGAACGCATAGACGTTGATGCCGTGGTGCATGCCGTCGCGGCGCAGGAAATCATTGTAGAACTCGGTCTGTTCCAGCTCGCGCCGGCTCACCACCTCGTCGACGCAGGTCGCCACGCGGCGCGCGCGCAGTTGCGGCGTGACCGGATCGATATGCTGGAACCACGCTTCGTACCGGGCGATCTGCAACGGATCGACGTTGTACGCGAACCCGTTGCGCCACAGGCCGGTTTGTTCGTCGCAATCGAACGATGCGGCGAAATCCGCGCGAAGCAGCTGCGTGATCGCGGGCAGCACGACCTTCCTCACGTCGACGACCGGCCCCAGTTCTTCCAGGCGGGCGACGATGTCGCCGAACAGCCGGAGTTCCTCCGGCGTGATATCGGACACGGCAAGGTTCATGGCGGACGGTTCCTCGGCAAGCCGGTGGAGAACACCTGTATCGAGCGCTTCGACGGGCGATTCCGCGACCAAGGCCCGAACGAGCACGGGTTCGTCACGATGCGCCATGTTACCCGGCTGATCGACGCATCGCGTATCGAATCCGGCACCGGGCAGGCTCATGGTCGACGCCCGGGCAGTTCGCCGCGGCGCACGAGGCAAGGCAGCCGGTATCCCGACGAGAAACACGGCCGGCCAACTGCCGCACGACGGGCCGCCGCGTCATTGCGCACGCGTGAAGACCTGCTCAGCGGCCGGCAGCCGCCACCGACGCCTGCCATTGCGCGGCCACGCCGGCGTAATCCCTGACCTTGAAAGCGGAGCCGTCCTGGACATGGACCCAGCCGAGCGTGCGCTCGGCGAGCGGCTTGTCGTGGTCATCCGTCGCGATCTTGACGATCGCCTGCGCACGCACATGCACGAGACCGTCCGGATAGTCGGACGACGGGTTCGCGAGCGTCACCGTCACGAACGGCCCGAGATCCTGCAGAAGGCGAGCGGCCGGCGGATTGTCGGCCATCAGCAGCGAACCGCCCTTCACGCGATCGTCCACGCGAATGGCCGTGCCGCCCGGCCGCCGCTGCGCAGCGGTCGGCTGCGACATCCACAGCACGTGATCCGGGTTGAGATAGACCACATCGGGATCGCCCATCGCGTCGCGGGTTTCAATCCGGGGTATCGGCATGCACAGTCTCCAGTCGAATATCGGGCACCGAATGCCGGTGCGGCGGCACCATGATGATGCCGCAATATGTCGGCTTGCCGCGTGTCTGGGGGCGAATGGTGCGACCACCCGTGGCCGGATGGCCGCGCGCTGTGCACGCTACTGCTTCGCCGGTGCGCCGGTGCGCCAATGCCGTCGAGCGGTGGGTGACGCCGCTTCGCGCCAACGCGATCAGCGGCCGGGCAGCCCGGCCGCACCGCCTACCCTCGCCACGTTGCGTCCGCAAGCTTCGCCACCAGCTCGTCGTACACGACCCGGATGCGCCGGGGCATCGGCCCGCGTCGCGGCCGATAGACGTGCAGCTTCCACGGTTCGGGGTCGAGGCCGGGCAGCAGCCGCACGAGGCGCCCTTTGTCGATGTACGGCCGGACGAGATACTCCGAGCACTGGCCGAGCCCTACTCCCGCGCATATGGCCTCGATCTCCACCTCGGTGTCGTCGGTCAGATACGCCGGCGACGACGGGACGAACTGGTGCTCCCCGCGAAACATCCACGGCCATGCCCGCCCGCTCGCGCGATCGATCAGGCAGGTGACCGGCATCGATTCGAGTTCCTTGCGGTTCTTCGGCTCACCGAGCCGCCTGATCAGCGACGGCGCGCCGACGATCCACATCGGCAACGGTCCGATCATGCGCGCGACGAAGCGGTTGTCGCCGATCGCCCCGACGCGCACGCCGATGTCGATCTGTTCGTCGACCACCGGCGACGGCACGTCCGACAGCCGCAGGTCGGGCACGAGCCCCGGATAGCGCCGCATGAGATCGCTCAGGATCGGCTGGACGTAATGACGCCCCATGCCCGACGGCGCCGTGATCCGGACGACGCCCACCGGCTCGTCGGCCTGGCCGGTCGCGGGCCCGAACAGCCCGTCGACGGCGGCCAGCGCCGTCTGCGCGTCGCGCGCGAACGCTTGCCCGAACGCGGTGATCCGGATGCTCCGGGTCGTCCGGTGAAACAGCGTTTCGCCGAGCATCTCCTCCAGTTCGCGCACCGCACGCGTCACGACCTGCGGCGACACGCCGAGGCGCGCTGCCGCCTCGCGAAACGTGGGTGCCGCAGCAGCCGCGGAGAAGATCTTCAGGATATCGAGTCGGTTGAGCATGGAGAACCCTCCTGACGCGCATGCGGTCGCGTTTTTCATTCCCGAAACGGGAATTCTGAATGCGCCATTGTTCCATTTTTTTACGACGAGCGAGCGACCACAATGCACATCAAGCGTGCATCGCAACCGATTCAACTCAGCCACATGTGCCGCTCTCATTCACCTCTCTGGAGAATCTCATCATGAACGCAAGCACGAAACCGGCCCAACTCGACGGCCGCATCGCCCTGGTGACGGGCGCCAGTTCCGGCATTGGCCGCGCATCCGCGATCGAACTGGCGCGTCGCGGCGCCAAGGTCGTCGTCTCCGCCCGGCGCAAGGCCGAACTCGATCAGCTGGTCGACGAAATCATGACCGCCGGCGGCGAAGCCAGGGCCTTCGTCGCGGACGTCGCGAACGAAGACGATCTGCGCAAGCTGTTCGACTTCACGGCATCGACCTACGGACGCCTCGACATCGCGTTCAACAATGCCGGCACGGAAGGCGTGTTCGCGCCGCTGCTCGAGCAGGATGCCGAGCGATTCGACAGGGTGTTCGAACCGAACGTGCGCGGTGTATTCAATTCGATGAAGTACGCCGCCGAAATCATGCTGCGGCAGGGGTCGGGCAGCATCATCAACAACGCGTCGATGGGCGGGCTGATCGGCTTCGAGAATGCGTCGGTCTATATCGCGAGCAAGCACGCGGTGATCGGGATGACGAAGACCGCGTCGATCGAATGGTTCAAGCGCGGCGTGCGCGTGAACGCACTGTGCCCGGGGCTGATCGAAACGCCGTTCCATCACCGTGGCATCTGGCCGTCGGACGATGCGCAACAGGCGTTTGCCGCATCGACGCCGGCAGGACGCTGGGGCTCCGCCGAGGAAATGGCGACGATCGTCGCGTTCCTCGCGTCGGATGACTCCAGCTATGTGTCAGGGCACGCGCTCGTGGCCGACGGCGGTTACTCGGTGGCATGACCGGTGAGGCGCGAGGCCGGGCGGTGGCCGTGTTCGCCGCACGCCGCGGCCCGGCGTCGGCTACGCCACCGCCTGCCTCGCGTGCAGCCGCAATGCGAGCCACGCGATCCCGACCGCCACCGCGCCGACCACGCCGCCGAACGTGCCGACCCACGGCAGCCCGAAGTCGCCGGCGATATGGTTGCCGATCAGCGCGCCCGCGCCGATGCCGACGTTGTACAGCCCGGAGAAGATCGACACCGCCAGGTCGGTGCCCTCCGGCGCCAGCTTCAGCACCCATGCCTGCATCGCCAGCCCGAAGCAGACGATCGCGCCGCCCCAGACCAGCGTATGCACGGACAGCGTGACGATGTTCAGCGCGCACGGGAACAGGATCAGCAGGCATCCCGCCAGTGCAACGATCGACCCGAGCAGGAAGTCGTCCGGCCGGTGCGGATAGACGCGGTTGAAGCAGATCGCGGCCGGTATGCCGGCGATGCCGAACAGGATCAGCACGTAGGTAATCCGGCTGCTGCTCGCGTGATTGACGCTCTGGACGAACGGTTCGATGTACGTATACGACGTGAAGTGCGCGGTCACGACCAGCACGGTGATCGCGTACAGCGCCACCAGCGCGGGCTTGCGCAGGAACACGCCGATGCTGCTGAGCGACCCGGCGCCCTGGCTCGGCAGCACCGGCAACGTCGCGCGCAGCAGCAGCAACGCGACACCCGCCGCGCCGCCGATGATCAGGAACGTGACTCGCCAGCCGAACGTCTCGCCCACCACGCGCCCGAGCGGAATGCCGGCCACCATCGCGATCGCCGTGCCCATCGCCAGCAGGCTGAGCGCGCGGCTTTTCCGGTCGCTCGGCGCGAGCCGCACGGCCAGCGGCACGGAAATCGACCAGAACACCGCATGCGCGCACGCGATGCCCAGCCGGCCGACCATCAGCACCGCGAAATTCCACGCGACACCGGTCACCACGTGACTGCCGATGAACACCAGCAACGCCCCCATCAGCAGCTTGCGGCGCTCGACATGGCGCGTGGCCAGCGTCAGCGGCAGCGACACGACGGCCACGGCCCACGCGTAGATCGTCAGCATCAGGCCGACGTCGGTCGGCTGCATGTGCAGGCTGTCGCCGATCGCGCTGAGCAGCGCGACGGGCACGAATTCAGTGGTATTGAAGATGAAGGCGGTGAGTGCCAGGGCCAGTACGCCCCACCACGAGTGCTTGGAACTGACGGCGTCCGGTGTGGCCATACCTGGAATCGACGAGACGAGAGTTGGGGGCGCGCGGCGCGGAGAGCCCGGCCCGGCGATCGTCGCGATTGTACCAGCGGCATATGACACGGCGCGGTGCGGGTTGCCCGCGGGACATGGTCATGACACGGCCATGCGCCGATAATGTGCCGACCGGCTTCCACGACCCGTTCGCTCGATCCCTGTCGAGCCTGGAGAATCCCATGCGCATTGAAACGTCCTTTCTGTTCGATCTCGACGGCACGCTCGTCGACAGCGTCTACCAGCACGTGCTCGCCTGGAAGGAGGCGCTCGATGCCGAAGGCATCGAATTGTCGGTGTGGCGCATCCACCGCAAGATCGGCATGAGCGGCGGCCTGTTCCTGAACCAGCTGCTGCGCGAGACGTCGGGCGACCTCGACGCCGAGCGCGTCGAGCGGCTCGCCCGGCTGCACGCGGCCGCGTACCAGCGGCTGCGCGCGCAGGTGCGGCCGCTGCCGGGTGCGCGTGAACTGCTGGCCGCGCTGTCGGCGGCGGGCATTCGCTGGGCGATCGCGACCAGCGGGCGGATGGAAACGGCCGCCATCAATCTCGAGGCGCTCGGCGTCGATCCGGCGAAAAACGTCGTGGTCACGCGCGACCAGGTCAAGTATGCGAAGCCGGATCCCGACCTGTTCCTGACGGCCGCCGCGCAGCTGAACGTACCGATCGAACATACGGTCGTGGTCGGCGACAGCATCTGGGACATGCTCGCCGCTGCCCGCTGCCGCTCGCTCGGCGTCGGGCTGCTGTCGGGCGGATACGGCAGCGACGAACTCGAACGCGCGGGCGCGCTGCGCGTGTACGACGATCCGGCCGATCTGCTGTGGCATCTCGACGAGATTGCCGCACGACCCTGAACCGCCGGTTCGACATCGATCCCGCCGCGCCGCATGCAGGGCTGCACGGGACCATTGCGGTCACGGCGATGAACGGGCGCGGCCGCTTGCGTTCGATTCCGGCCCTGCTACGAAGGGTCATGCGCATCGATGCCCGACCAGCCTGCGATGCGCGGCACAGACCGCTCGGCTGCGCAATTGAAAACGCCCGTGCGCGTCAGCCGGTCGCTGCATCGCCGCCACCGCCGCCGTCACGTGCGTTCGAGATCGCTTCGACGAGCTTCAGTTCGTCGTCGATCGACAGCGTCGTGTCGATCACTTCGCCGCCGAACGGTGCAAGCGCCGTGCTCAGTGCATAGATGTCGAGTTGCGTCGCGGCCAGCCCGAGCGACACGGTGCCGGGGCGCGCCTTGCGCGCGACGCGGTCGATCAGTGCGTCGTCCACCGGCCGCTCGCGCCACGCATCGAGCGACGATTCGATGTGCTCGACCACGCTGTCGAGCAGCGATCCGGGCGGCGTGCGCCCGGGGTCGACTGCATGCGCGCGCAACTGTCCATCCGTCGCGCACTCGACGATCGCGATACCCGACAGCGCGACGACGTGCCGGTCGCGTAACGTATCGAGTTCGGCAAGCGCGCGATGGGCGGCCGCGAGGTCGGGATAGGACAACACAATCAGCGTATTCATCAGCCACTCCGTGAAATCAGGCCGCCGCGTCCGACTGCGCCGCGCTCAATGCGGCAGCCCGAACGCGGCCTTCAGGCTCGCGACGATCATCTGCATCGCGATCGCCGCGAGAATCATCCCCATCAGGCGCTGCGTCACCGCCGTCACGCGCGGCGACAGGTAATGGCCGATCAGCGGTGCCGACAGCAGCGAAACGGCCAGCAGCACGAGAAACGCGGCGAGCCCGAGCGCGAACGCGAGTTCCTGCCCGGTCGACAACGCGCTGTGCCCAAGTACGATCATCGTCGCGATCGTGCCGGGGCCGACGAGCAGCGGGATCGTCAGCGGATAGATCGCGACGCTCTCGGCCGTCGCCGGATCGGCACCTTCGCTTTCGCCCGGCGCATGCTGGCGGCTCGGCGCGCCGTGCAGCATCGACAGCGCGATCAGCAGCACCAGCAGCCCGCCCGCGAGGCGGAAATCGTCGATCGTCAGGCCGAACACATGCAGGATCGCGCCACCCGCGACCGCCGACACGATGCAGCCGACCGTCACGCCGATCGCCGCCGTCAGCGCGACCTTGCGTCGCACGCCGTCCGCCGCGCCTTCCGTCAGCGACAGGAACACGGGGATGTTCGCGATCGGGTTCATGATCGCGAACAGCGCCGCGAATACCTTGATGGAAAAGGTCAGATCGAAGGCCACAGGTTCGCTCCCGTCTCGCGCGTCGACACGTGCTTCGAATCGCGCGCAGGTTCCGCTTCGTTTCGGATGCACGGCGCCCGCCATGCTGCTACGATCGACGCACCGCGTTCACGCACGACGGAGGGCCCCGACCAATGCAAGCCACCGACACTTTCATGGATCACGAGATTCGCGTCGATGCGACGCGCAACGCGAACGGCGCGTGGGTCGCGCAGGTGCGGATCTTCCGCGACGGCGCGCCGGTCGACCTGCCCGCACCCGAGCTCGTCACGCCCGAATGGCTCACGTGCGACGAAGCGCTGCGCGGCGGCATCGATCAGGGCCGCGTGATCATCAAGACACGCGACCGGTAGCGGCAACCGACTCATCGGTGCGCAGCGCACGGCGCGTTTCACGCATCGAAATCCAGATCGCCGATCAGGATCTCGCGGTCGCGCTGGGTCCGCGTGCTGAAATCGACCGGCAATTCCATCTGCCAGCGTTCGATCGTGACCGGCAGCGCCGCGAGATAGCGGTCGAAGCGGCTGCGGTCGGGCTCGGCCAGCAGCGCATCGATCGCGTCGTCACGCCACGCGAGCCGCGCGTTCAGCCGGTTCGGCAATCCGACCGTCGACGTGAGGCCGATGACATCGACACAGGTCGGGCTGCCCTGCCCGTCGTGCGGCACGACGTCCACCCTCACATCGCCAGCCTGATACAGGCCGAGCACGCGCGCCGCGATACGCGGCGCAAACTCGGTTTCGAAACGTGCACGGACATCGGGATTCATCTCGCCTCCAGGGTTCGAATCATGTCGTCACGCCGCTGTCACGCGGCTGCAATCTGTCGCTCGAATGCCGCTTCCGCCTTCAGGCTGTCGAGATCGCGGCCGATCGTCGCGACCGCGAGCCGCGTGTTGCCGCGCCAGTACGCGATCGAGCAATCGTGCGCGCCGAGGTCGCCATCGATCTCGACACGATCGAATTGCTCCGCATGCCCGACATAGTTGATCGTCAGGTCGTAATGCTGGCTCCAGAAGAACGGCACCGCATCGAACGGCCGCTGCTGCCCGAGCAGGTTGCGCGCGGCGACGATGCCCTGCCGCTCGGCAACGACCCAGTGCTCGACGCGAATGCGCTCGCCCGTCAGCGGATCGGGCCAGCGCGCGATGTCGCCCGCCGCGTAGATGCCGGGCGCACTCGTCTGGAGGAAGCGGTCGACCGTCACGCCGCGCTCGACGGCCAGCCCCGCGTCCTGCGCGAGCCCCACGTTCGGATGAACGCCGATGCCGACCACCACGAGATCGGCCGGCAGCACGTCGCCGGTCGACAGCGTCACGCTGTCCGGCGTGATCTGCGCCGGCGTCGCGCCGAGATGGAACACCACGCCGTGCGACTCGTGCAGGGCCTGGATCGTGCTGCCGAGCGCTTCGCCGAGCACGCGCGCCATCGGATGCGCATCGGGCGCGACGACCTGCACGTCGAGCCCGCGCGTGCGCAATGCGGCGGCGGCTTCGAGCCCGATGAAGCTCGCGCCGACCACGACGCAGCGGCGCGCCGTCTTCAGCTTGCCGATCAGTGCATCGCAATCGGCGCGCGAGCGCAGCACGCACACGTGCGGCAGATCCGCGCCGGGCACGGTCAGCCGGTTCGGTTCGGCCCCCGTTGCCAGCAGCAGCGCGCCGTATCCGACACGGCTGCCGTCGGCCAGTTCGACCGCTTGCTGCGCGGGATCGATGCGTACGACATGCGTGCCGCACCGCACGTCGATGTGGTGGTCGGCATAGAACGACGGTGAGCGCAGCGGCAGCCAGTCGGCCTCGGCCGTGCCGGCGAGATAGTCTTTCGACAGGTTCGGCCGGTCGTAAGGCGGATCGGAATCGGCAGTCAGCAGCGTGACAGGATGCGGATAGCCTTCCTGCCGCAGCGTCACGGCCGCCGCGATCGCTGCTGCGCCGCCGCCGACGATCACGATCGAAGCAGGCAGTCCTGCCGCATTCAATGCAGGCGGCACGGCAGCCGGCTGCGCATCGAGTACGACGGCGCGGCCGTCGCGGCGTTCGACACGCCAGCACGGCAGCCCGTCGAGCGCCGGCGCGCGCAGCAACTCGCCGGTGCGTAGACAGAACGCCGCGTGATGCCACGGGCAGCGGATCGTGTCGCCCTCCAGCAGGCCGTCGGCCAAGGGCGCGCCGTAGTGCGGGCACTGCGCGCCCACGGCAAACAGTTCGTCGGCGCGGCGCACCAGCAGCACCGCTGCGTCGCCGACATGGCCCTCGATCATTGCACCGTCGGCGAGATCGTCGAGCGCGATGCCTTGCGTGAGATCGGGACGTGAAGACGAGGAATCGCTTCCGGACATGACATCGCTCCCGCAGAGTCAGGTAACGATCCCATTATCGGCGTCCTTCATGAAAAGAACAGGTACAGACGCCCCCGCAGCGCACGCAAACACGCACTGTAGCTTGTACGAGATCCAAGACGGGCGTAGAACGTCATCAACGTTGCGGCGCAACACGCGCGCCACCCGCGGCGCACGTCGCACGTCGCGCGTTATGCGCAATCCGCATGCCGCGCGCCTTCCCCCCGTCACCCGGAGTGCTACCCGATGGCCACCGTTCTGTGCGTGCTCTACCCCGATCCCGTGGACGGCTATCCGCCGCGCTACGTGCGCGATGCGATTCCGGTCATCACGCACTACGCGGACGGACAAACCGCGCCGACGCCCGCCGGCCCGCCCGGCTTCCGGCCCGGCGAACTCGTCGGCTCGGTGTCCGGCGCGCTCGGGTTGCGCGGCTATCTGGAGGCGCACGGCCACACGCTGATCGTCACGAGCGACAAGGACGGCCCCGACTCCGAATTCGAGCGCCGGCTGCCCGAAGCGGACGTGGTGATCTCGCAGCCGTTCTGGCCCGCCTACCTGACGGCGGAACGGATCGCCCGCGCGCCGAAGCTGAAGCTCGCGCTGACGGCCGGCATCGGCTCCGATCACGTCGATCTCGACGCCGCCGCGCGCGCGCGCATCACCGTCGCCGAAGTCACCGGCTCGAACAGCATCAGCGTGGCCGAGCACGTGGTGATGACAACGCTCGCACTGGTGCGCAACTACTTGCCTTCGCATGCGATCGCGCAGGAAGGCGGCTGGAACATCGCCGATTGCGTGTCGCGCAGCTACGACGTCGAAGGCATGCATTTCGGCACGGTCGGCGCGGGGCGCATCGGGCTCGCCGTGCTGCGCCGGCTGAAGCCGTTCGGGCTGCATCTGCACTACACACAGCGCCACCGGCTCGATGCATCGATCGAGCAGGAACTCGGGCTCACGTATCACGCCGATGCCGCATCACTCGCGAGCGCCGTCGACATCGTCAACCTGCAGATCCCGCTGTACCCGTCGACCGAGCACCTGTTCGACGCGGCGATGATCGCGCGCATGAAGCGCGGCGCGTACCTGATCAACACCGCGCGCGCGAAGCTGGTCGACCGCGACGCGGTCGTGAACGCCGTCACGTCCGGGCATCTCGCGGGCTACGGCGGCGACGTGTGGTTTCCCCAGCCGGCGCCGGCCGATCACCCGTGGCGCACGATGCCGTTCAACGGGATGACGCCGCACATCTCCGGCACGTCGCTGTCCGCGCAGGCACGCTACGCGGCCGGCACGCTGGAGATCCTGCAATGCTGGTTCGACGGCAAGCCGATCCGCAATGAATACCTGATCGTCGATGGCGGCGCGCTCGCGGGAACGGGCGCGCAGTCGTACCGGCTGACTTGACGACGCTACGCTCGACGCGCGGCGGTATGTTCAGTCGAGACAGTAGGCGGCGAGCTTGCCGACGGTCACGACCGCTTGCTCGATCTCCGGCGACCACGGGCTGCTGTAGTTCAGCCGGATGAAATTCCGGTAGCTGTCCGCGATCGAGAACATGTAGCCTGGCCCGATCGTGATCCCCTGCTCCAGCGCGAGCTGGTACAGCCGCATTGCGTCGACCTGCGCGGGCAGCTCGATCCACAGCACGTACCCGCCGGCCGGGCTCGAAATGCGCGTGCCTTCCGGGAAAAACCGCGACACCATCGTCCGCATCAGGTTCGCCTGTTGCGCATACGCCTTGCGAATCCGCCGCAGGTGATGCTCGTAGCCATCGCGTTCGAGAAACTCCGCGATCGCGAGCTGCGGCAGTGATGGCGTCGCAAGCGTGTTCAGGAATTTCAGCTTCTCGACCTGCTCGCGATAACGGCCCGGCAGCGCCCAGCCGATCCGGTACGCGGCCGTCAGGCTCTTCGAGAACGACGAGCAATGCAGCACGATGTCGTGGCGGTCGAACGCCTTCAGCGTGCTCGGATGCATGTTGCCGAAGTACAGTTCGTTGTACACGCCATTCTCGATTATCGGCAGATCGGCTTTCGCGGCGAACTCGACCAGTTCACGCTTGCGCTCGTCGGGCATCTGGAAGCCGAGCGGGTTCTGGAAGTTCGGCATCACCATGCACGCGGTGATCGGCTGCGACTTCGCGATCGCGGCCAGCGCCGCGATATCGATCCCGTATTCCGGATGCGTCGCCACCTCGATCGCCTTCATCCCCATCCGTTCGATCGCGTGCAGCATCGCGTAGAACGTCGGCGATTCCACCGCGATCGTGTCGCCCGGTTTTGCAACGGCCTGCAGGCACAGGTTGATCGCCTCCGTCGCGCCGACCGTCACGATGATCTCGTTCGGGTCCACCGACATCCCGTTTTCCAGGTAGCGGCGCGCGATCTGCCGGATCAGCCGTGGATGGCCGGGTGGCAGCCCGTCCGTCACGCCCCACAGCGCCTTGTCGCGGCCAGCCGCATACGCATAGCGGTTCAGCTTTTCGAACGGGAACAGGCTCGGGTCCGGGTACGGCGAGCCGAGCGGCACCGCGTCGTCGGTACCGATCGAGCGCAGCGTCGACAGCACGAGCCGGCTCACGTCGACCGACGACGAGATCGCGATCGGCTTCGACGGCCGCAACTCGCGCACCGGCGCATGACTGTCGTCGCGCCGCAGGTTCACGAAATAGCCGGACTGCGGGCGACTCTCCAGCAGCCCGCGGCTTTCCAGCAGCAGATACGCGTGCAGCACGGTCGTGATGCTGATCCGGTGCTGCTGGCTCGCCTGCCGCACCGACGGCACACGATCGCCGTGTCGATATACGCCTTGCCGGATGAGTCGCTCTACGTCGTTTGCAAATTTCTCGTAGAGCTTCATCCGCCTCGCCCCGCCAGCGATGAACCGGCCTGCGATGCGTGAGCGGCACGACCGCGCCGGTGCACGAAGCCGGATAGCCGTGCGCGGGCGCGGGTGTCCCGGTGCGAACCTCGTCCGTTATCGAAATTGAAGGCGGATAGCAATGCGAATCTCATCAAGACAAGGTTCGGCATCCTACTGCGTCATTTCGACGAATGTAAGTGACAGTTTGGCGAGGAAACATCAAATCCGGCCGGCGTGGTGAACAGATGCGAACGCGACGGCGCGGCCCCGCGCGATCGCGCGGCAACCATTCGCCGGGCGCTGTGCCGGCGCGCGTCATCGCGATTTGCCGATGGCCGTCGGGCAGCCATCGCGCGAAGCCCGGTCATGCACGGGCCCCGCGTGTGCTCAAGCGTCGTCGACGTTGTCCGCGTAGTGATCGATCGCGACCTTGCACTCGTCGAACACCACCGTCAGCAATGCGACGTCGTTCGACTCGACCCACTTGCGGATCTGCAGGAATTGCCCGGTGCCGAGATCGGCGAGGCGGGCCGGATCGTCGGTCGTCACGTCGACGATCGCGATCGCGCGTTTGCCGTTGCCGGGCAGCGGCGACAGCGTCGCCGCGATGTCGAAGCGACGGTACGATTGATCGATGCGCATGCGGTTCTCCCGAAGTCGGTCGAAATGGATGGTCTCAATCGAGCGCCTGACGGTAGACCTTGCCGCCGAATCCCGTCACGACGTTGTCGACCGAGAACGGCGTGTCTTCCTTCGCTTCCAGGATGATCGCGACGCTGCCGGGCACGAGCCGTGCCGCAACCGTCTCGACGAACGTGCCGTCGAGCAGCGCGTTGCCGGCCGCTTCCGCGAGAATGCCGGCCCCCGCGCCGGCCGCCATGCCCGTGACCACGCCAATCGGCCCGGCGAGCAGGCCGAGCAAACCGCCCGCGATCGCGCCGATCACGCCGCCCTTGAACGGCCGCGATTCGGCGTGGAGTACCGCGAGCTTGCCGGTCGCGTCCTTCTCGACGACGACGCCGTTCTCGACGTTGAATCCTTCGTTTTTCTCCGACAGCGCCTCGATATCGTTCGCGGCCTGGCGGGCCGTGTCGACGCTGCCGAACACGGCGACGATCAGTTGCTTGGTCATTCGACACCTCGCTCGGTTGGATGGTCAGTTTCAGCCGCCGCACCGCATGCGGCTGGCCGGAATTCGATTCAGATGCCGGTGGCCGCCACGCGCGCACGCGCCGCGTCGGCATAGGCGTGCGCCGCCTCCCGCTGCAGCCCGGCGACGGACGGCGCGCGTGCGAGCGCCGGATCGGCATCGCGCGTGTCGCGCGCCAGCCGGTAGGCGTCCGACGCCACGCGCTGCAGTTCGATCGCCTGTTTCGTTTCGACGGAATCCGTGCTCATCGGGCACCCTCCTTGCAGGAACAGGGAAAATTCACGCGGCCTGCCGCTCGTGCGTCACCTGTGTGCATGCGCATCGTCCTCGACATCCGCGACGTCGGCCGGGAAGCGATGCTGGCCGAAACTCAGGATCAGCACGCCCACCGCGAGCAGCACGATCCCGAACGTGGTCATCAGCATCCGTTCGGGGCTGTCGGTCGCACCGCGCAGGATCAGGTCGCGCGCGAGCGACGTCATCGCAATGAACAGCGGAAACCGCACCGGCAACCGGCCGAGCCGCAGGTAGCGCACGTCCATCGCGAGCACTTCCAGATACAGGAACATCAGCAGCAGGTCGGTCAGCGACACTTCGCCCGCGAGCACGACCTTCCACGCTTCCTGCGCCATCGCGAACGCGGTCGCGAGCCCGATCACGATCAGCCCGGCCAGTTCGGCCGCGTGAAGGAAATGGCCGAAGCGGCGACGAATGCGCTCGGCCGGCGAGCAGGGAACGGTGGTCGTATTCAAGGTGACAGTCGCTGTATTGAGGCATGAGCGGCGCCGGGCGGCGGCGGGAAAGCCGCATCACGTGCGGCGGCATGCGCGGTATCGTGCGTGTCCGGCACATCCGCCGCGTGCTGGCCAGCCGCGCCGATCGCCTGTTCGACCGCGGACAGTGTCCGGCGGCAACACACGTGGAACGCGTCGCCCGCGTCGGTGCAGGCAACGTCGTCGGGCTCGCGGCACAGCAGCAGGCGACAGCCGAGATACCGTTCGAGGCCGTCGATCCGTTCGCTCACCTGCGCTTCGTCGAGCCGCAGTTCGGACGCGGCGCCGGACAGGCCGCCATGCTCGACCACCGCGACATATACACGCATCGCTTCCAGCAGGTTCATGATGACGCTCCTCGTCGGCGGGCGCAGCGGGACCTAATCTACTGCACGCGGCACCCGCGCTCAAGAGCACAGCGCCGCGCACGCCAGGAGTACAGCTGCGCGGGCATCGCACGAAATCCGGCCCTGTTTGACGCATTCGAATGACAGATTGGCGATACGTGTTCCAAAGACTGGCCGAAGCTGCTAGATTGCTTGCTCGACGACGTTACGCGGTGCGGGCAGCTCACGCGCCGTGCGGCCGGCCGCCACCGCTGCGGCCCGTTGCGCGATGTCCGCGCAACGTCCTTCATCCGCATGACACAAAGAGAACAGTCGCATGACACAGTTCAACCGTTCGCCTTCGCGCGCCACGGCACTTCCGTCCCGACATGACTGACCGGCAGGCCACGATGCAGACACCTCCCCCGCTCTCCCAAAACGTTCACAGCACGATCACGCGCAGCGCGATCTTCCTCGTGGCGACGATCAATCCCGGTGCCGATCACGCCGACACGATCCGGTCATGGTGCGGCGACATCGCCGCGCTCGTGCGTTCGGTCGGCAAGCGCGTGCCGGGCGGCAACCTCACCTGCGTGTGCGGCTTCGGCGCCGACGCGTGGGATGCGCTGTTCGGCAACCCGCGCCCCGCCGCGCTGCATCCGTTCCGTGAATTCGGCGCGGGGCAGCGCGTCGCGGTCGCGACGCCGGGCGACATCCTGCTGCACATTCGCGCGGAAGCGATGGACCTGTGCTTCGAACTCGCGACGCAACTGCTCGGCGCGCTCGGCGATGCCGTCACGGTCGTCGACGAGGTGCACGGCTTCCGCAATTTCGACCAGCGCGCGATGATCGGCTTCGTCGACGGCACCGAGAATCCGGAAGGCCGCGAGGCGGTCGACTTCACGGTGATCGGCGACGAGGATGACGAATTCGCGGGCGGCAGCTACGTGATCGTGCAGAAGTACCTGCACGACATGGCCGGCTGGAACGCGCTCGCGGTCGAGACGCAGGAGCGCATCATCGGCCGCACCAAGCTCGCCGATATCGAGCTCGCGCCGGACGTGAAGCCATCGTGCTCGCACAGCTCGCTGACCACGCTCGACGAGGACGGCCAGGAAGTGAAGATCCTGCGCGACAACATGCCGTTCGGGCGCCCGGGCGCAGGCGAATTCGGCACCTACTTCATCGGCTATGCGCGTTCGCCGGCGCCGATCGAGCAGATGCTCGAGAACATGTTCGTCGGCCGCCCGCCCGGCAACTACGACCGCCTGCTCGACTACAGCCGCGCGGTCACCGGATCGCTGTTCTTCGTGCCGTCCGCCGACCTGCTCGAAGCGCTCGCCGATCGCGCGGCACCGGCCGCCGATGCGGCGCAGCCGGAACCGTCGGCGGCGGCGCCACATCGCGACGGTTCGCTGAAAATCGGCTCACTGAAAGGGGTGCCGTCGTAACGCAAGGTGCCAACGGCAGTCCGGCGCGCAACCCCGCGCCGGGCTGGTCCGGAACGGCTGCAGTTCAGTCGGCCGCGGCGCTCGCGCGGCGTGGCGTGGCGTGCGGCGCTGCGCAGGCGCCGCCCTTCCGCCATACCGCCGCATGCACGCCGTGACGCGCGCAGGCTTACATTCCCTGCACGCCGTCCGCGCGAATCAACCGACCAGGATATAGAGCCAGTTCTTCGGCAGCGCTCCGCCCGGCCCGTTGCTGCATGCAAGCAGCCGTTCGCCGGATTGCGGGTGCGTGATGCCGGTACGGAAGGTCTCGATGGCCTTGCGCTCGAGACGGTCGAACGCGTTCCCGACCAGGTTGTGCGCTTCGAGATAGATCGGACACGTCAATTTGAAATCGGGCTTGGTAGCGCGGTGTTTCGCCAGCCGGGTATACAGGTCACTGGTGATGCCGATATAGAACTTGCTGTACTCCGGCTTCGCGGCAAACGCGTTCAACACCTGCCGCAAATGCCCGATCACATCCTCGTGATTGATAACGCCCGTCTTCAGCATGTATTTGTCTTCGGGCGAGACGAGTTGCAGTGCCATGAACGACCTCCACTTGTTGTGAAGCTTCAATAGGCTGCGTCTATGATTCATCCGGACTCGGTCGCGACGGCTGAACGCCGCCCACCCCGGCTTCCAGAAACCCGGCTGGATGAATGTTCGTAAGAATGCACGACATAGGATAGGCCGTCGACCGGAATGGATTCCGCACAGCGTCGAACGCGGCCCGAACGGCGTCAGCGTCGGCACGAACCCCGGGTGTCGCAATCCAGTCGCGGCATGCCACGCATGCACACGCCCTCGCCCCACGCGCGAATTGCATAACAGTTGCGCCACCGCACGGTGTCGTTTCGATTTGTGCTGCAGTGGTGTCAATCGAGCCTGCTAATATGCATTTTCGCCCGTGATCGGCCTGCCTGGCATCAGGCGCAGTCCCTCCGCCGATCGGCCCACCATGAAGTGTTTTCGCTGACGTGAGGCAACAAGAACCCATGAACAACCTGCACCGCGAACTCGCCCCGATCTCCGCGTCCGCCTGGGAACAAATCGAGGAGGAAGTGGCACGCACGTTCAAACGATCGGTGGCCGGCCGCCGCGTCGTCGACGTCGATGGCCCCGAAGGCCCCGAGCTGTCGGCCGTCGGCACCGGGCACCTGGTCGACGTCGCCGCGCCGCGCGAGCAAGTGAATGCGCGGCTGCGCGAAGTCCGCACGATCGTCGAGCTGACGGTGCCGTTCGAGCTGAGCCGCGATGCGATCGACAGCGTCGAGCGCGGTGCGCGCGACGCCGACTGGCAACCGGCGAAGGACGCCGCGCAGCGGCTCGCGTTCGCCGAAGACGGCGCGATTTTCGACGGCTACCAGGCGGCAGGCATCGTCGGCATCCGCGAAGGCACGTCGAACCGCAAGCTCACGCTGCCGGCGGACGTCGGCGCGTATCCCGACGCGATCAGCGACGCGCTCGAGGCGCTGCGGCTCGCCGGCGTCGACGGCCCGTACTCGGTGGTGCTCGGTTCGGACGCGTACACGGCGCTCAGCGAAGCGCGCGACCAGGGCTATCCGGTCCTCGGCCATATCAAGCGAATCGTCAGCGGCGAGATCATCTGGGCGCCGGCGATCAGCGGCGGCTGCGTGCTGTCCACGCGCGGCGGCGATTACGAACTGCATCTCGGGGAAGACGTATCCATCGGCTACACGAGCCATACCGACAAGGCCGTCCGCCTGTACCTGCGCGAAACGTTCACGTTCCTGATGCTGACGAGCGAAGCATCGGTGGCCGTGGCGCCGCAGGGCAGCACGGCGGCCTGACCGCGGTTGCCCGCGCGCGATGCCCGCCAGGCGTCGCGCGCGGCTGGCCGCACCGCCGAGCATGTTCGTCGCCGATCGAACCCATCTTGCATGGAGTGTGTGATGAGCGATTCGAATGAGGCATTGCAGGCGCTGCAGGCGTCGGTCGACCACCTGAAGCAGGCGGTCGATGCGAACGCGAGCAGCCAGGCCGGCGACACCGCCGTGCTGTTCACCGTCATGTCGCTGGTCCTGGCGGAGTTGCCGCCCGACACGCGCAACCTGATCGAGGATTCGTTCTCCGTCTGGGCCAATGGTCTGCCGAATGCGGCACTGTCAACCGACGTGAAGCAGATCGCGCGGCAACGGCTCGCGATGACACTCCCGGACTGAGCGCGGCACGCCAAGGTTGCGCCGTGTCCGGCCCGGACCGTGCAACCCGCCCTCTCCTTCGGCCGTCACACACGCATCGCCCGCGGTGCGTGTGCGGTCTCACTTAGCCGGTCGCGGCACGTTCCCCCTGCGGCGTTTGTGTCGCACCTGCGCACCCGCATTACCCTTCATCCACCGGCAACCGGCGCCCTGCGCGCCGATGTCGCACCGCGACCCGTTCGCGTTCCACCCGCTCCCGCTTCCTGCCATCACACGCTGCGCATGCCGCGCAAGCCCGTGCCGCCACGCGCCTGCCCGTCTGTACTCCTTGCCACCCGTGCGCAAGTGCATGCGAGGGTGCAATTCGCGGCCGAGCCGCTGCGGAACTGTGTCTTGGATGGCCTCCGCCGATTCGCTATTTTGAACGCAGTCGAAGCGATGCCGTGGGCTCCTCCCGGCACGCACGCTTGCCGCCCCGACCGCGACCGTGCAAGACGCCGGCGCGCGCTGCGCGACAGCACGGGTGCCGCCCGCGCACCGCCGTGTTGCGTGCCGTGCGTTCGCGGTCGGGAAGCGCCAAGCGCCGCACCGCATCGGGACTTCACCCTTCGACCCACTTTCACCGACAGGAGCCAGACCACCATGCCCGCACTTTGCGATATCTGCCACGCCCGGCCGGCCGTCGCGCGCGCAACCGTGATGCAGGACGGCGAGCGCAAGACGATCTCGATCTGCGATTACCACTTCCGTCAGCTGATGCGGCATCAGAGCATGCTGAACCCGTTCGATTCGCTGCTGGGAGGCGGCGGCTCGTCGTCGCTGTTCGGCGGGCTCGACGACGACGCGCCGCTCGCCGCCGAGATTCCGCGCGAATCGGTCGATCCGACCGACGCATTCAGCGAGCAGACGCTGGAACTGCTGCAGCGCGCGGCCGAGAAGGCGCACGAGCTGCGCCGCAGCGAGCTCGATTCCGAACACCTGCTGTACGCGCTCGCGGACACCGACGTGTGCGCCGCGCTGCTGAAGGAACTGAAGCTGTCGCCGCAGGACATCCGGTCGTACATCGACGAGCACGCACACACCGGCACGGCCGACCCCGATGCACCGCTCGACAAGCTGTCGATCTCGCCGCGCGTGAAAAAGGCCGTGCAGTACGCGTTCCAGGCGTCGCGCGATCTCGGCCACTCGTACATCGGCCCCGAGCACCTGCTGATCGGGCTCGCGTCGGTGCCGGACAGCGTCGCCGGCACGCTGCTGAAGAAATACGGCGTGACGCCCGAGGCGCTGCGCCAGAAAGTCGTGAAGGTGGTCGGCAAAGGCGCCGAGGACGGCCGCGTCGATGCGCCGACCGGCACGCCGAACCTCGACAAGTTCGGCCGCGACCTCACCGCGATCGCACGCCAGGGCAAGCTCGACCCGGTGCTCGGCCGCGCGCAGGAAATCGAAAGCACGATCGAGGTGCTCGCGCGCCGCAAGAAGAACAACCCGGTGCTGATCGGCGAGCCGGGTGTCGGCAAGACGGCGATCGTCGAAGGGCTCGCGCAGCGGATCGTCAACGGCGACGTGCCCGAGGTGCTGCGCGACAAGCGGCTCGTCGAAGTCAACATCAACTCGATGGTGGCCGGCGCGAAGTATCGCGGCGAATTCGAGGAGCGCGCGAAGCAGCTGATCGACGAAGTCACTGCGAAGCAGGACGAACTGATTTTGTTCATCGACGAGCTGCACACGATCGTCGGTGCCGGCCAGGGTGGCGGCGAAGGCGGCCTCGATATCGCGAACGTGCTGAAACCCGCGCTCGCGCGCGGCGAGCTGAGCCTGATCGGCGCGACGACGCTCAACGAATACCAGAAGTACATCGAGAAGGACGCGGCGCTCGAGCGGCGCTTCCAGCCGGTGTTCGTGCCGGAGCCGAGCGTCGAGCAGACGATCGTGATCCTGCGCGGGCTGCGCGACAGTCTCGAGGCGCACCACCAAGTGACGTTCGCCGACGATGCATTCGTCGCGGCCGCGGAATTCGCCGACCGCTACATCACGTCGCGCTTCCTGCCCGACAAGGCCATCGACCTGATCGACCAGGCCGCCGCGCGCGTGCGGATCGGTGCGACGTCGCGCCCGGTCGACATCCAGGAGGGCGAAGCGCAGATCGCGCAACTGAAGCGCGAGCAGGACTACGCGACGTCACGCAAGCGCTTCGACCAGGCGAAGCAGTTCGAGGAGCAGATCACCGAGAAACAGAAAGCCGTCGACGAGATGATGGAGGCGTGGCAGCGCAAGACCGGCTCCGAGACGCTCGAAGTGACCGTCGAATCGGTGGCCGAGGTCGTGTCGCGGCTGACCGGCATCCCGGTGTCCGAACTCACGCAGGAAGAACGCCAGAAGCTGCTGAAGATGGAAGAGCAGCTGCGCGAGCGCGTGGTCGGCCAGAGCGACGCGGTGGTGGCCGTCAGCGATGCGGTGCGGCTGTCCCGTGCGGGGCTCGGCCAGACGCACCGGCCGATCGCGACGTTCCTGTTCCTTGGGCCGACCGGTGTCGGCAAGACCGAGCTCGCGAAGGCGCTCGCCGAGACCGTGTTCGGCGACGAGCAGTCGATCATCCGCATCGACATGTCCGAGTACATGGAGCGGCACGCGGTCGCGCGGCTGATCGGCGCGCCGCCCGGGTACGTCGGCTACGACGAAGGCGGCCAGCTCACCGAGCGCGTGCGGCGCCGCCCGTACAGCGTGATCCTGCTCGACGAGATCGAGAAGGCGCATCCGGACGTCTACAACGTGCTGCTGCAGGTATTCGACGACGGCCGCCTGACCGATGGCAAGGGCCGCGTGGTCGATTTCAGCAACACGATCATCATCGCAACGAGCAACCTCGGCGCGGCGATCATCATGGACAACCTCACGCAGCCGGAAGCCGCGCGCAAGACCGACAAGGCGATCCGCGAAGAACTGATGCAGGTGCTGAAGGGCCATTTCCGCCCCGAGTTCCTGAACCGGATCGACGAGGTGATCGTCTTCCATGCGCTGTCGAAGGAGAACATCCGCGCGATCGTGCAGATCCAGCTCGACCGCGTGGTGCGCACGGCCGCCGCGCAGGACATCACGCTCGTGATGGGCGACTCGCTCGTCGAGCACCTGACCGAAGCCGGCTACCAGCCGGAGTTCGGCGCGCGCGAGCTGAAGCGCCAGATCCGCCAGACCATCGAGACCCGGCTTGCGAAGGAGATCCTTGCCGACCGGTTGCAGTCGGGCGATCGATGCGAAGTCGACTACGACAAGGCCAGCGACGAAGTGAAGTTCAACAAGCTCGCGGCGGCTGAAGCGAAGGACGCCAAGAAGGACGCCGACGGCAAGGCGAAACCGAACGGCAAGACGGCCAAGGCCACCGACGATGCGAAGGCCGGCGACACGCCCGCCGACACACCGCCGCCCGCACCTGCCGCGAAACCGTCCACCAAGAAATCGTCCGGCGCGAAGAAGGACGCGCACTGAAACCCCGCATGCCCCGCTCGCCCGGGGCACGCATGACCGGCTCCGTCCACCGGACGGAGCCGCCCCACGCCGCGACACGGCGCAAACCGAGCCGCCCGTATCGGGACCGGCAGATGGAGATTCACATGACAAATCGACGCGAAGTGCCAGGCATCAGGAAGTACGACGGGCCCGCCGGTGGTTGGGGCGCGCTTCGCGCGACAGCCGATGCGGTGCGCACGCAAATGGACACCATCGAGGCGCCGATCGTGCTGATGCGGACCAACCAGCCCGATGGCTTCGACTGCCCCGGCTGCGCATGGCCCGACAAGGAACACAAGTCGACGTTCCAGTTCTGCGAGAACGGCGCAAAGGCCGTCACGTGGGAAGCGACGACCAAGCGCGTAACGCCCGAGTTCTTCGCGGCGAACACCGTGTCGTCGCTGCTGCGCATGTCGGACTACGAGCTGGAGAACATGGGCCGGCTCACGCATCCGCTCGTCTACGATCGCGCGACCGACACGTTCCGCGCGATCGAATGGGACGACGCATTCGCGCGCATCGGCGAAGTGCTGCGCGCGCTGCCGCCCGAGCAGGTCGAGTTCTATACGTCGGGCCGCGCATCGAACGAGGCCGCGTACCTGTACCAGCTGTTCGCACGCGAGCTCGGCACCAACAACTTCCCCGACTGCTCGAACATGTGCCACGAACCGACCAGCGTCGGCCTGCCGCAGTCGATCGGCATCGGCAAGGGCACCGTGTCGCTGGAGGATTTCGACCACTGCGAGCTGATCATCTCGATCGGCCACAACCCCGGCACGAACCACCCGCGGATGATGGGCACGCTGCACGAGTGCTCGCGCCGCAACGTGCCGATCATCGTGTTCAATCCGCTGCGCGAGCGCGCGCTCGAACGCTTCGCGGATCCGCAGGACATGATCGAGATGGCGTCGTTCGGCTCGACGCGGATCGCATCGACGTACTACCAGCTCGACGCCGGCGGCGACGCGGCCGCGCTGAAGGGCATCATGAAGGCGCTGCTGCAGCTCGAAGCCGAACGCGGCGACGTGCTCGACCGCGACTTCATCGCGCAGCATACGAACGGCTTCGACGCGTTCTCGGCCGATCTCGAAGCCACGTCGTGGGACGACATCGAGCGCGCGAGCGGGCTCAGCCAGGCGCAGCTCAAACAGGTCGCGCTCGCGTACGCGAAGTCGAACGCGACGATCGTCACGTACGGAATGGGCGTCACGCAGCACAACAAGGGCACGGCAACCGTGCGCCTGATCGCCGACCTGCTGCTGATGCGCGGCAACATCGGCAAGCCCGGCGCCGGCGTCTGCCCGCTGCGCGGCCATTCGAACGTGCAGGGCAACCGCACGGTCGGCATCACCGAGAAGCCGTCGGCCGAGTTCCTGAAGAAGATCGAGGACGTGTGCGGCTTCACGCCGCCCGCGCATCACGGGCATGACGCGGTGCAGGCGATGCAGGCGATGGTCGACGGCACCGCGAAAGCGCTGCTGTGCCTCGGCGGCAACTTCGCGGTCGCGCTGCCCGATCCCGAGCTGTCGTTCCCGGCAATGGCGAAACTCGACCTGAGCGTGCATCTCGGCACGAAGCTGAACCGTTCGCACCTGCTGGTCGGCAAGGAAACCTTCATCCTGCCGGTGCTCGGCCGCACCGAGCTCGACATCCAGGCAACCGGCCGGCAGTCGATCACCGTCGAGGATTCGATGTCGATGGTCCACGCATCGGCCGGCAAGCTCAAGCCGGCGTCCGACCAGTTGCGCTCGGAGCCCGCGATCGTCGCGGGCATCGCGCATGCGACGCTGCCGGCGAGCAAGGTTGCATGGCTCGACCTGATCGACGACTACGACCGCATCCGCGACCTGATCGACCGCACGGTGGCCGGCTTCGAGGCGTTCAACGAGCGCATCCGCACGCCGGGCGGCTTCCGCCTGCCGCTGCCGCCCACCGAGCGCGTGTGGCCGACGCCGACCGGCAAGGCGATGTTCTCGGTCTACAAGGGTGTGAAGGAAGATGCCGACGTGCTCGGCGCCGAGCAGGTGCTGCGGCTGATCACGCTGCGCAGCCACGACCAGTACAACACGACGATCTACGGGCTCGACGACCGCTATCGCGGCGTGTTCGGCCGGCGTGACGTGCTGTTCATGAACCCCGCCGATCTCGCGAAGTACGGGCTCGAACACGGCGACCTCGTCGACATCGAGACGGTCACCGCGTCGGGCCGGACGCTGCGTCTCGAGAAGATCACCGCGATCGAGTACGACATCGCGCCGGGGTCGGTCGGCGCGTACTACCCGGAAGCGAACGTGCTCGTGCCGCTCGACTACATCGACAAGGAAAGCGGCACGCCGTCGTACAAGTCGGTGCCGGTGCGCGTCGCGCGCTC
>NZ_CAJNKE010000024.1 GCF_905232215.1 Burkholderia sp. LMG 13014
TTGACTTCCACCTGCCCGTCGACGATCCGGATCGGATAGGTCCGCACCGGCTCGGTGATCGGCGCGCATTTCGGCGCGCCGGTGCGAATGTCGATCAGCCCCTGGTGCAGCGGGCATTCAACGCAGCCATCCTCCACATAGCCTTCGGACAGCCGCGCATGGCCGTGCGTGCAGAGGTCGTGCATCGCGAACAGTTCGTCGCCGATCCGGAACACGGCGATCGGCTTCTGGCCGGCGACGCGCGCCGCCGGTTCGTCTTCGGAGAATTCGTCGAAAGCGCCGAGCGAATGCCACTCGGTAAGCGTTGCTTCGGTCATGTCTGTTCCTTGCTTGCGTATCAGATCGGCGTGGCGAGCAGCGTCTGCACGCGCGACGTGTCGTAGATCACCCGCTTGGTCTTGTAGCGCAGCCCGTCCGGCGTGCGCACGACCGTGTCGTAGTACTTGCCGGCCTGGTACACGTTCGATTCACCATTGCTACGCGTCTGCACGACGACGTAGTTGCTCTCCGTGTCGATCTCGCCGTCACGTTCCGCAACGATCGTCAGGCCCGACGTCATGTGCCGGTACGTATGCTCTTCGTAGATGTTCGCGTGCCGCAGCGACACCACGCGGTCGCGCAGCATCCGCTGGTTCGTGCAGTGGACGATCCCGACCGGCAGCCCGAGGTCGGCGTTTTCCTTCGGCACGATTTCGTATGTGCAGTCCTCGGTGAACATCGTCGGCCATGCTTCGAGCCGGTTGTTGTCGAGGTGCCCGATATAGCGGTTCTGGAGCATGTAAATCTCGAACCACGTCTTCATGTCTTCCGTCAGGTTTTCCATCGTTCCGCGCTCCCGCTTCAATAGCCCATCAGCTTCTGGTAGCCGACCCAGAACTTGCGGATCAGGCTTTCGGTGATCACCGTGTCCTGCTGGTCCGGATTGCCGCGCGACATCTCGATCACCGACGTCGCGTCGCCGTCGCGCACCGTGCCGCGCTGCACGAGCTCGGTCGCCTCCGTGTCCTCCATCGAGATATAGCCGGCCGGCCCGACGAGGTTCGCCTGCTTGATGCGCAGCGCGCGCAGCTCGGGCGTATCGTCCGTGTAGCCGAAGAAGTGGAAGATCAGTTCGAAGTTGTCGGGGCCTTTCGGCAGGATCTGGCGTGCGACCAGCGTGTTGTGGATCTGCTGGATCACGAGCTGCGGGAAGATCGGCTGGATATGGTTCGTGCAGTCCTCGTCGTATTCCGACACGAGATCGAGGATCGATTCGTCTTCCAGATGGAAGCCTTCGTCGAACGAACGGATGTTCTGCTGCTTGTAGGCGGCCGACGTGTCGTCACCGGTCTTCGTCACCGTGATGATGCTGTGCAGCCCGTGGTTCTCATCCGGAATCGAGCGCGCCTTCATCCCGACGCGGAAGATGTTGAAGGTCGTATGGAACAGGTGCAGCATGCTCGCGTGATACGGATCCTTCACGTTCTCCATGTACAGCTTCCAGTTCGACTTCGAATACTGGCGCGTACAGCCGAGATACTCGATCGGCTTGTGGAAGATCCGGTCGATCCACGGGCGCATCTGCTCGCCGAGATAGTCGGGCAGCGGCATCACGTCGTCGCTGAAGGTGGCGAACACGAGCCCGCGATAGCTGTCGACGCGCAGCTTGCGCAGCCCGTGCTGCTTCGGGTCGAAGTCGGCCGGCATCCCGGACATCCCCTTCTGGCCGCGCCGGAACGGCACGCCGAGCAGGTTGCCCGAATTGTCGAAGCTCCACTGGTGATAGACGCACGTGTGCGAGCTCGCGTTGCCGCGCGACTTGCGGCACACCTGCGCGCCGCGGTGCGCGCAGCGGTTCACCCACGCGGACAGCGTGCCGTCCTCGGTACGCGTGACGACCACCGGCGTATCGCCGACGAACGTGCTCTTGAAGTCGCCGGCGTTCGGGATTTCCGCTTCCAGCGCGACGAAGTTCCACGTCGGGCCGCGAAAGATCCGCTCCTGCTCGCGATCGTAGACCGCGCGCGAGCTGAACACCTTGTACGGCACGCGCGAGCCGTCTTCGTGCGGGAAGGTCACGTCGGACGCGTCGCCGCGGGCGGCGAAAACGACGGGCGATTCTGTCTGCTCCATGTCGGACTCCTGGTCGATCCGTTTCGTTGAATGCATGGAGCCGATTTTTGAAAAGCTAATATTCGCCGTCTATCCGGAAAGTGCGATTGCGGCGGTGCAATATCCACTTTCGGCGGATTTCTGCGCTAGCATGACGGCACACACGACCCGGCGCACGATCGCGACCCATTGATCGGATCGACGCGCATGTCGCCCATACCAAGGCTGAGGCCCATGTCCCCAACGTCGTTCGAGCCGTTCGCGCTGCGCGCGCACCGGCTGTTCGAATCCCGCGATCTCGACGAGACGCGCGAGCGGATCTCGCGCGTGATGCAGCCGCATGCGCTGCTGCCGAGCGGCCGCACGCGGGGTGCGTCGCACATGGATTTCGTCAGGCTCGGCGGGCTCGGGATCGGCACGATCGCATTCGGCGACGCGATGCGCGTGCAGGTCGACGCGGTCGACGGCTATTACCTGCTGATGTTCTGCCTGTCCGGCCAGGCCGAAGTGCGCGCGATGGGGCGGCAGCTCGGCGTCGACGGCCAGACCGGCGTGCTGTGTGCGCCCGGCGAACGCTTCGACGCGGTGCTGTCCGCCGATTGCGAGCAGTTCGTGCTGCGCATCGACGCGGCGACCGTCGGCTCGCTGACCGGCGACCCGCGCGCGACGCTCGATCCCGTGCTGCATGTCAGCGACGCCGCGCTCGCCGCGTGGCGCCAGCAACTGATGCTCGTCGCACGCTCGCCCGAACTGCTCGAACGCGCGAACGCGAACCCACGCGTCGCATCGCAGCTCGAGCACCTGCTGATCGACCTGCTGATCGAAGGCCACCCGCCGTCCGTGCTGCAGGCGTCGCACCGCGACCCGGCGCCGGGCTTCGTGCGGCGCGCGCAGGAGTTCGTGAACGCGCACTACGCGCAGCCGCTGCAACTCGCCGATATCGTCCAGGCCGCCAACGTGCCGGAACGGACGCTGCGCGACGCGTTCCTGCAGTTCCGCGGGATGAGCCCGATGCAATACCTGCGCGCGACGCGGCTCGACCATGCACGCGAGCTGCTGCGCGGCGCGACGTCCGACCGGCGGATCGCCGATGTCGCGCTCGATTGCGGGTTTACACACCTGGGGCGGTTCGCGATCGCCTATCGGGAAAAGTTCGGGGAATCGCCGTCGGAAACGCTCGACGGGAAGCGGTAGCGCCGTCGCGCATGCTCGCGCGCCCGGCGGCTTGCGTAACCGTCAAAGACCTGACACGACAGGGCATGAGACCGCGATACCCTCCCCGCATGTGCCTGCGCCTGCCGAAACAGACCGTTAGTTGCGATTTATGGAAGCAATGACGATCGTTACGCCGCCGGCACGATCATCTCCCGTGCAATCGCGCAAAACGCAGCCGTGGCGGCGCTTTCGCCGTGCAGCCGGCGGCTCATGATGATCGGCGACGTCGCGGCCGGCTCCGGCAACCGCCGGTAGACCACCCCCTTCACGCGTACACCCTCCACACTCTCCGGCACCAGCGACACGCCCACCTGCGCTGCCACGAGCCCGAGCGCCGTCTGCAGCTCGCGCACCTCGTGGACGGCCGCCGGCACCAGCGCGCCGTCGCGCAACGCGGACAGCTGCTGATCGGCAAAGCTCGGCCGCGGCGTGCTCGGATAGACGATCAGCGTCTCGTTCGCGATATCCGCGAGCGTCAGCGGCCGGGCCGGATCGGCAAGCGGATGCCCGACCGGCAGCGCCGCGATCAGCTTTTCCTCGATCAGCGCCTCGCGCACCAGTTGATCGTCGTCGAACCGCAGCCGGCCGAACCCCACGTCGATCCGCCCGCCCTTCAACGCGCCGAGCTGTTCGAGCGTGAACATTTCGATCAGCGACAGCTCGACGTCCGGCTGCGCCTCGCGAAACGCGCGGATCACGTCCGGCAGCGCGCCGTACAGCGTCGACGGCACGAAGCCGATCACGATCCGCTCCGACGATTGCGCGAGCCGCCGCGTCAGCGGGCCGAGCTCGTCGGCCTGGTCGACGAGGCGCTTCGCCTGCGCATAGAACACGCGCCCCGCATCCGTCAGTTTCAGCGGCCGTGCACCTCGCTCGAACAGCGGCAACCCGATCTCGTCCTCGATCGCCTGGAGCTGGCGGCTCAGCGGCGGCTGCGTCATGTGCAGCCGCTCCGCCGCCCGCGTGATGTTCATTTCCTCGGCGACGGCGATGAAGTAGCGGAGCTGACGCAATTCCATTTCATGCCTCAAAGGTATGGAAGTAGTCGGAAAGAGTGTTGGACGACGCGGGGCGGGAATTCCTACCATGTGCACCAACAGGAGGAATCGCATGATAGCAACTGCCGCCACCATCGAACGCATCGAGACGCTGCTCGTCGACGTGCCAACGATTCGGCCCCACAAATTGTCGGTCGCCACGATGAATT
Source organism: Burkholderia sp. LMG 13014 (assembly GCF_905232215.1). GTDB lineage: Bacteria > Pseudomonadota > Gammaproteobacteria > Burkholderiales > Burkholderiaceae > Burkholderia. Next base: position 4,514 of record NZ_CAJNKE010000024.1, read on the forward strand.
GCCAGACCCTCGTGCTGGTGCGTGTTCGATGCACGGACGGTATCGAAGGCGTCGGCGAGGCGACGACCATCGGCGGTCTCGCGTATGGCGAGGAGAGCCCCGAAAGCATCAAGGTCAACATCGACACCTACTTCGCACCGCTGCTGCAGGGCATGGATGCGACGCGTCCGGGCGCCGCGCTGGCGCGCGCCCGCAAGCTGTTCCAGGGCAACCGATTCGCAAAATGCGCGATCGAGACCGCGCTGTTCGATGCGCAGGCGCGCCGCCTCGGCGTGCCGCTGTCCGAGCTGTTCGGCGGCCGCCGGACCGATGCGGTGGACGTCGCCTGGACGCTGGCGAGCGGCGACACGCAGCGCGACATCGCGGAAGCCGAAGCGATGCTCGACGCGCGCCGCCACCGCGCGTTCAAGCTGAAGATCGGCTCGAACGCCGTGGCCGACGACGTCGCGCACGTGATCGCGATCAAACGCGCGCTCGGCGAGCGCGGCGACGTGCGCGTCGACGTGAACCAGGCATGGAGCGAAACCGACGCGATCTGGGCCGGCGCACGGCTGGCGGAAGCCGGCGTGAGCCTCGTCGAGCAGCCGATCGCCGCGACCAACCGCGCGGGGCTGAAACGCCTCACGCAACTCGCGCAGGTACCGATCATGGCCGACGAGGCGCTGCACGGCCCCGTCGATGCGTTCGCGCTCGCGCAAGACCGCGCGGCCGACGTGTTCGCGGTAAAGATCGCGCAATCGGGCGGCCTGCAGGGCGCGGCGAGCGTCGCGTCGATCGCCGCGGCGGCCGGCATCGAACTGTACGGCGGCACGATGCTCGAGGGTGCGGCCGGCACGATGGCGTCCGCGCAACTGTTCAGCACGTTCGACTCGCTGAAATGGGGCACCGAACTGTTCGGCCCGCTGCTGCTCACCGAGGAAATCCTCGTCGAGCCGCTGCGTTACGAGGATTTCAAGCTGCACCTGCCGGCAGCGCCCGGCCTCGGCATCACCTTCGACTGGGCCCGCATCGAACGGATGCGACGCGACGCCCGCTGACCCCACACGACAACCGAAACCGGAGACACAGATGAACAAGCAAGCCATCGACGCACTGCTGAAGACCTTCGACGACGCCGCCGAGAAGCCGGGCAACCCGCGCGTGCGCGCGATCGTCAACCGGATCGTGCAGGACATCTGCTACACGATCGAGGACTTCGACGTGCAGCCGAGCGAATTCTGGACGGCGCTGAACTACCTGAACGAAGCCGGCCGCGAATTCGGGCTGATCGCCGCGGGCCTCGGCCTCGAGCGCTTCCTCGACGTGCGCATGGACGAAGCCGAGGAAAAGGCCGGCATCCAGGGCGGCACGCCGCGCACGATCGAAGGGCCGCTGTATGTCGCCGGTGCGCCGGAATCGGTCGGCCATGCGCGTCTGGACGACGGCACCGATCCGGGCCAGACGCTCATCATGCGCGGCCAGGTGCTCGGCCAGGACGGCGCGCCGCTCGCGAACGCGCTGGTCGAGGTGTGGCACGCGAACCATCTCGGCAACTACTCGTACTTCGATCAATCGCAGCCCGCGTTCAACCTGCGCCGCTCTATCCGCACCGATGCCGACGGCCGCTACAGCTTCCGCAGCGTGCTGCCGGTCGGCTACAGCGTGCCGCCGGGCAGCAAGACCGAGCAGCTGCTCGACCAGCTCGGCCGCCACGGCCATCGTCCGGCGCACATTCACTTCTTCGTTTCGGCGGACGGTTATCGTAAGCTGACGACGCAGATCAACATCGATGGCGATCCGCATCTGTGGGACGACTTCGCCTTCGCGACGCGCGACGGGTTGATCCCGCCGGTGAAGCAGGCCGAAGGCGCGGAAGGCAAGCCGTATGGCGTCGACGGGCAGTTCGCGCTGATCGACTTCGATTTCTCGCTGCTCAAGGAAAAGCAGGACGTGCCGGGCAGCGACGTCGAGCGGGCCCGCGCGCAGGCGTGAGCGGCCTTCCGATTCGACGAACCGATAACGCAAGGAGTGCAGGATGCTGTTTCATGTGGAAATGACCGTCCGTCTGCCGACGGACATGGATCCGGTCAAGGCGGCCACGCTGAAGGCGGAAGAAAAGGCGATGTGCCAGCGGCTGATGAACGAAGGGACCTGGCGGCATCTGTGGCGGATCGCCGGGCAGTATGCAAACGTCAGCATCTTCGACGTCGAAAGCGTGCAGCAACTGCATGACCTGCTGAGCCAGCTGCCGCTGTTCCCGTATATGGAGATGGAAGTGCGGGCGCTGTGCCGGCATCCGTCTTCGGTGCGGGAAGACGATCGCTAAGCAGGCGGTCGAGCACTGAAAACACGGGCGGCCCGCGATTGCCTCGCGGGCCGCCCGTTTCATTTCATCATTCGCAGCGGTGGATCGGGTTGCCGCGTGACCTACTTCTGCTTCTGCGCCTCCATCTTGTCGGCGACTTCGTCGCCGTACACTTTCGCGACGCGTCGCGCGACGATCGCTTCCATCAGTGTCTTGTCGAAATCGTCGGCGGTTTTCCAGCCGTTGCCGTCCTTGACGAACGTGAAATCGCCCTTCAACTGCAGCATCGACGGCGCGCCGATCGCGCCGAGCAGCCGGTCGCGATAATCGATCAGCAGCGGACACGACACATGGTCGCCGTCGATCTGCCGGCAGTCGGCGGCCGGCATGACGCCCAGCACGCTGCTCGCCAGCGTCGTCGGCTTGTCGTCGCCGAACATCGGCTTGCCGTAGCTCGGCATGCGCGCCGACACCGCCTTGTCGAGTTGCGCGACGCCCGCCATGAAAGCCGTGCTGATGACGTCGCGGCCGAGCGGTGCGCCGAGCTTCGGATCGAGGCCCTGCGCGCTGTAGCGAACCGTCACGTATTCGGGCGGGAACATCTGCACGACAAAGGCGCTCTTGTCCTTGTCGTCGTGCCGGACCACATAGCCGATCGTCGCGTGCTCGTCGGCGATACTCACGTCCACCAGGCAGCCGCGCGCGCGATTGGCCTCGTCGTAGCCGACTTCACGCGGGTTGCTGACGTGCGGAAACGACTTGCTGCCCTGCTCGAGCATCTGCATCGGGTTCTTGCGCATCATGTCCCTGCGCGCGTCGAACAACAGCGAATTCAGCGCCGTGGTGGTGCTGGACGCGCCGCACGCGGGCGCCGATGCGGGCCACAACAGGTAGGCGCCCACCGCCAGCGCGGCAGCCAGGCCGCCGAAGCCGATCAGCATCTGCTTCTTCTTTTGCTCGCGCCGGATCGACGCAACCGTTTCATCCAGACGTTGTTTGAACCGGGGCGGATCGATCTCCTCCAGCATCGTCATCAGGACGAGTTTCTCGTCGGCGCTCGCGTAGCTGCCGTCCAGCAGCTCATGCGTCGCTTTCGCCTCGGCGTCCGCCGTCGTGTAGCCCTCGGCGATCAGCCAGTCGAGCATGTTGCGCGCCGAATCGGTATCGGGAAACTCGGCCGGTGCGTCCCTCAGACGCTGGGTGACACGCGCCGCCTGCTCCTCCGTCAGATAGCCGCCGGCTTCGAGCGTGATCAGCAGGACGGCGCGGTTGTCATCGATCGGTTCTGCCTGGCCCGGTGGTTCGAAAGTCATCGTTGCTGTTCTCCGTCGAGACCGATTCGCTGCGCGGGCCATGCCGGCCTATTGTGCAGACGAATCGCGTCGATCTCCGGAAACTACTTGATTCGGGCGCAGGTGTCGACATGCCCGCGCGCCGCCTTCTCGCGCGGGCCTGCCATGCGTCATCAATACTCGTGCGCCAGATGCGCCGCATAGCCCACCTTCCCCGGTGCGATTTCGTCCTTCAGCGTCAACGCCGGGATCTCGTAATCGCCCGCGTTCTGCCGCCGGAACGGAATCGGCTGCGTCGTCCACAGTTCGTCCAGGTGCTTGCCAAGCGCCGCACGCGTTTCGTCGAAGCGCGCCTCGTTCATCTTCCCCGCCCGGTAGATCACGAACGGCGGCAGCACGGAGAAGCCCGGGTAATACAGCATCCCGTGCTGGATCGGGAACAGCACGTCGTCGATCGGTCCGTTGATGCCGCGCGGGCTGTAATGCGATTGCCACCCGCCTGCCGTGACGATGAGCATCGCGCGCTTGCCGGCAAACGAACCTTCGCCATAACGATTGCCCCAATGCGTGTCGGAATGCTCGCCGACCCCGTAGGCAAAGCCGCACGCGTACACGCGCTCGAACCAGCCCTTCATGATCGCCGGCATCGAGAACCACCACAGCGGGAACTGCAGGATCACCGCATCGGCCCACCTCAGCTTGTCCTGCTCGCGCACGATGTCTTCGCGCTGCGTGCCGGTTGCGAACGCGTGCTTCGAGTCGTTCGACGGATCGAAACGCGCGTCCGGGTCACGCCCGGTCATGTCGTCCGCGTCGAACGCCGCCTTCCAGTTCATCGCATACAGGTCGGTCACCTGCACCGTGTGGCCGGCCGCTTCGAGATGCTCGACGGCGAAATCACGCAACGCGCCGGTCAGCGAACGCGGTTCGGGATGGGCATAGACGATCAGCACATTCATGTTCGGTACTCCGTTGATTGAATGACTGCAGGATGCCGCGACCGAAGGTATATTTGAAATGAATTCCCGATATTGCAGGTATAGCCATGAATAATCTCAGGCGACTCGATCTCAATCTGCTCGTCACGCTGGACGTGCTGCTCGCCGAGCACAACGTCACGCGCACGGCCGAGAAGCTGAACATGTCGCAGCCGTCGGTGAGCGTGCAGTTGCAGAAGCTGCGCGACCTGTTCGGCGATCCGCTGCTGCTGCCGGGGCCGCGCGGGATGCGGCCGACCGCGCGCGCGGAGGCGCTGCGCGAGCCGTTGCGGGACGCCATCGAAGCGATCGAACGCGCGGTGATCCCCGCCACGCCGTTCGATCCCGCCACCGCGCAGAACACGTGGCGCGTGGCGGCAACCGACTACGGCGAATCGACGATCGTCCTGCCCGCGCTGAACACGCTGCGTTCGACCGCCCCCGGCACGCGGCTCGCGATCGTCGAGCTTGTGCCGCCACGAATCGAGCAGGATACCGAACGAAATGGCATCGACCTCGCCTTCCACACGACCGAAGGATCGCCGGCCGGCATGCGGCGGCTGCCGCTGTTCGTCGAGCGTTACGTGCTCATCGGCCGCGCCGGTCACCCGAAGCTGAAACGGCGCCCCACGCTCGCGCAGTTCGGCACGCTCGAGCACGTGATCACGTCGCCCGACGGTGCCGGCTTCTTCGGCGTGACCGACGAAGCGCTCGCAAAGGTGGGGGCCACGCGGCGCGTCGTGCTGTCGGTGCCGCACTTCCTGTTCGTGATGTCGGCCGTCGCCAGCACCGATCTCGTCGCGATGGTGCCCGAGCGGCTGGTGCGCGACGTGCCCGCGTTGCGGGTCGTGGAAGCGCCCGTCGACGTGCCCGGCTACGAAATGTCGATGCTGTGGCACGAACGCGTGCATCGCGATCCGGCCCACCGGTGGTTGCGGGAGACGATCGCGGCAGCGGTGTAGATCGTTCGCCTGCCCAGTGCGGCCGCCCGCTTCGATGGCCATCGCACAAAATCCTTCATCCGGGGCTTGAAACCGCGCCAAACACTGTATATATTTACAGTGCTTTTGCACCATTTGACCCGAATTCCGTCATTCACAGACGAACGGACTTTTGTGAGGCGACCATGTTCCAGGCATCCGCATTCGATCCCGAGCAACCCGGCTTCAACCCCGTCCACTTCGAGCGCGCCGCGCAACGGGCGGTCGTCGATCTGCAGCGTGTCGCCGGCGGCCCCGCGCAGCGGGCGCTCGGCCTGCGGCGCCGCACCCATCCTGCGGCCGTCCGCACGATGAGCTGGCAGGCGCTGCTGAACGTCGAAGAGCTGGCATTCTCGAATGCCGGCTTCCTGAACCGCAACGATCCGGCCGTCGTCGACGCGTTCATCCGGCTGCGCGACAGCCGCCTGGTCGCCTCGGACGTCGAAGAGCCGGTCGACTGGCGTCGCGACGATGACGACCTGCCGGCCATCTACCTGATCGTCAAGGCGATGCTCGACGCGGAAGAGGAAGAGCGGGCCGAGGCGGCCTGAACGGCGTCGGCCGCTCGCGCTTGCCGGGATCGTGCCGCCACGCTGCGTGGTGGCGCGGGACACCCGCTACATTGATGGCCTGTGCGCGCGGATCAGCGGATCGGCGGATCGGCGGGTCAGATGGCAAATTGTGGTTTGTCGCGCCGGCAACGCGCCGTCACGCAACAAACGTCGCACGAACGCGGCAACAACCGCCCGTTACAACCGGGCCGCGAGCCGCGCGCCCTGATCGATCGCGCGCTTCGCGTCGAGTTCGGCGGCCAGTTCCGCGCCGCCGATCAGGTGCACCGAGCGCCCGGCCGCCTGCAGCGGCGCGAGCAGCGCGCGCTGCGGCTCCTGCCCCGCGCAGAGCACGATCGTGTCGGCCTCGATCAGCTCGTGATCGGTGCGCTGCTCGCCGTACGACACATGCAGCCCGCGCGCGTCGATCAGTTCATAGTTCACGCCGCCGATCATCTTCACCTGCTTCATCTTCAGCGTCGCGCGGTGAATCCAGCCGGTCGTCTTGCCGAGCCCCTTGCCGAGCGGCGCGGCCTTGCGCTGCAGTAGCGTCACGTCACGCGCGGGCGCCGCCACCTGTGCACGCGTCACGCCGCCACGCGTCGCGGCCGGGTCGGTCACGCCCCATTCGGCCTTCCACTCTTCCAGATCGAGCGCCGGCGATTCACCTTCCTGCACCAGATACTCGGCGACATCGAAGCCGATCCCGCCCGCACCGATCACCGCGACACGCCGGCCGACCGGCTGCCTGCCCGCGAGCACGTCGATGTAGCTCAGCACGTTCGGCCCGTCCTGCCCCGGAATCTTCGGGTCGCGCGGCGCCACGCCGGTCGCGAGCACGATCTCGTCGTAGCCGCCCGCGATCAGGTCGCTCGCGTCGACGCGGCGGTTCAGGTGCAGGTTCACGCCGGTCAGCTCGACCTGGCGGCCGAAGTAGCTCAGCGCTTCGTGAAACTCTTCCTTGCCCGGAATCCGCTTCGCCATGTTGAACTGGCCGCCGATCTCGGCCGCGCCGTCGAACAGGTCGACCTGATGGCCGCGCTGCGCGAGCACGGTCGAACATGCGAGCCCGGCCGGCCCCGCGCCGACCACCGCGATGCGCTTCGGTTGCGCGGCGGGCGTGTATTTCAGCTCCGTCTCGTGGCACGCGCGCGGATTCAGCAAGCACGACGCGATCTTGTTCTTGAACGCATGATCGAGACACGCCTGGTTGCAGCCGATGCAGGTGTTGATCTCGTCGGCGCGGCCCTGCGCGGCCTTGACCACGAACTCGGCATCCGCGAGCAGCGGGCGCGCCATCGACACCATGTCCGCGCAGCCGTCCGCGAGGATCTGCTCGGCCACTTCGGGACGGTTGATCCGGTTGGTGGTCACGAGCGGAATGCCGACCTCGCCCTTCATCTTCTTCGTCACCCAGGCGAACGCGCCGCGCGGCACCGACGTCGCGATCGTCGGCACACGCGCCTCGTGCCAGCCGATCCCCGTGTTGATGATCGTCGCGCCCGCGCGCTCGACGGCCTTCGCGAGCTGCACGGTTTCGCTCCAGTCGCTGCCGTCCGGAATCAGGTCGAGCATCGACAGCCGGTAGATCAGGATGAAATCGCGGCCAACCGCTTCGCGCGTGCGCTCGATGATCTCGATCGGCAGCCGGATGCGGTTCTCGTACGAACCGCCCCACTGGTCGGTGCGCTTGTTCGTATGCATCGAGATGAACTGGTTGATCAGGTAGCCCTCGGAGCCCATGATCTCGACGCCGTCATACCCGGCCTCACGCGCGAGCTTCGCGCAGCGGACGAACGCGCGGATCTGCCGCTCGACGCCGCCCGCGCTCAGTTCGTGCGGCGCGAACGGCGAGATCGGCGACTTGATCTTCGACGGCGCGACCGCGAACGGGTGATAGCCGTAGCGGCCCGTATGCAGGATCTGCAGCGCGATCTTGCCGTCTTCCGCGTGCACGGCATCCGTGATCTGGCGATGCCGCCGCGCGGCGGCCGACGTCATCAGCGTGCCGCCGAACGGCTTGGTCCAGCCGGCCACGTTCGGCGCGAAACCGCCCGTCACGATCAGGCCGACGCCGCCGCGCGCGCGTTCGGCGAAATATTCGGCGAGCCGCGGCAGCGTCTTGCGGCTGTCCTCGAGGCCCGTGTGCATCGAGCCCATCAGCACGCGGTTCTTCAGCGTCGTGAAGCCGAGATCGAGCGGGGCGAGCAGATGGGGAAAGGTCGTGGTCATGATGAGCGTGCCAATTCGTGCCAATAAGCGATGCGTGACATCGTAGGCGCGCGCCGCCTTGAACGTGAGGGGGCAAACAGCCATAATGCTTGTCATTTCCGGCCAAGACGACATGACCTCCCCTCTCGCCAAGGACCGCCTCGGGCTGCGCCGGCCGACGATTCCGGTCGCCTATACGCGCCTGCTGCTGCAGGCGCTGGCCGCGCGCGGTGTCGATCTGGCCGCGGTGCGAGCCGGCACGGGCCTGCGCGACGCCGTATTGGCCGAACCGGACGCGCGCGTCGCGCCGTCGCAATGGGGGCGGCTCGTGCTCAACGCGATCGAGATCGGCGGCGATCCGGGCATCGGGCTCGCGTTCGGGCTGCTGCTGAAGCCGACCGTGCACGGCTTTCTCGGCTACGCGACACTGACCGCGCGGGACATCCGCGAGGCGCTCGCCGTCACGCAGCGCTACTTCCGGATGCGCAACCGCCAATATCGCCTGACCTACGCGGAAGACGAACGCGGCGCGACGCTCGAACTGCACGGCGTGCAAGCCAGCCCGGTGCTGCAGCATCACGTGATGTTCGAATTCGTGCTGACGGGGCTCGCGCAGAACATCTCGCAATGGGCCGGGCGCGCGTCGCCACCGATCAAGCTGCAATTCGTGTGGCCTGAGCCGCCCTATTTCGCGCGCTATCGCGACCAGTTGCCGCCAGTCGAATTCGGCTGTGCCGCGAACGCGCTGTGGATCGCGCGCGATGTGCTCGACTGGCCGCTGCCGCTCGCCGACGAAGTCGCGCACCGGCAGGCGCTCGTGCAGGTGGAACGCGAGTATGCGCAGGTGCGTCAGGAGGAAGGCGATCTGGTCGAGCGCGTGCGCGCGGAGCTGGCACGTGGCGCCGGCGATTATCCGGGGCCGGAGACGCTCGCCGACGCGCTGCTCGTGTCGACGCGCACGCTGCGGCGCCGCCTGGAGGAAGCCGGTTCAAGCTATCGGCAATTGCTCGACGAAGCGCGGTTTCGCGACGCGAAGCAGTTGCTCGCCGCGTCGGATCTCGACCTGAAGACGATCGCCGAGCGGCTGCAATTCACCGACCCGGCCAATTTCACGCGCGCGTTCCGGCGCTGGGCCGGGCAGACGCCGAGTGCTTACCGGGAGGCAGCAGGCGGATTGGGAAAGCCGGCGTCAGGCTCCGCGTTGCCAAGGTAGATCCTCGCAGCACCGTCACCCTCGCCCGCTTCGATCCGCACGTCCCCCGTCGCGGCGACGATCGCGTCGTACACGTCATCGGTCACGCACACCACCGGCACCGCGATCGCATACAGCTCGGCGGCCACGATCGCGCCGATCGAGATGATCAGGTCGCGCTCCTTCAGCACGATCCCGACCGGCCCCGTGCCGTTGCGCACGGCCTCCGCGAGCACGCTGCTGCTCGAACTCGCCCCCTTCGCGTGCGGCATCACCATCACCTTGCCGGCGAGGCTCGCGCCGGCCTGCGGATGCCCGCGATCGACGATCTTTCCCGCGCCCGAGTCGTAGCCGCCCCAGAAGCTGAGCGGCTTGTCGAGCACGAACGTCAGCGCGCATGCGCTGCCCGGCACGAGCGTGTCGCCCGTCAACAGCTTGCCTGTCGCGTCAGTCATCGAATCGCACCTTTCCTTCATACGCCGAGTGCACGCATTCGCGCATGCTGCCGTACGCGACCGTCACGCCGATGTTCGCGGGCGCATACGACGCCCATTTCCCCGAATTGGTCATCACGAGCCCCGACAGTTGCTTCATCACCGGCGTGATGTACGTGCAGGTATCGACGACGATCTGGATGCCGCGTGCCGCGAATTTCTCCGCGAGACCGGCCTCCTCCAGCTCCCACAGGATGAACCGGCTCGTGTTCACGTAGAAATCGCACGCGGGCTTGCCGTCGAACGCGTCGAGCAAGCTGTCGAGCGTGCGGAATTCGGCCAGCGAGAAATGCGGCGTGCCGAGCGCCACCGCGACGAGCGCGTCGCCGGCCGCGCCATGGTTAAGCGTGTGGCGAATCGCGTCGAGATCGGCCATCGTGACGTCGACCGTGCGTTGCGCCGCTTGCCCGTGCAACGCGGCATCGAGCGTGGGCGCCTCGGGGGTCACGCCGACCGCATGGAACAGCGCGACGGCACCGCTCGACGCGGCAGCCGCACCCAGTGCCTTGAGTTCGTCTTCGGTGGTGTCCGCCGGCAGCCCGACGATCGCCGGCACGACCGCGCCCGCGATCCTGCCGATCAGCAGCCCAAGCGCGGCGAAATAGATATCGCGCGACGGCAGGCGGCGGAAGTCCGGCGCGTTGAACACGATCCGCGCGGCGCGGTTCGCTTCGACATGCAGCCCCGCATACGGCGCGCGCCCGGTGATCGCCGCGGCCAGGTCGAGAAAATCGCCGTACCGGCTCGTCCGCGCGCCGAGCACCGAGTTCGCGAACACGATCGCGTTCGATTCGGCCCAGGCGATCTGCTCGCCTTTCGCGGGGCGGTTCTTCAACTGGTACGGCGCGCACGTGAAGCTCGATTCGCAGCCGAGTTGCAGATGCGCATCCATCAGGCGCTGCGCATCGCGCTGGATCGTGCGGTCGCCGTGGTAGAGCTCGGGATGGATCAGGTCGAGCGACCCGACGTTCAGCGTGGTCGGCACCGCGACCTTCGCGCCGGTGTCGACGAAATACTCGACGAAGTCGAGGCTGGTCTGGCCGTGATAAAGACAGCCGTCGATATGCGCAGACGTGATGTCGATCAGGTGCGGCGCGGACATCACTTGCGCCGTGCGCACGACGATCCGCATCGAGCGCGCGACGCCCTCGCCGAAATCCCCGCGCAGCATCGCGCTGTCGCGGTCACTCAACTGCAGCATCGGTGGCTCCTCTGACGCGTGCCGGCGGCGCCGGCCCGTGAAATCCGTCAGGGGACTCTACAACTGGAAATAAAAACTGTCCAGATCGACATCGAACCGGACAGTTTGAAAAACCAATTTCCTCTCGCGAGCGCCGCCAAAGAGGCTAATGGCTCGAATTCCGCTCCAGTTTGCCGCCAGCCCGTCTAGCGTTCCGCGGTCACACTGAACAGTTCGTCGCGCAGTGCCTTCGCGCGGTCGCGGCCGAACTGCGTCTCGAATTCGTCCTGCGCGGCCTGCCACGCGACCAACGCCTGCGCGAACGTGCGCTCGCCCAGCTTCGTGAGGCTCAGCGCATGCGCGCGCGCATCGTGCTCGGACGCGGCCGTCGCGACAAAGCCGTCGCGCTGCAGCGGCTTCAGCGCGCGCAGCAGCGTCGTGCGATCCATCACGAGCGCATCGGCGAGTTCACTCATTAGCAGGTCAGGCCGGCGCGTGAGGTTCGCCATGATCGAGAACTGGGCGGGCGTGACGCCAACCGGGGCCAGATGGCGCTCGTACAGTTGCGTGACGAAGCGCGCCGCCTGACGCAGCGCGAGACAGTTGCACGCCTGGGCAATCGAGGTGTCGTTCATGCTTGGCAATTTATATGTGCATATGCATAAAGTCAATGTACACTCCGCCGTAACAAGGCCGGTAGCGGGCCCTCGCGTCAAGGAGACGGACATGGACTACATCGACAAGCTGCGGATTTTCCGGTCGGTGGTGGAGATGCGCAGCTTCACGCGCGCCGCCGACATGCACGGCCTCGCGCGGCCTGTCGTGTCGCGCGCGGTCGCGGATCTGGAGGCGCGTTTCGGCAGCCGGCTGCTGCACCGGACCACGCGCCAGGTGTCGCTGACCGAAACGGCCGAGCGCATTTACGAGCGCTGCGCGGCCGTGCTCGACGAACTCGACTCGCTCGAAGCCGAAGCGCAGACGCACACGCGCGAGCCCGAGGGTCTGCTGCGCCTCGTCGCGCACACGACGGCCGCGCTGAACCAGCTGGTGCCGCTGATCGCCGGCTTCAAGGCCGCACACCCGAAGGTGCGCCTCGACGTGACGCTGACCGAGCGCCCGGTCGATCTGGTCGGCGAAGGCTATGACATCGGCATCGTCGTGCCGTACATGCTGACGAACGAATCGACCGTCGTGCGGCTCGTCGAACGGATTCCGCTCGTGATCGTCGCGACGCCCGCGTACCTTCGCGCCCATCCGCGCCCGGTCACGCCCGCCGACCTCGCCGACCATCCGTTCGTGCCGATGTCGCCGTCGCTGCGCCGGCCCGCGCTGTCGTTCCGCGTCGACGGCAACACGCTGACCGTGCCGTTCCGCTTCGACATCTCGTCGAACAGCCCCGTCTTCAACCGCGAAATGGTGTTGCATGACTTCGGCATCGGCGTCGTGCCGAAGACGCTCGTCGGCGCCCAGCTCGCGTCGGGCGCGCTCGTGCAATTGCTGGCCGACGCCGATCTCGTCGATGCGTTCGTCGAGATCAAGCTCGCGTACGCAAACCGCGCGCTGCTGCCCGCGAAGGTCAAGGCGTTCATCGACTACACGGCCGCCTACTGCGACCGCGAAGGCTGGATTGTTCCGGCGGCGGCCTGATCCGGCGCGCGAACGCCCCGGTCTGCCGTGATTGGTACAGCCACGACACCAATCTGATCCTGCCCCGACCATCGATTCGCACCGCCCCTCACCCTAATATGTGTACATGCACAAGACGACGCTCACCGATGACGATTGCTTCGCGGTCCGGCAAGCCGCCCGCCGGATCTCGCAGTTCTACGAGCGTTATCTGTCGCGGGCGGGCGTGACGTCGTCGCAGTACAGCATTCTCGCGCTGCTGCGCGACCGGCCGGGCCTGACGATGGCGACGCTGTCGACCGTGCTGGTGATCGAACGCACCGCGCTGCTGCGCGCGCTCAAGCCGCTCGTCGGCGCGGCGCTGGTGGCCGGCCGGATCGAGCCACGATGCCGCCGCCAGACGTTCGCGCTGACCGCACACGGCGAAACGAAGATCGCCGACGCGCAAGTGCACTGGCTCGCCGCGCAGGAAGCGTTCGAGCAGCGGTTCGGGTCGACGCAGGCGGCCCGCCTGAGAGACGAATTGTTCCGGATCACGCACAACCTGCCGGAACGCTAGCCCTTTCCCCGATCGACGACCGCTCGTCGATCGACTTGATAAGTGCATATACATAGGTGAATCGATGGATACGACCCAAGCCGCTGCCTCATCCCGTGAAGCAGCCACACTCGACCAGCCCGCGAAGCAACAGCGCCGCGTGCCGTGGATGCGCATCGCGGTGGGTGCCGTCGTCATCGTCGTCGTCGCCGCCGTGCTCGACTGGCTGTTCGTGCTGCGTTTCCAGGAAAGCACCGACGATGCGTATGTCGGCGGCGACGTGACGGTGCTCGCGCCGAAGGTCAACGGCTTCGTCGACAAGATCCTCGTGACCGACAACCAGCGCGTGAAGGCCGGCGACGTGCTCGTGCAGCTCGATGCGCGCGACTATGACGCAAAGCTCGCGCAGGCCAGCGCAGAAGTCGACAGCGCCCGCTCCGCCGTGACCGAACTCGCGGCGAAGCAGCAACTGCAATACGCGGTGATCGGCCAGCAGGCAGCCGACAAGAACGCGTCGTCGGCCGAACTCACGCGTGCCGCATCGGATCGTGTGCGCTACCGCGAGCTCGTGAAATCCGACGCCGTGTCGAACCAGATCGTCGAACGCGCGGATGCCGATTACTCGAAGGCCGGTGCCGCTGTCGAACGCAGCGACGCCGCGCTGCTCGCGTCGAAACGTCAGCTCGACGTGCTCGGCGCGCAGCTCGCCGATGCGCAGGCCCGCGTGAACACCGCGCTCGCCGCGCAGCGCGTTGCCGCGCTCAACGTCGAATACACGACGATCCGTTCGCCGGTCGATGGCTACGTCGGCAATCGCACGGGCCGCGTCGGGATGCTCGCGAACGTCGGTGTGCCGCTGCTGACGGTCGTGCCGGCTGCCGGGCTGTGGATCGACGCGAACTTCAAGGAAGACCAGCTGCGCAAGATGCACGCGGGCGATCGCGTCGACGTGTCGCTCGATGCGTCGAGCACGAAACTGCACGGCCGCGTCGACAGCCTCGCACCCGCCACCGGCGCAACCTTCAGCGTGCTGCCGCCCGAGAACGCGACCGGCAACTTCACGAAGATCGTCCAGCGCGTACCCGTGCGCGTGCATCTCGATCCGCAGCCGGGCCTCGATCATGTGCTGCGCCCCGGTTTGTCCGCGGTCGTGACCGTGCATACCGGCCGCGCGAGCTGAACGGGAGACGACGATGACCACCGCGTTTTCCGGCGACCCGGCGTCGCAACCGACCAAGCAGCGCGTGTTCGCGTTCGCGCTGATGTGCGTCGGCTTCTTCATGGCGACGCTCGACATCCAGATCGTCGCGTCGTCGCTGCGCGACATCGGCGGCGGCTTGTCTGCCAGCCAGGACGAATTGTCGTGGGTGCAAACGGCCTACCTGATCGCCGAGATCATCGTGATCCCGATGTCGGGCTGGCTGTCGAAAGTGATGTCGACGCGCTGGCTGTTCGCCGCATCGGCGGTCGGCTTCACGATCACCAGCATGCTGTGCGGCGTCGCATGGGACATCAACTCGATGATCCTGTTTCGCGGGCTGCAAGGCGCGCTCGGCGCCGCGATGATCCCGACCGTGTTCACCACCGCGTTCGTGCTGTTCCCCGGCAAGCAGCGGCTGATCGCATCGACGACCATCGGCGCGCTTGCGTCGCTCGCGCCGGCGATCGGCTCCGTGATCGGCGGCTGGATCACCGACCAGTGGTCGTGGCACTGGCTGTTCTACCTGAACCTCGTGCCGGGCATCGCGGTGGCCGCGCTCGTGCCGCGCTACGTGCACATCGACGAACCCGACCTCAGCCTCATCAAGCGCGGCGACTATCTCGGCATCGTGCTGATGTCGGGCTTCCTCGGCTGCCTCGAATACGTGCTGGAGGAAGGCCCGCGCAAGAACTGGTTCGGCGACGACGTCATCATGATCTGCGCATGGATCTCCGGCATCTGCGGCTTCCTGTTCATCGTGCATGCGCTGACCGCGAAGGATCCGATCGTCGACCTGCGTGCGCTCGTCGTGCGCAACTTCGGGATCGGCAGCCTGCTGTCGTTCGTGACCGGCATCGGGATCTTCGTGACCGTGTTCCTGACGCCGCTGTTTCTTGCGCAGGTGCGCGCGTTCAGCTCGCTGCAGATCGGCATGGCGCTGCTGTCGGTCGGTGCGTTCCAGCTGGTCGCGCTCTGTGCGTATGCGTTTGCCGCGCGCTTCTTCAGCCTGCGCGCGCTGCTCGTGTTCGGGCTGATCTGCTTCGGGCTCGGTTGCTACCTGTACACGCCGATCACGCACGACTGGGGCTGGCGCGAACTGCTGTTGCCGCAGGCGCTGCGCGGCATCGGCCAGCAGTTCAGCGTGCCGCCGATCGTGACGATGGCGCTCGGCTCGCTGCCGCAGTCGCGCCTGAAATCGGCCAGCGGCCTGTTCAACCTGATGCGCAACCTCGGCGGTGCGATCGGCATCGCGGTGAGCGCGACGATGCTCAACGACCGGCTGAACTTTCACTACCTGCGCCTGAACGAGCACGTGAGCGCCGGCCAGCCGCAGGTCGCCTCGCTGCTCGATCGGCAGGCTGCGTACTGGACATCCGTGGCCGGCAACACGCTGGATACCGCACAAGCCGGGCTCGCGAACCTGCACCACCTGATCTATCGCGAAGCGCTGACGCTCACGTATGCGGATGCGTATTACGCGCTGTCGCTGTGTTTCGTCGTCGCGCTGATCGCCGTCGTCTTCTCCAAACCCATTTCCCTGAACGCGCCGCCGCCGGACGCGCACTGAGGTTGAGGTCATCACCATCATGAAAAAACTTCTCGTCGCCCTCGCCGTCAGCGCACTCGCCGCAGGATGTGCGGTGCAGCCCGCGCAGCATCCGGCACTTCAGGATTCGGTTCGCACGCTCGCGCCGGATGGTTGGGATACCGATGTGCCGCGCGCGGACATCGACGCCGCCGCGTGGTGGGCGCAATTCCACGATCCCGTGCTCGACCGGCTGATCGCCACCGTGCTCGACGGCAACCTCGACCTGCAGGCAGCAGCCGAACGCGTGAAGCAGGCGCAGGCGCTGACCGTGCAGAAGCGTGCGGTGCTGCTGCCCGAACTCGACGCGACTGCGCATGCGGCCGACGCGCGCCAGAACACGCCGCCGCCGCTCGGCTATGTGCGGCAGGCCGGTGCGGGGCTCGCGCTGAGCTGGTCGCCCGACGTGTTCGGCGGCGAACGGCTCGATCTGCTCGCCGCGCAGGCCGAACTCGTCGGGCAGAAGCATGCGGAAGATGCGATGCGGCTCGCGCTCGCGGCGGATGCGGCTTCCGCGTATGTCGATCTGCGCTGGGCGCAGCAGGAATTGAAGATCCTGCAGGACAACGCGAAGATCCGGCAGCATGCGCTCGAACTCACGCGCAAGCGGCAGGCGTTCGGCCTGTCGACGGAGCTCGACGTCACGCGTGCGCAGAACCAGCTCGATGCACTCGAAGCGCGGATTCCGCCGACGCAGGCGCAGATTGCACATCAGCTCAATCTGATTGCCGTGTATTCGGGGCGCACGCCGGAATCGGTCGATCGGCTCGTGCTTGCGCAGGCCGGCGAGATTCCGGCGCCGCCGGTGGGTGCGCCGGGGACGTTGCCTTCGCAGGCGTTGCTGCGGCGGCCGGATGTGCTGACCGCGTATGCGCAGGTCGAGCGGCGGGCGGCGCAAGTCGGTGTGGCAAAGGCCGAGCGGTATCCGAAGTTTTCGTTGAACCTGACGGACGGGATTCTCGCCGCTTCCTATCTCGGGTTGCCTACGTTGACCGATAACCTGTTCAGTGCGGCGTTGAGCGCGACTAGCCCGATCTTCAATGCGGGACGGATTACCGCCGATATCTCGCAGAGCGAAAGCCGGATGCGCGAATCGGAACTCGGGTTACGGCAGACGATGCTGCAGGCGTTGAGGGAAGTCGAGGATGCGCGGGTGAATCTCGTCAGCTCCGATGAGGCGACGCGCAGGCTTGGTAGCGCGCTTTCTGCTTCGGACAAGGCGCTTGGGTTGGCGAATCAGCTTTATAAGGGTGGCGCGACGGATTTTCTGGACGTGCTGTCCGCGCAGGAGGTTTATCTGCGGGATTCGGATTCGTTGAATCAGGTCAAGCGCGAGCATGCGCTGGCAGCGGTGGCGCTGTATCGGTCGCTTGGGGGTGGGTGGAGCAGGAATGACGCGGCGGGTGGACCGGAGGTGGAGGCGGTGGCGAAGAACTGAGCGTGATCACGATACGGCGCCGGCATCAACACTTGCCGGCGCCCCGCTCGTCAGCCACACGATCCCAGACATTGGACCGACGACAACGCGATCAGATAAACCGCCGCCCACGCAATACCCAGTCCTGCGATAACGGCGACGATAACGGTGAAGATACGCGTGATGGGCTTGTGCCAGAACCGGATCGCAACGAACACGCCGGCTGCCAGCAGGAGCACGACGAGGATCGGGCCGAGCACGCTCATTACAGCGTTATCGGTCGAGTGCCAGCTTCGCGCCGAGCCCCAGCAGGATCGTCCCCATCACCGCGTCGATCGGCTTGCGCAGTTTCGCGTAGCCCGTCTGCACGCGGTTCGTCGAGAACAGCACTGCGATCGTGCAGAACCATGTCACCGATACGGCGACGACCACGGCCAGCGTCGCGCCATGCACCCATGCCGGCGCATGCGCGGGCAGCAGCGTGACGAACAAGCTGCCGAAGAACGCCGCGGCTTTCGGGTTGGTCAGGCCGACCAGCAGCCCTTTCCGGTAGGCATGCACGCCGCCGCGAACGACCGGCTGGCTCGCGGCTTCAGCCTGCTGTGCCGACTGACGCAGGCCCGACAGCGTCTTGATGCCCAGATAGATCAGATACGCGGCACCGGCGATGCGAATCGCCTCGTACAGCCAAGCAAGCTTCGCGACGATCAGCCCGAGCCCGAAAATCGCCATCGCGGCCCAGACCGCATGCGACGACGCGATGCCCAGCGCAGCCAGCAGGCCCGCGCGGCGATTGCCTAGCGCATGGGATGAAACGGCGATCAGGTCGGGACCGGGGCTGACGCACGCCAGCAACATCACGCCGCCGACTGCGGCGAGTTGGGGAAGATAGCTCATGGCGGTTCGGGAGGATTCGGGTGAAGGGGGAAAGTCGGCTTACTCTAGCACGCCGATTTTGGTTGCATGGGGGACGGTCTGAGACGCGGCACGCGGGCAGCCAGCCCCCTCTCTTTCGCACCGCGCCCCTTTGCCCTCGCGATTTACAGCGGCGGCCGCTTCAGCTTCACCCAGCGCTGCACCGACGCCCGCTCCCACTGCGCACGCGCATAGTCGGCGAGGCGCTGCGGCACCGGATCGTCGTTCAGCACCAGACGGTTCAGCATCACCGCCAGGTCGACATCGGCAATGCTCCACTCGCCGAACAGGTTGGCCGCGCCCGGCGCGAGCAGCTTGTCGGCGGCCGCGAACAGCTTTTGCGCGGCAGCCTGCGCCAGACTCGACAGCGGCTCGCTCGATGGCCCGTAGAACAGCACTTCGGTCGACCGCTCCGTCCGAACCGGCATCAGGTCGCTGCGCAGCCATGCCTGCACCTGTCGTGCATGTGCGCGCTGGCGCGGCTCGACCGGATAGAGCCGCGTGCCCGGAAAGATCTCGTCGAGATACTCGGTTATCGCCGACGATTCCGACAGCGCGAAATCGTCGTGCACGAGCGTCGGCACGCGTTGCGTCAGCGAGGTCGCCGCATAGTCGGGGGCGAAATGCGCGCGGTTGCCGAGATCGACGGTTACCAGTTCGTAAGGCAGCGCTTTTTCCTCGAGCGCAACGAAGACCGACATTGCGTATGGGCTCGTGTATTGCGTATCCGCGTAGAGGCGGAGGTTACCGGTTTGCACTGCTGGCTCCTTGAGGGTGCTGAGGCCGGCGGCTGCGGGTTGGCGCGCCGACGGGCTCCGGGTGGGTCAATACAGTGCGTGACAGATTAGCAGCGGCAGATACGGCGGAGATTGCAGTTTTATGTCCGCTGCCGCTGCGAGGTCATCCAGCGTCGGGCCAGCGGTATCCGATCACTTCGTTCAACGGGTACGCGAGTTCACGGACTTCTTCCAGCTGGTTGCCGCCGAAGAGATACACCTGTTCGTCGTCGTGACGCAGGTAGAAACCGACATGCCCTTTCCAGCTCGCGGGATCGTCGCGCGTCAGGATCGCGATGCAGCCGTAGACGGGGCGCTCCAGCGGCCGCCCCCATTCGAGCCATGAGCGTGCGAGTGCGGACCCGGTGCCGCGAATGCCGGCGTGCTTCATGCACCAGTTGACGAAGGACGAGCACCAGGAAATTTTGTCGTCGTAGCCGACCAGGTTCGTCTGGTTGTTGTATTCGACAATGCGCGGGTTGATGCTGCCGGGTGGGTGGCGGCGGATGCCGAGTTCGGCCATCGCGACGGGCATCCACGGCGGATGAGCGGCGTCCGGTTTGCTCTCAGGGTTGAACGGGGTCACGTCGTTCTCGGGCGAGTGTGTTGTGCGGTCAATCTTCGCATGAATACGGCAGCGCTACAGCGCCCTTTCGGCATGTGATTGCCTTTCAGTCTGCGCCCGTCGTATCGCTTTTTACCGTCTACCGGCCTCCGGGTGGTGGGCAGACACGCCCGCCAGATCGACTACCATATGACAAATCCAACCGGTCTCGACAGCCATCCCGCGCGCCATGACGACACCTTCCGACGACCCCGCCTCGCCCGAACTCGACAGCACGCCGACTCGACCGGATCGGGATGCGGAATCGACACCGCGAATCATTACGCTGCCGGCGCATCTGCACAGCATCCCTTCCTGCGAAGGCGTTCCCGACCTGTTCAACACCTACCTGGCCAATATCGGGCTGGCGCTGCTGTTCGGCACGATATTCACGGGGCTGCTCGTCGGTCCGTTTTACGACGGTTCCGTTTTCGACAAAGGCCCCATCGTGTTCGTCCTGTGGCTCGCGATACTGGGTGTGTGCGCGTGGGCCGTGAGGATCGTCATTCGCGGCGTGAGACATGCCGGCGCCTGGTTCGAGGTCGACTCGACCGGTTTCCGCTATGGCCTCGGCACACGTCCGGAACGGGCCGCCATCCCGAAAGAACAGTGCGTCGAATGGCGCGAAGCCGTTCCCAACCCCGACCGACCCTACGACGTCGAATACAACACGGCGTCCGGCGTCACCAGAAGCCCGGCGAACTTCCAGTTCTGGCGACGCGCCACGCGCGAACCCGCCACCGCCTATACGCTGCGCATGAATCTCATCCCGACCGACGCCGACGATGCCATTCGCTGCGCGGGCTTCAAGAATCGTCACGACCTGCTCGTCGCCATTCTGTGCGGCCTCGCGCATCAGGGGCTGCGCTTCGATCGCAATACCTTCATTGCCGCCGGCATTCACCCGGAGACCTGGCAGAAACTCAGGACGCCGTGGCGCAAGGCCGTCGTCTTTTTCTCCATTCTCGCCGCGCTCGGCCTGCTGGCCTTCTTCATCTGGGGGCGCCTCTCCCTGATCTTCTCCTTCGCGATCTGGATCGTTTCGTTTTTATATTATTGCGGCGAGGGGAAGTACGACTTCTCTCCGGATATCAAGAACTATCCGCGAGGGCCGATCGTTTTTCGCATCGACGATCGCGAGACGGCCGACGAAAGCCCGCGTTGAAGCGGCAGGCGACAACCCGAGGGTCGGGCTTTCACCCATGCGCGGGTTTGCGATTCTCTCGTGATCCGCGCTTATGATGTCGCGAGCCACACGACCCTCACGCCCGCCATGCGCATCACGCCCCTGCCGCCCCTCCAGTGCCTCGTCGCGTTCGAAGCCGCCGTGCGGCACGCGAGCTTCACGCGCGCGGCCGCCGAGCTGCACCTGACCCAAAGCGCGATCAGCCGGCAGATCCAGCAGCTCGAGGAATTTCTCGGCCGCTCGCTGTTCGTGCGCGAACATCGTTCGCTGCGGCTGACGATCGCCGGCGAGCAATACGCGGCACAGGTGCACCACCTCCTCACGCAATGCGCGGAAGCCACGCACGACGTGATGAAGCCCTACGGCGATCTCGAACTGACGATCGCATGCTCGTCCGGCGTGGCGCTGCTGTGGCTCACGCCGCGCCTGCCCGAGTTTCGCGCCGCGTATCCGAACATCAAGCTGCGGCTGATCGTGCGCGACGGGCTCGCGTCGATGTCGCCGGCGGAGTTCGACGTGGGCGTCTACTACGTGCGCCAGCAGGCGCCCGCCGAATACACCGCGCGCCGTCTGTTCGACGAGGAAGTGTTTCCCGTCTGCGCGCCGGGTTACCTGGCCGGCCGCACGCTCGACGCGGCCGATCTCGCGAACGAGACGCTGCTGCGCCTCGAGGACGGGCAGCGTCAGTGGATGTCGTGGTCCGAATGGTTCGACCAGAACGACATCGACCGGCAGAAGGCGCAGCCGCAAGACATCACGATCAACTCGTATCCGCAGATCGTGCAGATGACCATTCTCGGCCAGGGCGTGTCGCTCGGCTGGCGCTACATGATCGACGCATGCATCGAGGCCGGGCTGCTCGTGCGCGTGACGGAGGCGTCCGCGAGCCACGGTGGCGGCTACTACGTGATCTCCCCCAACGACCGCGCGCAGAACCACGCCGCACGCCTGTTCACACGCTGGCTGTTCGAACAGGCGGAGCGGCAGACGGCGCCCTGACCTACCCTGAACGCGACGCATGCGCCCAGCGCATGCGTGCATGCGAATCTTTCGTTTCAGAAAAAAATCGCGCTGTCCTTAGCATGGGGTTCACGCGGGGCGCCCGTCCCGTCTTCTGACCAAGGAAGAGACCATGCAAGGAACGCTTTCCCCGCGCGCCGCGCCTGCCGTCGATGCGGCAGTGCAGCAGCGCCGCCGCGCCATCGTCGCGACCGTGATCGGCAACGGTCTCGAATGGTTCGATTTCACCGTCTACAGCTTCTTCGCGGTGATCATCGCGAAACTGTTCTTTCCGACCGGCAACGAACTGACGTCCGTGCTGCTGACCGTCGCGACGTTCGGCGTCGGCTTCTTCATGCGGCCCGTCGGCGGCATCGTGCTCGGCATCTACGCCGACAAGGTCGGGCGCAAGGCCGCGCTGTCGCTCACCATCCTCATGATGGCCGCCGGCACCGCGCTCATCGGGCTCGCGCCGACCTACGAACAGGCCGGTATCGCCGCGCCGCTGCTGATCGTCGTCGCGCGGCTGCTGCAAGGTTTCTCGGCCGGCGGCGAGATGGGCGGCGCCACCGCGTTCCTCACCGAATACGCGCCGCCGGAGAAGCGCGCGTACTACTCGAGCTGGATCCAGTCGAGCATCGGCTTCGCCGTGCTGCTCGGCGCCGCGACCGGCACCTTCGTCACGACGTCGCTCGACGTACAGGCACTGCATAGCTGGGGCTGGCGACTGCCGTTCCTGCTCGGGATCATCGTCGGGCCCGTCGGCTACTTCATCCGCAGCCATATCGACGAAACGCCCGCATTCAGCGCGGTCGAAGCGCAGGCGAAAGAGAGCTCGCCGCTGAAGGAAGTGCTGTCCACCTACCCGCGCGAAACGTTCGCGAGCTTTTCGATGGTCATTCTGTGGACCGTCTGCACCTACGTGCTGCTCTTCTACATGCCGACTTATTCCGTGCGCACGCTGCATCTGCCGCAATCGACCGGTTTCGCGGCCGGCATGGTCGGCGGGCTGATGATCATGTGCTGCTCGCCGATCGTCGGCCGGCTCGCCGACGTGTGGGGACGGCGCGTGTTCCTGTCCGGATCGGCGCTTGCCATCTTCGTGCTCGCGTGGCCGATGTTCGCGTGGATCAACCATGCGCCCGGGTTCACGTCGCTGATCGTGTTCCAGGCCGTGTTCGGCGTGCTGATTGCGACCTACACGGGGCCGATCCTCGCGGCGTTCGCCGAACTGTTCCCGACCAAGGTGCTGTCGACCGGGTTGTCGGTCGCCTACAACTTCGCGGTCACGATCTTCGGCGGCTTCGCGCCGTTCCTGATCACGTGGCTCATCGCCCGCACCGGCAGCAACATGGCGCCTGCCTTCTACGTGACCCTCGCGGCGGCCGTCAGCTTCATCGGAACGCGCTTCGTGAAGGACACACGGCGCAACACGTCAACGACTCGATAAGGATCTTCTCCATGACCATTACCGTGCTTCAAGGCGGCAACGTACTCGATCTCGAACGGGGCGTGCTGCTCGACCATCATCATGTCGTGATCGACGGCGACCGGATCGTCGAAGTCACCGATCGGCCGGTGGATTTTCCGAATGCGCTGGTGATCGACGTGCGCGGCAAGACCGTGATGCCGGGGTTCATCGATTGCCATGTGCATGTGCTGGCTTCGAATGCGAATCTCGGCGCGAATGCGACGCAGCCGAATATTCTTGCCGCGATTCGGTCGTTGCCGATTCTCGATGCGATGTTGTCGCGTGGGTTCACCAGCGTGCGTGATGCAGGCGGTGCGGACTGGAGTTTGATGCAGGCGGTCGAAACCGGGCTGGTGTCCGGGCCGCGGATTTTTCCGTCGGGAAAGGCGTTGTCGCAGACCGGCGGGCATGGGGACTTTCGGCCTCGCGGGGATTTGCTGGAGCCTTGTTCTTGCTGCTTCAGGACGGGGGCGATTGCTCGGGTGGTGGACGGGGTCGAAGGTGTGCGGCTTGCGGTACGTGAAGAAATTCAGAAAGGCGCGACGCAGATCAAGATCATGGCGTCAGGTGGTGTGGCTTCGCCGACCGACCCGATTGCGAACACGCAGTATTCGGAGGATGAGATTCGGGCGATCGTGGATGAAGCCGAGGCCGCGAATACTTATGTGATGGCGCATGCGTATACGGGGCGGGCGATTGCGCGGGCGGTGCGGTGTGGGGTGAGGACGATCGAGCATGGGAATCTCGTGGATGAGGCGGCGGCGAAACTGATGCACGAGCATGGGGCGTTTGTGGTGCCTACGCTTGTCACTTATGACGCGCTTGCCAAACACGGAGCGGAGTTCGGGATGCCGCCCGAATCGGTGGCGAAGGTGGCTTCCGTTCAGCAGAAGGGACGCGAATCGCTGGAAATCTATGCGAACGCCGGCGTGAAGATGGGGTTCGGGTCGGATCTGCTCGGGGAAATGCACGCGTTTCAGTGCGGAGAGTTTCGGATTCGGGCGGAGGTGCTGGGGAATCTGGAAGCGCTCAGGTCGGCGACGACCGTGGCGGCGGAGATCGTCAACATGCAGGGGCAGTTGGGGGTGGTTGCGGCGGGAGCGATCGCGGATCTGGTCGTGCTCGATGGGAATCCGTTTGAGGATATCGGGGTGGTGGCTGGTCAGGGGGAGCGCGTTGAATATGTGTTGCAGCGAGGGAAGATCGTGAAAGCGCGCGCTGGTTAGGGTTCGCGGTTGCGCGGGTCCCTCCGCATACAGCGGTCGTGACAATCGTTAAAGGTGAACATCAACACGGACACGGCGCCCGCAATAGCGCCCGCTCTCGGTTGTGTTCGGGCCGAAACAGCATGTACGGCTGGCCCTTCTGCGGAAGGTCAGGCTTGTCGCCGAGGATTAGCTCAACCTCGGGATACCGTTTGAGCTTCTTGGGACGTGTCTTACTATAGGCGTTAGCCATTGCCGACTCTTTTGACGAGTTGGTGGTGGTCAGCGGGTCGTATGGGTTGCCGCCCATGCGGCCCGCGCTTCTTTGATGCCTTGGGTTTCCCTTCTCCCCTCCACTACGTCTTGTTGGCCAAGACGACTTACGTTCGACCATCGGTGCGAAGGGGACTGCGCTCTACTTTCGATGGCGAGAAGCAAGGCTTCAAGACCAGCGTAGTTGTGCTGGCATATCAGAAATGGGGGATTGAGCGGGATTGGCCGTTAGCTATAGGGAGGTGCACGCCCGTGCCTGATGCTCTAGGTCAGTGATTTGGAGAACTTGTACCGTTCGGCGCGGTGCAATCGGGCGCGTGTTGCGCTCAACCTTGAGTTAGAACATCAAGCCCCGATCTTGCTCCCGGATCTTCGGTATGACGTGATTCAGAAAGCACTCCGCAAGCCCGAAAATGCTGATCGTGACCTCCGGGAACCGGTCCGTCTTCACTTTTATGTAGGTTGCGATCAAGTTGGATTCAGCTTGAAGAAATATCTTGCGATGATCTGCGTTCGCATACCCCAGCACAAAAGAACTCATGTGCATGAGCGCATTCAGCGCATGACGATAGCTACTCTCCCAAGCTCCGGGATCGCCCTCAGAGATATTTACAATCTTCGTATTTATAGAAGGGAAATTCTCTCCCATGAGGCCGCAGAACTCATTCACCTTCCTTGCATGAAACCCGAATTCAAGTAAATCAGGAACAATGACTTCGTTCCAACTATCGCTCCACTCCCCGGGAAACACCGATCCCGTGAATGCAATCAAACGTAGAGCATGCGATCGCGCCCGCTCTATGTGAATTTCAGTAAGCCTTATGCGACTTCTATCCACTGTCATCTTCTCCCGGGAATATCCCGAATATACGTTTATCGCTTGCTTTAAGCCGCGCCATAAGACGGCACCTACTTCAGACTCTCAAGCCGAGACGTATTTCTCCATGAATACGCTCAACGGGTCATTCTTGTAATCGCCAAACGCCCCCCGACGCTGATAACCCGCAGACGCATACAAAGCCAGCGCCTCGTTTTGATAAGGTCCGGTTTCAAGCGTGAGCAACTTGCAACCCAGGTCGATTGCCCGTGCCTCGAGCACGCTGATGAGCTTCCTCGCCACACCCTGCCCGCGACCGCGCGGGCTGACATACATCCGCTTCAATTCGCCGAATTCCGGGTTGAGGACAATCGCCCCGCACCCGATCGCCTGCCCCCCGCTGTCCCGGGCAACGGCGAACAGCACATTGGATTGCTTCAGCGATGCGATATCCAGAGCGTGCCGGCTCTCAGGTGGGTACAGGGCGTCCTGGTACGCATCCAGATCGGCGATTAGGGCAATCACGTCGGGCTGGTCGGGAGACTCGAAGGCGATAGTCATGTCAGACGAAGCTGGGCAAATGGGAAATTGAAGTAACCGGCGACGAAGCAGTGCTCGACATCGATGACGGTCCGGTCTTCAGACACTGATTGTCAGCGATGCTTTCGGTGCTGTCGAACCTCTCAAAAATGCGGGCGAATCCGATCGCCCCGCGATATCGTCCGACTCAACGACCATCAAGACAATTGCATCCTATTGAACAACAGCATCGACCATCGCCTGCGCTTCGGACACAAACCGTGAATAGCGTCGCTGTTTGGGCAATTGCTGCGCGTAACAGGCTGGCCGCTGTTCCTCGGCCACGTGCTCCGCACTGCAAGCGACAATCGTCGGCAACGTCGCATCCCGCCACAGGATATAAACCCGCGCGCCCTGCTTGATCGACACCAGCAACGTATTCGGCCCATCCGGCATCCCGTCCTGGCTGTCACCCAGCAGCAATGCTTTCACAACCGCATCAGCCGGTTTCCGCTTCACGGGCAATTCGGCAAACCGATACTCCGCGGCGTCGCCACCGAGCACGTCGGTGTAAAACGTCTCGTTATCGAAAATAGCCGCCGTATCATCCGCTGACTTGATCCCCGCATCCGCCGTCGCCACCCACGCCTTCAAAAGCGGAACCGTCGTTACAACGAGATTCACCTTCCCGTCATTCGACTTCAAGAGCAGTCCATCCGGCCCGGGCGTCATCCCGTTGTCGATGTAGAGGGTCTCCACGGTACTCCCCGCCTTCGCGGAAAAACCTCTCGCCCTGACCGTCCCGACAAGCTTGACCAGCCGCGCATTCACCTCAGCCGTGTATTTCTTGTCCAGATCCGCCTGATCTTCCATCCGCGCTGCTGTAATCGTGTCGACGGCTTTCTTCCGATACGCAAGATA
>NZ_CAJNKE010000025.1 GCF_905232215.1 Burkholderia sp. LMG 13014
GGCACTGATGGGGCATGACGGTCTCCGTAGGTGTCGGATGGGGCCATCGTAAGCGGCGCCGCGCCCGCCGGCGCACACGCAAGGATGGCCGCGAGCAGAAACGGATGATCTTTTTCTGCTCGGCCCGGGCGCGTCCCGGCAGGCCCGGCAGGCGGCCCGAAAACGCGTCACAATGCGCGTTCGACATCCCCATCCACGGGAGGAAGGCCATGAGCGATGCGATTCTCGCGGCGCCGACGGACAACGGCGTCCCGGTCAGCCTGCGCTCCAGCCGCGGGCTCGGCTGGCAGGGCTTCGGCGCGTCGCTGCTGGAGATCCGCGCGGGCACCTACCGGATTCCGGCGGCCGAGCATCACCGGATCGGCGTGCATATCGGGTCGCCCGTTCGCGCGGATTGCGTGTGCGACGGCGAGCGCGTGTCGCGCATCCAGGCGCATGGCGACGTCGACGTGATTCCGGCCGGCCTGCCCGGCCAGTGGACCGACAGCGCCGACTGCCAGATCCTCCATATCGCGCTCAGCGACACGTTCGTGCGGCGGACCGTCGAGCAACTCGAGCTGAAGCCGTCGCAGGGGCAGATCCGCCGCCGGCTGCAGGTGCGCGACCCGCGCCTGCAGCACATCGCGTGGGCGATGGCCGCCGAACTCGAAGCGGACGACGCGTCGGATCCGCTCTATGCGGAAAGCCTGTGCACGGCGCTCGTCGCGCGGCTGGTCGACGGCCAGCCGGCGTTTCGCGAGCGCCGCCGCACCCTCGCGCCGAAGGCGGCCGCGCGCGTGATCGACTATGTCGAAGCGAACCTCGACCGGCGCATGACGCTTGCCGAACTCGCGGCGCTCGTGTCGATCAGCGTGCCGCATTTCAAGGTGCTGTTCCGCGAAACGCTCGGGATGCCCGTGCACCAGTACGTCGTACGGCGCCGGGTCGAGCGCGCGAAGGCGCTGCTGCTCGAAGGCCGGCTCAGCATCAGCCAGATCGCGCTGGAAGCCGGGTTTGCACACCAGAGCCACATGGCGAACTGGATGAATCGCGCGCTGGGCGCGACGCCGACCGAGATTGCGCGGTCGGGCGCGCGTGGCGGGCTGCGGCTGGCTTATGACGGCGAGGGAAGCGGGAGTGGGGCGTAGCGGAGCGATGGCACCGCTTCGGACATGACTCGTCGCTTCGGATCTCGGGGGCATTGTCCAACAGGCCGCTGGACAATGACCGCGTTCGCCCTCATCCGGAACGCGCTGCACCGTCCCCTGTCTCGACGAGCCAACTGAAGCGCAGCGCCTCGGGCGTGAGCGGCTCATCCATCGCCAGTGTGTCGCTGCTCGTCATCGGCAGACCGCAGGATTCGAAGCGACCAGCGAGGCAACGGACGGCTCGCATGGCCGCCACCTCCCAATCCATCATCCTTTCCTGCTGTATTCATCCCTCCATGCGCGCCGGGCCGGCCGCCCAACCCGACAATCAACGCACCTTCATCCCCTCAGGAGCGAATCGTGTTCGTGATCTTCGGTGCATCCGGCAACGTCGGCCAGTCGACCGTGACGGCCTTGCGCAATGCCGGCCATCCCGTGCGCGCGGTGTTGCGCGACGCACGCCATCGTGAACGTTTCGCGCAGCTCGGCTGCGACGTCGTGATCGCCGAGCTGACGGACACGAACGCGATCGCGTCGGCCATCGACGGCGCGCGGGCCGTGCAGATACTGTGCCCGGTACCCGTCGCCGACCCCGACCCGGCCGCGACGATGACGCGGACGATTGACGTGGCGACCGCCGCGCTCGCCGCCAACCCGCCGCCGGTGCTGCTCGCGCTGTCGGACTACGGCGCGGAGCGCGACGGCAATACGGGCATCACCCGCCTGTTTCATCACTTCGAGGAACGGCTGAAGACGATCCCGACGCACGTGACGCTGCTGCGTTCGGCCGAGCATCTGCAGAACTGGACGCGCATCCTGCCGGTCGCGCTCGGCACCGGCGTGCTGCCGAGCTTTCACCATCCGGTCGGCAAGGCGTTCCCGACGGTCTGGGCGCCCGATGTGGGTGTGCTCGCGGCGCGGCTGCTGCTCGATGCGCCCGAAGGCGGCAACGGGCCGCGCATCGTCAGTGTCGAAGGGCCGCGGCGGGTGAGCGTGACGGCGATCGCCGATTCGCTTGGCGCGGCGGCCGGCCGCGCGATCGTCGCGCATGAGCTGCCGCGCGATACATGGGCCGCGACGCTGCTGCGCGCGGGCCTCAGCGAACGCCATGCGCAGTTGATCGTCGATCTCTACGACGTGCACAACGCCGGGCAGATCGACGTCGAGGACGGTGTGTCGGAGCGGCTTTACGGGACGACGACGCTGACTGATGCCCTCGCGCAACTGGTGCGCCAGCACGCGCGGTAACGGCGGTGGCGACTGGCGTTGCGCATCACGCCGGTCGCCGCACCTTGTTCAGTACCGCATACGAAAGCGACCCGATCACGATTCCCCAGAACGCGGAGCCGAGCCCGAGCCACGTCATGCCTGATGCGGTCGCGAGGAACGTGATCAGCGACGCCTCGCGGTGGTTCTCGTCCTCGAAGATCCCGTGCACGTTCGCGCCGATCGCGCCGATCAGCGCAAGGCCCGCGAGGATCGCGACGAATGCCTTCGGCAGCGCGAAGAACACCGTGACGATCGTGCCCGCGAACAGCCCGCCGACCAGGTAGATCGCCCCGTTCGCGAGCCCGGCGATGTAGCGCCGGTCGGGGTTCTCGTGCGCGTCCTTGCCGGTGCACAGCGCAGCCGTGATCGCCGCGACGACGATCGTGATCCCGCCGAAGCACGCGACCGCGAGCGACATCACGCTGGTCGCCGTGATGATCGGGCGTGCAGGCGTGTGATAGCCGGACACGCGCAGGATCGTCATGCCCGGCAGGAACTGGCCGGTGAGGCTGACGACGACGAGCGGCAGCGCGAGGCTGAGCGTCGTGCCGAGCGTCCATTCGGGTGCGATGAAGATCGGGTGCGCGATGCTCGCCGATACGTTGCCGAGATGCGTCATCCCGAGCAGCGTCGCGAGCGCGGCGCCCGTGAGCAGCACGAGCACGATGCTGTAGCGCGGCAGCAGGCGCTTGAAGATCACGTAGGCCGCGATCATCCCGAACGCGAGCGCGGGTTGTTCCGACGCGGCGGCGAACGCATGCGTGCCGAACGGCAGCAGGATGCCGGCCATCATCCCGCACGCGATGCCGCGCGGAATGTGGCGGACGAGCCGGTCGAAATAGCCGGTCACGCCGATCAGCAGGATGATCAGCGCGGCCGTGAGGTACGCGCCGACGGCCTGGTTGAGCGTCAGTTGCGGAAACAGGCCGACGAGCAGCGCGGTGCCGGGCGCCGACCACGCGGTGATGACCGGCACCTTCAGCTTCCAGCTCGCGAACAGGCCCGATATGCCCGCGCCGATCGAGATCGCCCAGACCCACGACGACACCATCGCGTCGGACACATGGGCTGCCTGCGCGGCCTGGAAGAAGATCGCGAGCGGGCCCGCATAGGAAATCAATACCGCGAGAAAGCCCGCGGTAATCGCGGATACGGACCAGTCGTTGCCGATCGCGCGGATCGCGCCGGGCGGGGTGTTCGGTTGCATCGTCGTGGGGAAGTGCGGCGCGCGGCCGGGGGCAGAGCCGGGGCGAATGATTGTTGGAAGCCCCGGACGAGCCGTCATTCTGGGCATTGCCGATGCAATTGGCAATGTGCGGGTATGAGCGATGTTGTTGGTATTTCGTAAGATTTCGGCGGTTAGCGAGCCGGATCGACGGAGATCGAATCGACGTGCTCCACGACCTTGACCGCCTGTGTCAGATCGCCTTCGAGCGTGCGGCCGTGGCTGTCGTAAAAGGTCTGGGTCGTGTAGATCGTCAGCGTGGCGGGAACCGGCTTGCCGTGATCGTTCCAGTCGACGGGCACCGTGTAGGGGCCGATTCTCGCGCCGGACAAGCCGGGGATGGCGGCACCCGAGAGGCGGATGCCGACCGCGGCGCCGCGAATCTCGAAGCTTGCCAGGACGAAGCGCTCGAGCGCCGGCTTGTTGCGGAACAGGGGCAGGATGTCGTCGCGGAATCCGACGGTGCCTTCCGCGAATCCGGTCAGTGGAAGCAGGGTCAGCAGGAGGGCCGCCAGGACGCGCCGGATTCCGTTGCGCGTGTGTGATGTCGATTCTGGTGCGTGCATGCTTGGCGTCTTCTCCTGCCGGATGTCCGTGGCCCGATTCCCCGGTGGAGACTCTACCGGAAGCGGCGGGATCGTTGCGTTGTCGCCGCCGGCGACGCGCATCGCTCCAGGGTCACGTACTGATCTGCAACACCTCGTCGACCACCGCCACCTTCACGCCCCGCCCCGTCGACAACGACGCCGTGCCCTGCTCGAACGGATGCACGGGCGTATCGGTCGGCGTCCACGCATGGCGCGCCAGCAGTTCGCGATACCCGCCGCGAATCACGAAGCCGCCGCATTTCTCCGCATACGCGTCGCGGCGCATCCGGTATGCGCGCGGCAGGTCGTACCACGGCAGCTTCGGCAAGTCGTGATGGACGAGGTGATAGTTGTTGTTCAGGTACAGCAGCCGCATCGCGAAGCCGGCTTCATTGATCGCGATGCGCGCCTTCGGATGCGGCGCGGCGCGGTGCTCGTACAGCGAGCGGATCATCGCGATCGACAACGCGGGCCAGGTCACCGCGAGCAGGTAGTACCACCACGGCACGCCGATCGCCCATTGCAGCCACGCGAGCAGCGCCACCACGCAGGCGACGTGCGTCGCCCACATCGGCAGATAGCGGAAGTCGCCGCGCCGGAACGCGGTGAATGCGTCGACGCCCATCGCGGCGATGCTCAGCGGCGGCCCGGCGATGAAGCGACCGACGAAGGTCTTGCGTGCGAGCGTCAGCACGCGGCGCCAGCGCGGCAGCCGCGCCCAGCGCTCGCGCGTGACGTAATTCGTTTCGGGATCGACGCCCGGCACGGTCAGGTCTTCGTCGCGATGATGGTCGAGATGCGTGTCGCGATACAGCGTGTACGGATACCAGACCGTCAGCGGCGGATAGCCGAGCAGCTGGTTCACGCGCGCGGAGCGCGTCGGATGGCCGTGCAGCAGCTCGTGCTGCAGCGACAGGTGCCATGCTCCGAGCAGGATCAGCGGCGGCGTCGCGGCCGCGAGCGACAGGGTGCCGTCGCGCACGAGCAGCAGCACGGCGAGCCAGCCGCCGTAGATCGCGACGACCAGCAGCCAGGTCGGCCACTCGGTGCGGGCGGTGAAACGGGTGTCGAGCGCGGCAATCGCACGCGCGTGGTCGACGTCGAAGTATTCGGCCATGGCGTTGAGGCGGGAGTGAACGGGCGGTGCGGGGAACGCGCGGTTGAACCGGCCAGCTCGGCCCGGGTGCGCAGGTGTCTCGCGGATCACGGTCGGCCTGTCCGGCATCACGCGCGGTGGCGATGCTCAAGCAGGCATCTGGACGGTACCGGGATCGCGCCGCGCGGCCAACCAATCGATTCGGATTTGCTTATCGTCGCGGGGCCGATAAGCTTCAGGCGCACCGCGCAACGTTCGGCCCCCGTTTTGCCGGGATCGAACCGGGTTCCGTTGCCCGCGCGGCGATGCGTAGAATGCCCGCATGAGCCTCTGGATCGCCACCCTGCCGATGTACAACGTGACGCCGCGCCACGACGCGCTGTGGCGCGCGCTGCTGCGCGACGCACTCGATGCGTTCGCGAACGCGGGCGGGCCCGCCGATGTCGCGCTTCCCGACGCACCGTTCGACGACCTGCATGCGCTGTGGCGGCGCGACGATCTGCTGCTGTCGCAGACCTGCGGCTACCCGTACCGGATGCTGGGCTTGCGCGATGAAGTGCGATTGATCGCGACCCCCGTGTTCGACGCGGACGGTTGCCACGGCGCGCACTACAGCAGCGTGCTGGCCGTGTCGGCACACGCGCATGCGGGCGGCGCGACGACGCTCGCTGCATGCCGGGGGCTGCGGGCCGCATTCAACGGTGCAGATTCGCACAGCGGGATGAACGCGCTCCGGCATGCGGTTGCGCCGCATGCGCGCGACGGACGATTCTTCGGATCGGTTGCGGCGCTCGGCTCGCACCTGAACGTGCTGCGTGCGCTCGCTTCGAGGGAAGCCGATTGCGCGGCGATCGACTGCGTGACGTTCGCATACGTGCGCGACGCGCTGCCCGAATTGCTGAAGGACATCCGGATCGTCGGGATGACGGCGCTCGCGCCGGGGTTGCCGTTCATCGCATCGAGAGCACTCGAAGCCACACAGGTCGCCGCATTGCAGGATGCGCTCGACCGCGCGGTCGCGGCCGATGCGGAACGGGCGCGCGTGTTGCGGCTGAAGGGATTCGAACGGCTGTCGCCAGCCGACTACGATACGATTGCGCGGTTCGAGCAGCAGGCGGCCGCGCACGGTTATCCCGCGCTGGCCTGAGCGCCGCGAGCGCGCATTGAAGCGCTAGAACGGCAGCGTGCCGGGCGGCGCGTTGCGCACGACGGCGAGCGTCGTGCCGATATGGTCTTCGAGCGCGAGCGCCGCGCGCGCATCGGCGCGCCGCATCGCGGCTTCGAACAGGCATGTGTGCTCCGCATGCACGTCGCGTTTCGAATCGCCGAGCCCGATGCACACGCGCCGGTAACGTTCGCTTTGCTGCGACAGCATGCGCAGGATCAGATAGGTCCACGGCGTCGCGGCCGCCGAGATCAGCGCTTCGTGAAAGCGCCGGTTGCACGCTTCCCACGCGGTGCGGTGCTCGATCGATACCGGCTGCTCCCACGCCGACAGCATCTCGAAGCTCTGCCGCACTCTTTGTTCCCACGCATCGTCGCCGCGCCGCACGGATTCGCGCAGCGCGTCGACCTCGATATGGATGCGCAGCCGCGTGATCGCTTCGAGATCCTCGACCGACATCGGCGTGACGCGAAACCCGCGCTGCCCTTCGGCGACGACCAGCGCATCGCTGACCAGCCGCGTGAGCGCCTCGCGCAGCGTACCCGCGCCGACGCCGTACACGTTCTTCAGGTGCTCGACGCGCAGCTTCGCGCCGGGCGGGTAGTGCCCTTCGATGATGTGCTGGCGAAGCTGGTGGTACGCATGCTCGCTGAGCGTGCGCGCATGCGGTTCGACCGCGTCGTCGGCGGCCGGCTCGATCGCGGGCGGCGTGTCGTCGGGCAGCGCGTCGGCGAACGGGTGGGCGGGCAGGATGGTGTTCATGTTATGCCTCCTCCTGATCCTGTTTGCGGTTGAGGCGATAGCTGAGCTGCGCGCGCGTCAGCCCGAGCAGGCGGGCGGCGGCCGACAGGTTGCCGTTCGCGCGATCGACGGCCTCGTGCAGCAGCGCGCGCTCGAGGCCGTCGAGCCCGCCGCCGCCCTGCAACTGGTCGAGGATCGTCGCGCAGTCGATCGACAGCGCGGCGGCCGGCTTGATCTGCCCCGCACGGTCGACGGTCGAGCCGCCGGGCAGACCGACGCCGGGGAACAGGTCCTTCGCGTCGACCGGCCGGTTGGGGCGCGACAGGATCACCGCGCGCTCGATCAGGTTCTCGAGCTCGCGCACGTTGCCGGGCCACCGGTAGCCGCGCAGCGCGTCGTACGCATAGTCGGTCAGCGTGGGCGCCGGTTTGCCGTGCAGCGACGCGAAGCGTTCCAGCATCGCGTCGGCGAGCAGCGCGATGTCGTCCTGCCGGTCGCGCAGCGGCGGAATCAGCACCGGGTAGACGTTGATCCGGTAGTAGAGGTCGGCGCGGAAGGTGCCGTCGCGCACGGCCTGTTCGAGATCGCGGTTGGTCGCCGCGACGACGCGCACATCCACCTTCCTGCCGTCGGTCGCACCGAGCCGTTCGACCTCGCCTTCCTGAAGCACGCGCAGCAGCTTCGCCTGCACGTCGAGCGGCAACTCGCCGATCTCGTCGAGGAACAGCGTGCCGCCGTTCGCGCGCTCGAAGCGCCCGGCGCGCGCGACCTGCGAGCCCGTGAATGCGCCTTTCTCCGCGCCGAACAGTTCCGATTCGATCAGCGCGTGCGGAATGGCCGCGCAGTTGATCGCGACGAACGGCTTCGCGGCGCGCGGGCTGAGGCTGTGCAGCGCGCGGGCGAAGCGCTCCTTGCCGACGCCCGTCTCTCCGGTGAGCAGCACGGCCACCTTGGTCGGTGCGGCCGTCTCGAGCAGCGCATAGGCGGCGCGAAACGCGTCGGAGCGTCCGACGAGCCGCGTGCGGCCATCGTCGGGCGCGATCTCGAGGCGCAGCGATTCGACCTCGGTCTGCAGGTCGCGGATCGTGTTGATCAGCGAATCGGCCTTGAACCACGACGAGATTTCCTCGGCGTCGGGCCATTCCTCGGCCGGCTTGCCGACGATCGTGCAGTGCGGGTCCTGCATGCCGACGCAGCTCGTTTCCTTGAACAGGATCGTCCGGCCGATGAACGCGCTCGTATAGCCGGTCGCATAGCCGATCAGCATCCAGCACACCGGCTCGGGCTGCGGCCCGAACGTGCGGCGGTGCACGTCGGCCTCCCATGAATGTTCCCAGCGGTATTCGCAATAGAACGCGCCCGTCGCGGGATCGGCCTCGAAGCGCAACGGCGTGACCTGCACGGCGCCTTCGAGCATGTGCAGCTGCGGGCCGACGTGGAACATGTCGAACAGCGACGCGCCGCTGCGGATCTCGCGGGCGAGCGCGGCGTCCCGTTCGCCGGCGGCGAAGCCGACGCGCGTGAAGAACCGCCGCGTCTGCGCCGGCCCGACGCTTTCCATCAGCTCCTGGCGCAGCGTCGCCAGCGCGCCGGCATGGAGCAGCACCATCCGCTGTCCGGCGAGCCAGATGCGGCCGTCGCTCGCCGAAAAATGGATCAGCTTGCGCAGGTCGGTGTCCGGCGGCAAGGGGGGCAGGCTGGGCCGCGTCATGTCTCCTCCGTCGAGATTTCTCGTGATTTTCGAAATTTCCGCAAGCGGCGCCCCAACCCGGGCAACCGTTTGATCATTTCATCAAATGCGTGCCGCCGGGTTGCTCAAATGATGAAGAGGGCCGCCGAATCAGGCGTTTGGCGCGATTGATCGGGCGCGTTTTCCCTTCTGGTTAACCGCCATTGTGGATCGCGAAATTGAACTTTGCGTCAGGGCTTTCCCTGAATTATCGAGATTTTTTGTCGAACCGGACTCGCGTGGCACGGATGCTGCATTGAAGGACGGCATGGAGGCGACACCGATCATGAATCCACCCGATACCGATCTTTCCCCGCTCGACCCGGGCCGCAAGTGCGTCCGCGTCACCGGCACGAACACCCGCGGCTTCGTCGAATTCGAGTTGTCGATCGGCGGCGCGCCGGAGCTGTGCGTCGAGCTGACGTTGCCTCCTGCCGCCTTCGACGCGTTCTGCCGCGAACAGCAGGTCACGCGGCTGGACGTCGAAGCGAACCCATGACCTTGAGGAGCAAGAAGTGACCATCGAGCTGAAGACAGTCGACATCAAGCCGCTCCGGCACACCTTTGCGCACGTGGCGCAGAACATCGGCGGCGACAAGACGGCGACGCGCTACCAGGAAGGCATGATGGGCGCGCAGCCCCAGGCGAACTTCCATTACCGCCCGACGTGGGATCCCGATTACGAGATCTTCGACGCGTCGCGCTCGGCGATCCGGATGGCGAACTGGTACGCGCTGAAGGATCCGCGCCAGTTCTACTACGCGTCGTGGGCGACCACGCGGGCGCGCCAGCAGGACACGATGGAAGCGAACTTCGAGTTCGTCGAGTCGCGCCGGATGATCGGCCTGATGCGCGACGACGTCGCCGCGCACGCGCTCGACGTGCTGGTGCCGCTGCGCCACGCGGCCTGGGGCGCGAACATGAACAACGCGCAGGTCTGCGCGCTCGGCTACGGCACCGCGTTCACGGCGCCCGCGATGTTCCACGCGATGGACAACCTCGGGGTCGCGCAGTACCTCACGCGGCTCGCGCTCGCGATGGCCGAGCCCGACGTGCTCGATACCGCCAAGGCGGCGTGGACGACCGGCGCCGCGTGGCAGCCGCTGCGGCGCTACGTCGAGGACACGCTGGTGGTCGCCGATCCGGTCGAGCTGTTCGTCGCGCAGAACCTGGCGCTCGACGGGCTGCTTTACCCGCTCGTGTACGACCGCTTCGTCGACGAACGGATCGCGCTCGCGGGCGGCTCGGCGGTGGCGATGCTGACCGCGTTCATGCCCGAATGGCACACCGAATCGAACCGCTGGATCGATGCCGTCGTGAAGACGATGGCCGCCGAATCCGACGACAACCGCGCGCTGCTGGCACGCTGGACGCGCGACTGGTCCGCACGGGCTGAAGCTGCGCTCGCGCCGGTGGCGGCGCTGGCGTTGCAGGACGACGGCCGCGCGGCGCTCGACGAAGTGCGGGAACAGTTCCATACGCGTGTCGCGAAGCTCGGCATCGTGCTCTGAGCCCGGGCCGCCCACCTTTCATCCAGGAAACCAGCATGTCCAACGTATTCATCGCCTTCCAGGCCAATGAGGAGTCCAGACCGATCGTCGAGGCGATCGTCGCCGACAACCCGCTCGCGGTGGTGGTCGAGTCGCCCGGGATGGTCAAGATCGATTCGCCCGACCGGCTGACGATCCGCCGCGAAACGATCGAGGAACTGACCGGCACGCGCTTCGACCTGCAGCAGCTTCAGGTGAACCTGATCACGCTGTCCGGCCATATCGACGAGGACGACGACCAGTTCACGCTGAGCTGGTCGCACTGAACGACGCGCCACGCGCACCGACAACACCGGAGACACGAATGGACACGCCAACGCTCAAGAAAAAACTCGGCCTGAAGGACCGCTACGCGGCGATGACGCGCGGCCTCGGCTGGGAGACGACCTACCAGCCGATGGACAAGGTCTTCCCGTACGACCGCTACGAGGGCATCAAGATCCACGACTGGGACAAGTGGGTCGACCCGTTTCGCCTGACGATGGACGCGTACTGGAAATACCAGGGCGAGAAGGAAAAGAAGCTGTACGCGGTGATCGACGCGTTCACGCAGAACAACGCGTTCCTCGGCGTGACCGATGCTCGCTACATCAACGCGCTGAAGCTGTTCATCCAGGGCGTGACGCCGCTCGAATACCTCGCGCATCGCGGCTTCGCGCACGTCGGCCGGCACTTCACCGGCGAGGGCGCGCGCATCGCGTGCCAGATGCAGTCGATCGACGAATTGCGGCACTACCAGACCGAAACGCACGCGATGTCGACGTACAACAAGTTCTTCAACGGCTTCCATCACTCGAATCACTGGTTCGATCGCGTCTGGTACCTGTCGGTGCCGAAGTCGTTCTTCGAGGATGCGTACTCGTCGGGGCCGTTCGAGTTCCTGACCGCCGTGAGCTTCTCGTTCGAATACGTGCTGACGAACCTGCTGTTCGTGCCGTTCATGTCGGGCGCGGCGTACAACGGCGACATGTCGACCGTCACGTTCGGCTTTTCCGCGCAGTCGGACGAATCGCGCCACATGACGCTCGGCATCGAGTGCATCAAGTTCCTGCTCGAGCAGGACCCGGGCAACGTGCCGATCGTGCAGCGCTGGATCGACAAGTGGTTCTGGCGCGGCTACCGGCTGCTGACGCTCGTCGCGATGATGATGGACTACATGCAGCCGAAGCGCGTAATGAGCTGGCGCGAATCGTGGGAAATGTACGCGGAGCAGAACGGCGGCGCGCTGTTCAAGGATCTCGCGCGCTACGGCATTCGCGAGCCGAAGGGCTGGCAGGACGCGTGCGAAGGCAAGGATCACATCAGCCACCAGGCCTGGTCGACGTTCTACGGCTTCAACGCGGCGTCCGCGTTCCACACGTGGGTGCCGACGGAGGACGAGATGACGTGGCTGTCCGCGAAGTATCCCGACTCGTTCGACCGCTACTACCGCCCGCGCTTCGACTACTGGGGCGAGCAGGCGAAGGCCGGCAACCGCTTCTACATGAAGACGCTGCCGATGCTGTGCCAGACCTGCCAGATCCCGATGCTGTTCACCGAGCCCGGCAACCCGCGGAAGATCGGTGCGCGCGAATCGGACTACCTCGGCAACAAGTTCCATTTCTGCAGCGATCACTGCAAGGAAATCTTCGATCACGAGCCGCAGAAGTACGTGCAGGCGTGGCTGCCCGTGCACCAGATCCACCAGGGCAACTGCTTCCCGCCCGATGCGGACCCGAGCGCGGAAGGCTTCGATCCGCTCGCCGCCGTGCTCGATTACTACGCGGTGGGCATGGGCCGAGACAACCTCGATTTCGAAGGCTCGGAAGACCAGAAGAACTTCGCGGCATGGCGTGGCCAGGCCACGAGCAACTGATCAATACGTCACACCGACGAAACCTTGAACGAGACCGGCGCACGCGCGCACGCGCGAACGCCGGCCGACAGGAGACAAGCATGGCCGTCATCGCGCTCAAACCCTACGACTTCCCGATCAAGGACGCGGTCGGGAAGTTTCCCGCACCGCTGCTCTACGTGTGCTGGGAAGACCACCTGATGTTCCCGGCGCCGTTCTGCCTGCCGCTGCCGCCGGACCTGCCGTTCGGCGCGCTCGCGCGCGACGTGCTGCCGCCCGTCTACGGCTACCACCCGGATTTCGCGAAGATCGACTGGGATCGCGTCGAGTGGTTCCGCTCGGGCGAGCCCTGGGCGCCGGACGCGGAGAAGAGCCTGGCCGGCAACGGCCTCGGGCACAAGGACCTGATCAGCTTCCGCACGCCGGGCCTCGACGGCCTCGGCGGCGCGAGCTTCTGACCGCGACGCGGACGGGCGAACCATCATGAGCCACCAACTAACCATCGAGCCGCTGGGCGTCACGATCGAGGTCGAGGAAGGACAGACGATGCTCGACGCGGCGCTGCGCCAGGGCATCTACATTCCGCACGCGTGCTGTCACGGGCTGTGCGGCACCTGCAAGGTCGCGGTGCTCGACGGCGAGACCGATCTCGGCGACGCGAACCCGTTCGCGCTGATGGACTTCGAGCGCGAGGAGGGCAAGGCGCTCGCGTGCTGCGCGACGCTGCAGGCCGACACCGTGATCGAGGCCGACGTCGACGAGGAACCCGACGCCGAGATCATCCCGGTCAAGGATTTCGCGGCGGACGTCACGCGCATCGAGCCACTCACGCCGACCATCAAGTCGATCCGCCTGAAGCTGTCGCAGCCGATCCATTTTCAGGCTGGCCAGTACGTGCAGCTCGAGATTCCGGGGCTCGGGCAGAGCCGCGCGTTCTCGATTGCGAATTCACCGGCCGACGTCGCCGCCACCGGCGAGATCGAGTTGAACGTGCGGCAGGTGCCGGGCGGGCTCGGCACCGGCTACCTGCACGAGCAACTGGCGACCGGCGACCGCGTGCGGCTGTCGGGCCCGTACGGCCGCTTCTTCGTGCGCCGCTCGGCCGCGTTGCCGATGATCTTCATGGCCGGCGGCTCGGGCCTGTCGAGCCCGCGCTCGATGATCGCGGACCTGCTCGACGGCGGCGTCACCGCGCCGATCACGCTGGTCTACGGCCAGCGCAACGCGAAGGAACTCTATTACCACGACGAATTCCGTGCGCTCGCCGAGCGTTACCCGAACTTCACGTATGTGCCGGCGCTGTCCGAAGGCGCAGCGGATGCGGGCGGCGGGGTCGCGCAAGGGTTCGTGCACGACGTCGCGAACACGCATTTCGACGGCGACTTCTCGGGTCATCAGGCCTACCTGTGCGGGCCGCCCGCGATGATCGACGCGTGCATCACCGCGCTGATGAAGGGCCGCCTGTTCGAGCGCGACATCTATCACGAGAAGTTCATCTCGGCGGCCGACGCGCAACAGACGCGCAGCCCGCTGTTCCGGCGGGTGTGAGATGGACGCGGGCCGCGTGTGCGCCACGGTAACGATCGCGCAGACCGACGAGCGCTATGCGTGCGCGTCCGGCGAATCGCTGCTGGCCGGTATGGCGAAGCTCGGCCGGCGCGGCATCCCGGTCGGCTGCCTGAACGGCGGGTGCGGCGTGTGCAAGGTGCGTGTGCTGCGCGGCGCCGTGCATCGGCTCGGGCCGATCAGCCGCGCGCACGTGAG
The DNA here is from genome assembly GCF_905232215.1 of Burkholderia sp. LMG 13014. Taxonomy (GTDB): domain Bacteria; phylum Pseudomonadota; class Gammaproteobacteria; order Burkholderiales; family Burkholderiaceae; genus Burkholderia. The sequence continues at coordinate 14,088 of NZ_CAJNKE010000025.1, forward strand.
CGCCGACGAAGAGCGCGACGGCTATGCGCTCGCGTGCCGCGTCGCGCCGGACGGCGACGTCGAGCTGGAAGTGGCGGGTCGGCTGAAAAAGCCGTTTTTCTGCGGCTCGGCCTGCGCCGGGGCGCCGATATTCAACAAGTAACCAGGAGGAGACTCACCATGGGTGTGATGCGTATTGGTCATGTCAATCTGAAGGTGATGGACATGGAGGCGGCGCTGCGTCACTACATCCGCGTGCTCGGCATGCAGGAGACGATGCGCGATGCGGCCGGCAACGTGTACCTGAAATGCTGGGACGAATGGGATCGGTACTCGCTGATCCTGTCGCCGTCCGATCAGGCGGGGCTCAAGCATGCGGCTTACAAGGTCGAGCACGACGCCGATCTCGACGCGTTGCAGCAGCGGATCGAGGCGTACGGCATCCGGACGGAGATGCTGCCCGAGGGCGCGCTGCCGGCGGTGGGCCGCCAGTTGCGCTTCCTGCTGCCGAGCGGGCACGAGCTGCGCCTCTTCGCGAAGAAGGAGCTGGTCGGCACCGCGGTCGGCTCGCTGAATCCCGATCCGTGGCCCGACGACATTCCGGGCTCGGCCGTGCACTGGCTCGACCACTGCCTGCTGATGTGCGAGCTGAACCCGGAAGCCGGCGTGAACCGTGTCGAGGAGAACACGCGCTTCATGGCCGAGTGTCTGGACTTCCATCTGGCCGAGCAGGTCATGGTCGGCCCGGGCAACACGATCCAGGCCGCGACGTGGATGTTCCGCAGCTCGACGCCGCACGACATCGCGTTCGTCGGCGGCCCGCGCAACGGGCTGCATCACATCGCGTTCTTCCTCGACGACTGGGCCGACGTGCTGAAGTCGGCCGACGTGATGGCGAAGAACAAGGTGAAGATCGACGTCGCGCCGACGCGGCACGGCATCACGCGCGGCACGACCATCTATTTCTTCGATCCGAGCGGCAACCGCAACGAAACCTTCGCGGGGCTCGGCTATCTCGCGCAGCCCGACCGCCCGGTCACGACGTGGACCGAGGAAGAGCTCGGGCGCGGGATCTTCTTCCATTCCGGTGAACTGAACGAAGCGTTCACGACCGTCTACACCTGACCCACGCAAGGAGCACAACGTCATGGCTAGCAACGATTCGACCCGCAGCGTCGTCACGCGCACGATCGACTGGCCCGCCGCGTCGCGCGCCGCGCAGGCGGCGGCAGAGGCGGCCGAGCGGCTCGGCGTGCGCGTGAACGTCGCGGTCGTCGATGCGGCCGGCCTGCTCGCGGCATTCGTGCGAATGCCCGGCGCGCCGCTGCATTCGATCGACATCGCGATCGACAAGGCGTACACGGCCGCGAGCTTCGGCTTGCCGACCGGTGCGTGGCACGACGCGCTGGCCACGCATTCGGCGGCCGTGCGGCAGGGGCTCGTGTTGCGCCCGCGCTTCGTCGCGTTCGGCGGCGGGCTGCCGATCGTCGACGACGGCGCGTTGATCGGCGGCATCGGCGTATCGGGCGGCAGCGAGGCGCAGGACGAGCAATGCGCGCGTGCAGGCCTCGACGCGGCCGGCTTCGGCGGCGGGTGACGGGCGGCATACGCAACACGGCACGCGGCGCGCGAACGTCCTTCGCGACCGCGCCGGATCACGGATTCACGACTATCGGCAACCACATCATGTACGACACGGAATCTCTCGCCGCGACACGCGGCCCCGCCGGCGGGCAGCCGGAACCGCGGCGCGTCCGCAACTTCATCGACGGCGACTATCGCGCGGGCGACCGCTGGTTCGACAAGCGCTCGCCGCTCGACAACGCCGTGATCGCGCGCGCCGCCTGCACGGCCGCGTCGACATCCTGTACGCGGTGGCCGACGGCATCACGCGCCGCTTCGACGATTTTCTCGAAGCCGAAGTGGCCGATACCGGCAAGCCGGTCAGCCTTGCGAGCCACATCGACATCCCGCGCGGCGCGGCGAACTTCAAGGTGTTCGCCGACGTCGTGAAGAACGTGCCGGGCGAAACCTTCGAAATGGCAACGCCGGACGGCGCGGGCGCGCTCAACTACGCGATCCGCCGCCCGGTCGGCGTGGTCGGCGTGATCTGCCCGTGGAACCTGCCGCTGCTGCTGATGACGTGGAAGGTCGGCCCCGCGCTCGCATGCGGCAACACGGTGGTCGTGAAGCCGTCGGAGGAAACGCCGCAGACGGCCGCGCTGCTCGGCGAGGTGATGAACGCAGCCGGCGTGCCGCGCGGCGTTTACAACGTCGTGCACGGGTTCGGGCCCGGCTCGGCCGGCGAATTCCTGACGACCCATCCGGGCGTGAACGCGATCACGTTCACCGGCGAGACGCGCACCGGCGCGGCGATCATGAAGGCGGCGGCCGACGGCGCGCGGCCGGTCAGCCTCGAGATGGGCGGCAAGAACGCGGCGATCGTGTTCGCCGATTGCGATTTCGATGCGGCTGTCGAAGGCACGCTGCGCTCGTGCTTCGCGAACGCCGGGCAGGTGTGCCTCGGCACCGAGCGCGTGTATGTCGAGCGTCCGCTGTTCGAGCGCTTCGTCGCCGCGCTGAAGGCTGGTGCCGAGCAACTGCGGCCGGGCCGCCCGGAAGCGGACACGACCGGCATCGGCCCGCTGATCAGCCAGGAGCACCGCGACAAGGTGCTGTCGTACTACCGCCAGGCGGCAGAACTCGGCGCGACGGTCGTGACGGGCGGCGGCGTGCCGTCCATGCCGGACGACCTGCGCGACGGTGCGTGGGTGCAGCCGACCATCTGGACGGGCCTCGGCGACGATTCGCCGATCGCGCGCGACGAGATTTTCGGGCCGTGCACGCTCGTGATGCCGTTCGATTCGGAAGCCGAGGTGATCGGCCGCGCGAATGCGAACGCATACGGGCTGTCGACCGCGATCTGGACCACCAACCTGTCCCGTGCGCATCGTGTCGCCGCGTCGATCGACGTCGGCATCGCGTGGGTCAATTCCTGGTTCCTGCGCGACCTGCGCACCGCGTTCGGCGGCGCGAAGCAATCGGGCATCGGCCGCGAAGGCGGCGTGCATTCGCTCGAGTTCTATACGGAACTGCGCAACGTCTGCATCAAGCTCTGACCCACCCGTTACTGATCGGAACACTCTTATGGACTCCACGTTGATTACCGCGCTGGGCGACCGGCTGTACGACGCGATGACCTCGCGCACGCCCATCGCGCCGCTGACGTCGCAGCACGAGGACCTGTCGGTCGACGACGCATACCGGATCCAGCAGCGCTTCGTGCAGCGCCGCCTGGACGCCGGGGAAACCGTGATCGGCAAGAAGATCGGCGTCACGTCGAAGGCCGTGATGGACATGCTCGGCGTGTACCAGCCCGATTTCGGCTACCTGCTGTCGGGGATGGTCTACGGCGACGGCGCGTGCATCGCGTTCGACACGCTGATCCAGCCGAAGGCCGAAGGCGAGATCGCGTTCGTGCTGAAGCGCGACCTGCTCGGGCCCGGCGTGACGAACGCAATGGTGCTGGCCGCGACCGAGTGCGTGATGCCGTGCTTCGAGATCGTCGATTCGCGGATTCGCGACTGGAAGATCCGGATCGGCGACACCGTGGCCGACAACGCGTCGTGCGGCGTGTTCGTGCTCGGCGACCAGGCGGTGAGCACGCGCCGCGTCGATCTCGCGACCTGCGGGATGGTGCTCGAGAAGAACGGCGACGTGATCGGCACCGGCGCCGGCGCGGCCGCGCTCGGCTCGCCGGTCAATGCCGTCGCGTGGCTCGCCAATACGCTCGGCCGGCTCGGCATCCCGCTGAAGGCCGGCGAAGTGATCCTGTCCGGCGCGCTCGCCGCGATGGCGCCGGCCGGCCCCGGCGACAACTTCCGCGTGTCGATCGGCGGGATCGGCGCATGTTCGGTGCGGTTCGCGTGAGCGGCGCCGTTCCCCTTCACTGGCAAACGAGGAATTCCCCATGACCCGAAAGATCCGCTGCGCGCTGATCGGCCCCGGCAACATCGGCACCGACCTGCTCGCCAAACTCATGCGCAGCCCCGTGCTCGAACCCGTCTGGATGGTCGGCATCGATCCCGATTCCGACGGCCTGAAGCGTGCGCGCGAACTCGGCCTGAAGACGACCGCGGACGGCGTTGACGGCCTGCTGCCGCACGTGCAGGCCGACGGCGTGCAGATCGCGTTCGACGCGACGAGCGCGTATGTGCACGCGGAGAACAGCCGCAAGCTCAATGCGCTCGGCGTGCTGATGATCGACCTGACGCCGGCCGCGATCGGCCCGTACTGCGTGCCGCCCGTGAACCTGATGGAGCACATCGGCTCCGGCGAGATGAACGTGAACATGGTCACGTGCGGCGGCCAGGCGACGATCCCGATGGTGCGCGCGGTGTCCCGCGTGCAGCCGGTTGCCTACGGCGAGATCGTCGCGACGGTGTCGTCGCGCTCGGTCGGCCCCGGCACGCGCAAGAACATCGACGAATTCACGCGCACCACGGCGGCGGCGGTCGCACAGGTCGGCGGCGCGAAGGAAGGCAAGGCGATCATCGTGATCAACCCGGCCGACCCGCCGCTGATCATGCGCGACACCGTGCACTGCCTGACCGAGACCGCACCCGACGAGGCGCGCATCGTCGAATCGGTGCACGCGATGATCGCCGACGTGCAGCGCTACGTGCCCGGCTACCGGCTCGTCAACGGGCCCGTGTTCGACGGCAACCGCGTGTCGATTTACCTCGAAGTCGAAGGCCTCGGCGACTACCTGCCGAAATACGCGGGCAACCTCGACATCATGACGGCCGCCGCCGCGCGCACCGCCGAGATGTTCGCCGAGGAGCTGCTGGCCGGCCGCCTCGCGCTCCAGCCGGCCGCGCAGGCAGCCTGACGCGCGCTCATCCCACGACCGGACGAACAAGGAAACGGCAATGAACCTCAAAGGCAAGCGAATCACCGTCCACGACATGACGCTGCGTGACGGCATGCACCCGAAGCGTCACCAGATGACGCTCGACCAGATGCGCGCGGTGGCGACCGGGCTCGACGCGGCCGGCGTGCCGCTGATCGAAGTCACGCACGGCGACGGGCTCGGCGGCTCGTCGGTCAACTACGGCTTTCCCGCGCACACCGACGCCGAATACCTCGGCGCGGTGATCCCGCTGCTCAAGCGCGCGAAGGTATCGGCGCTGCTGCTGCCGGGCATCGGCACCGTCGACCATCTGAAGGAGGCGCACGCGCTCGGCGTGCATACGATCCGCGTCGCGACGCACTGCACCGAGGCGGATGTCTCCGAGCAGCACATCGCGATGGCGCGCAAGCTCGACATGGATACCGTCGGCTTCCTGATGATGAGCCACATGAACAGCCCGGAAGGGCTCGTGAAGCAGGCGAAGCTGATGGAGTCGTACGGCGCGAACTGCATCTACATCACCGATTCCGCCGGCTACATGCTGCCCGACGACGTGAAGGCGCGCCTCGGCGCGGTGCGCGACGCGCTGCAGCCGCAGACGGAGCTCGGTTTTCACGGCCACCACAACCTCGCGATGGGCGTCGCGAACTCGATCGCCGCGATCGAGGCCGGCGCGAACCGGATCGACGGCGCGGCGGCCGGGCTCGGCGCGGGCGCGGGCAATACGCCGCTCGAAGTGTTTGTTGCCGTGTGCGAGCGGATGGGCATCGAGACGGGCGTCGACGTGTGGAAGATCCAGGACGTCGCGGAGGATCTCGTCGTGCCGATGATGGATTTCCCGATCCGGCTCGACCGCGACGCACTGACGCTCGGCTACGCGGGCGTGTACGGCTCGTTCCTGCTGTTCGCGAAGCGCGCGGGCGACAAGCACGGGATTCCGGCACGCGACATTCTCGTCGAGCTGGGCCGGCGCGGGATGGTCGGCGGGCAGGAGGACATGATCGAAGACACCGCGCTGACGCTCGCGAAGGCGCGCGCGGCGCAAGCCAAGCGGGAGGCTGCATGAACCTGACCACCGATATCGTCGAAGCGCTCGCCGAGCATCTCGACGGCTGCATGCGCGACGCGCGCGACACGCCGAAGATCACCGACCGTCATCCGGAGATGGACTGGGACGATGCCTACGCGGTGCAGGACGCCATCCGCCGCCGGCAACTCGGGCGCGGTGCGCGGATCGTCGGCTACAAGGCCGGCCTGACGTCGCACGCGAAGATGCGCCAGATGGGCGTCGATACGCCCGTGTTCGGCTTCCTCACCGATCTGTACGACCTGCCCGACGGCGGCGAGTGCGACACGTCGGCACTGATCCATCCGAAGGTGGAGCCCGAGATCGCATTCGTGACCAAGGCCGAGCTGAAAGGACCGGGCTGCCATATCGGCGCGGTGCTTGCCGCGACGGATTTTGTCATCGCCGGCATCGAGGTGATCGACAGCCGTTACCGCGACTTCAAGTTCGACCTGAAGAGCGTGGTGGCCGACAACACGTCGGCCGCGCGCTTCGTCGCGGGCGGGCGGCCGCTCGCGGTGGAGGGCGTCGACCTGCGCACGCTCGGCATCGTGCTCGAGAAAAACGGCCTGCCGGTGGCGTTCGGCGCCGGCGCGGCGGTGCTCGGGCATCCGGCCGCCGCGGTCGCGATGCTCGCGAACCACCTCGGTGCGCGCGGCGAATCGATTCCCGCGGGCAGCCTGATCCTGTCGGGCGGCATCACCGAGGCGGTGGCCGTCGAAGCCGGCGACAGCGTGACGCTGCGCGTGCAGGACATCGGCTCGATCGGCCTGCGTTTCATCTGAACGAAACATGACCAAACAGGAGGCCATCGTGCCGGTTGCTCATCTCTACATCCTCGAAGGCCGCGACGACGACAAGAAGGAACGCCTGATCGCCGAAGTCACGCAGGCCATTCATCGCTCGCTCGATGCGCCGGTCGAATCGGTGCGCGTGATCATCACCGAGATGCCGAAGGCGCATTTCGGGATCGGCGGGCAGAGCGCGAAACAGCGCGGGCGGTAACGCGCCACGTCCCCATGAATCGACTGAAGGAGCGTCATGTCATCCAATCCTGAAATCGGCCGCCGGATCGTTGCCGGCGGTATCGACACGAACTATCACGATGCCGGCGACGGGCCGCCCGTGCTGCTGATCCATGGCTCGGGGCCGGGTGTGACCGCCTATGCGAACTGGCGGCTCACGATGCCCGCGCTCGCGCGGCAGTTTCGCGTGATCGCGCCGGACATGGCGGGATTCGGCGAAACCGAGCGTCCGGCCGGATACCGCTATTCGATGGACCACTGGGTCGATCACGCGCTCGGCCTGCTCGACGCGCTCGACATCGAGCGCGCGCACGTGGTCGGCAATTCGTTCGGCGGCGCGCTCGCGCTGGCGCTGGCGATCCGGGCGCCCGAGCGGGTCGGCAAGCTCGTGCTGATGGGCGCGGCCGGCACGCGCTTCACGCTGACCGAAGGGCTCGACGCGGTATGGGGCTATACGCCGTCGATCGCCAACATGCGCGCGCTGCTGGACATCTTCGCGTTCGATCGCGCGCTCGTGAACGACGAACTCGCGAAGCTGCGCTACGACGCGAGCGTGCGGCCCGGCTACCAGGAGGCGTTCGCGAACATGTTTCCGGCGCCGCGCCAGCGCTGGGTCGATGCGCTCGCAAGCGATGAAGCGAAGCTGCGCGCGCTGACGCACGACACGCTGATCGTGCACGGGCGCGAAGACCGCGTGATTCCGCTCGACAGCTCGCTGACACTGCTCGATTTATTGCCGAATGCCCAGCTCCACGTGTTCGGCCGGTGCGGGCACTGGACGCAGATCGAGCACGCAGCACGCTTCAACCAGCTCGTCATCGACCATTTCAGCGCATAGCCTATCGGCGGGACGTGTTGCCGCCGCGTAGCGAGCACCGACGCAAGCGGCGGCAATGCGGGTGCCCATGACGGCACACCTATAAAAAATCAATTCAGTAGAACGAATATTGGAGACATCGATGAAACGGAAGTCTGCATTCGGGTTGTGTTCGCTCGCCGCATGCGCGGGCATCGCATTGAGCACGGGCGCATGGGCGACGGAGGGCGGCGGAGGGCGGCGGCGACACGATCGGCGAGGGCGCCGAGGCATTTTTTGCCGGCGCGCTGCCGCCGGCCGGGTTGTACGCGCTGCTGTACTACACGCATTACCACGCGTCGCGCTTCAACGATTCCCACGGCAATGGTTCGGTGCCGGGCTTCAAGCTCGATGCGGACGTGCTTATTCCGCGCGTGGTCTGGATGTCGAACCTGTCGGTGCTCGGCGGGCGCTATGGCGCGTATGCGGTGCTGCCGATGCAGCACCTTGCGCTCGATGCGGGCGGCGCGTCGTTCGACCGCACCAATCTCGGCGACCTGATTGTCAGCCCCGCGCTGATCGCGTGGGGTTCGGGCGCGTTGCGCACGGTCGCGGCGATCGAGTTCGTGTTTCCGACCGGGCAGTATGACGCGCATTCGGCGCTGAACACGGGCAAGAACTACTACACCGCGCGGCCGGTGTTCGGCGTGTCGTGGCTGCCGAACGACGAGGTCGAGGTGTCCGCGAAGATCACGTACAGCTTCAACTCGCCGAACAACGACACGCACTATCACTCGGGGAACCTGTTTCACGTCGACTATTCGGCGAGCTATGCGGTCACGCCGAAGGCGCGGGTCGGGTTGTCCGGCTACTTCGTCAAGCAGACCACGGACGACATGCAGAACGGCCAGCCGGTCGCGGGCGACGGCTTTCGCGGGCAGACCTTCGCGATCGGGCCGGGATTTCGCTATCAGTTCAGCAAGATCAGCGTGGAAGCGCGGGTCGTGAAGGAGTTCTTCGTGCGCAACCGGCCGGCCGGGGAGGCCGTGTGGGCGAAGGCCGTCATTCCGTTCTGACCTGACGGCGCGCAGCCGGTTGCACGCGTGACGCCGCCGTTGCGGGGCGTCACGCTTTACTGCGTCATCCGTTACCGCGCGAGCGCAGCGAGACGCGGGAACAGCGGCAATGCGTTCGCACGGTTGATCGCGGCGTGGCGGTCGGCGCCGAGTGCCGCATACGCATCCTGCGCGTGGGTGAACGACGTGCTGACTGCGGGCGGCGCGTACGGGAAGTCGCTGCCGTACAGCACGCGATCGGGGTGCGCGAACGCGGTGAGGCTCGGCAGCGCGGACGGCGACGACAGCGCGGTATCGAAGTAGAACGTGCGCAGCAGGTCGAGCAGCCCGTCACGGTTCGGCACATCGTTGCGCACGCCCGGTGCGAGTTCGGCAAAGCGGTACGCGGTGTACGGCAGGAAGCCGCCCGCGTGCGACAGGATGATCCGCACGTTCGGGTGCCGCGCGATCACGCCGTTGAGCACGAGCTGGACGGCCGTGCGCGTCGTATCGAACGGATAGTCGAGCAGCGGGCCGGGCATCCCGGGTATCGCATCGATCGCGGGCTTCGCCGGGTGGATGAACACGACCGCGCGGCGGCGGTCGAGTTCTGCCCAGACGGATTCGAAGGCCGGATCGCCAGATAGACGCCGCCGTAGTTGCTCAGCAGCACGACGCCGTCGGCTTTCAGCGTGTCGAACGCGTGGCCGATTTCGGCGAGCGTGCCGTCGACGTCGGGCAGCGGCAGCGTCGCGAAGTTGCCGAAGCGGGTCGGCCACTTTGCGACGAGTCCGGCCACGTATTCGTTGACCTGGCGCGCCATGTCGCGCTTGGCCTGGCCGTTCCAGCCCTGGACGCCGGGCGCCGTCAGCGACAGCACGCCGGTCTCGATCTCGAGCGAATCCATGAACGCGATCGCGCCTTCCGGGCTCCAGGTGGGGCTGCCCCAGCCGGACGGATCGCCGCCGTGGGCGGGCAGTGCATCGGCCCAGAACGGCGGGACGACGTGTTGGTGAACATCGATACGGTTGCGGTCGGACATGATTCGGCTCCTGTGGAAGTGCGCTGCGGTGCAACGTCTGACCGTCAGGATGCGCGTGGTTGATTTTTCAATCAAATAGATTAAATTTCAGGATTGATTGTTTTCAGTGATGAATAGACCGTATGGACCTTCGCCATTTGCGCTACTTTCTCGCGGTTGCCGAAGAGGGGCATTTCGGCCGTGCGGCGGAGCGGCTGCATATCGTGCAGCCCGCGCTGAGCATGCAGATTCGCGCGCTCGAGGAGGAACTGGGCACGCCGCTGTTCGAGCGCAGCACGCGCAAGGTGGCGCTGACGGACGCCGGCCGGCTGCTGGTGACCGAGGCGCGGCACACGCTCGAGCAGGCCGAGCGCGCGAAGGCGGTCGTACAGCGCGCGGCACGTGGCGAGACGGGCGTGGTGCGGATCGGCTTCGTCGGCAATGCGGTCGCGACGGGGCGGCTGTCCGACGACCTGATTGCGTTTCATGCGGCGTGGCCGGAGGTGACGCTCGACCTGCACGAGATGGCGCCGGCCGCGCAGCAGGACGCGATCCTCGCGGGCCGGCTCGACATCGGCTATTGCCCGGCGTTCGGCACGGCGTTCGATCCGAAGCTGGCCGTGCGGACGGTCGGCAGCTGGGCGTGGGACGTGATGATGAACGACCGGCACGCGTTCGCGAAGCAGCGCTCGGTGAGCGTCGCGGCACTCGCGGACGAGCCGTTCATTTTCTACGCGGCGGACGGTGACGACGAAGGGCAGCTTGCGATCCTGCGGCAGGTGCTCGGCAAGACGCCGCGCATCGCACACAAGGTGAGCAGCACGCTGTCGGTGCTGGCGTTGACGGGGGCTGGCCTCGGGGTGGCGCTGGTGCCGTCGCCGTTGAGCCGGATCGCGGCGCCGAACATCGTGTACCGGAAACTCGCCGGCGGCGTGCCGGGCTCCGAACTCGTCGCGATCAGCCGGATCGGCGGGGAATGGGGGGCGGTACGGCAGTATCTGGCGATGTTGGGTGAGCGCGCCGCGTGATACGGACCACAATGTCCTGCATGCCGCGCTCGGCCTCCGGCTGCAGAACGGGCGCATTGGGCGGCCCGCTGAACGGCAAATACGGCCGCGCTGGAATCCTGGCAGTGTACTCGCCAACCTCGTGCCAGCTCTCCCGCCCCCGTTTATGGGAGTCTCGGGCAAAGACGGCCAGATTTTTGTGGTCTGCCTGCCGGACCAAAGCGCCCTTCGCTGTGGTGCGAAGTCGTACCGTCACGCTGCGCGCAGGATGGGAAAACCTCCCGCCGAGCCGATGAATACGCGCATATGGCGTGGCGGCGCCAATCAGCGCATAGTCCGGCACGAAATCGGTCGAGACGTTTACGGAAAGGGTTCTGTGATCTTGCAGTGTTTTCAGGACGCTGCCCCCGTTATTCCGCTTCAGCATCTCTCTCAGTGGATTTCGCAAGCGGCACCCACGCCGGACGCCCCTGCGCCTCGAAATTGCCCCGTTTCGTGCTTTCGAGCATGCCGGCGATCTCTCGGTACATGTCAACGGTGCCGGCAAGCACCTGCTCTGCAGCGTCGAGCTTCGCCGAAGTCGACCACAATATCCCAAAGCTTTGCCATGGCACCCGCAATTCAGTGAACCGCTGATCAGTATTGCGCCGGCCGCGTCCATCAACGCTCGCGACGCGTTCCTGATCATGCGCAACACTGTGTCGACCTACAACCGCATCGTGAAGCCCGAAGACCGGATGCTTTGAACCATGAAAGACGATACCTGGGAACGCCTGGAGGCCTTTACACGCGAGGAACTCGGTCGGCCGTTGTTCGGCGGGAAGCTGAACCTGCAGCCGGAATCCCGGCTTGAGCAGGATCTCGGCGTCACGGGCCTCGACGGCGTGGAGTTCATAGATAGGTGGGCAGAGACATTTGGCGTCGACGCCCAAGGATTCCCGTATCGGCGCTATTTCGGCCCCGAAGGTCAGGAGCTGCTGTCGTCACTCATCGGGCTGTTCGTAAAGCGGCTGCGCCAGCCGAAGCGGCGGCCGCTGACGCTGGGAATGCTGGCCGAGGCAACGCGACGTGGGAAGTGGGACACGGACGCGATCGAGGCTGCTACAGGACAGTGATCGGATATGCTGGGCCGGTCGATGTACTGACCGGCCCTCTTCATTGGCGTAAATATACTTACGCTACGCGAATTTTTTCTACCTACCTATTTAACGCGCTTGAGCAGGCGCATTTATCGCGTGCGGCTTCAGCCGCGTGAGTGCCGCGGCGCGCGCCGGTATTACTCTTCGTCCATCAACCGGACCTTGACCCGCTTGCCCTTGATCTTCCCTGCATTGAGCTTGCGCAGCGCGTCGCGCGCCACGCCGCGCTCGAGCGCGACATAGGTCGAGAACTCGGTCACGTTGATCTTGCCGATCTGCTTGCCGTCGAACCCGGCGTCGCCGGTCAGCGCGCCGAGCACGTCGCCCGGACGGATCTTGTCCTTGCGCCCGCCGAGGATCTGCAGCGTTTCCATCGGCGGCGTCAGCACGCCGTCGTCGGCCGGCGTCAGTTCCGCGAGCGGATGCCATTCGACGTCGCGCTTCTGCGCCTGCTCGATCCCGCCGACGCGGCCCATCTCGTCCATGCTCGCGAGGCTCAGCGCCCAGCCGTCCTGGTCCGCGCGGCCCGTGCGGCCGATGCGGTGCACGTGCACTTCGGGGTCGGGCGTCACGTCGACGTTGATCACCGCTTCGAGCTGCGCGATGTCGAGCCCGCGCGCGGCGACGTCGGTTGCGACCAGCACCGAGCAGCTGCGGTTCGCGAACTGGATCAGCACCTGGTCGCGTTCGCGCTGGTCGAGCTCGCCGTGCAGCGCGAGCGCGTGGAAGCCCTGCGCGTGCAGCACGTCGAGCAGGTCGCGGCACTGCTGCTTCGTGTTGCAGAACGCGATCGTGCTTACCGGCCGGTAGTGGTTCAGCAGCTGGCCCACCGCATGCAGCCGCTCGTCTTCCGTCACTTCATAGAAGCGCTGGCGGATCTTGCTGTTGTCGTGGCGCTCTTCGAGCTTCACTTCCTTCGGGTTGCGCAGGAATTGCTGGCTCAGCTTCACGATGCCGTCCGGATAGGTCGCGGAGAACAGCAGCGTCTGGCGCGTGGTCGGGCACATCCGCGCGACCTTCGCGATGTCGTCGAAGAAGCCCATGTCGAGCATCCGGTCGGCTTCGTCGAGTACCAGCGTGTTCAGCGCGTCGAGCTTCAGGTTGCCGCGATCGAGGTGATCCATGATGCGGCCCGGCGTGCCGACGACGATGTGTGCGCCGTGCTCGAGGCTCTGCGCCTGCGGGCGCATCGGCGTGCCGCCGCACAGCGTCAGCACCTTCACGTTTTCTTCGGCGCGCGCGAGGCGGCGCACTTCCTGCGCGACCTGGTCGGCGAGTTCGCGCGTCGGGCACAGGATCATCGCCTGCACGTCGAAGCTGCGCGCATCGAGGCGCGCCAGCAGCGCGAGCGAGAACGCGGCGGTCTTGCCGCTGCCCGTCTTCGCCTGCGCGATCAGGTCCTGGCCGGCCAGCGCGATCGGCAGGCTCGCGGCCTGGATCGGCGTCATGTCGACATAGCCGAGCTGCGCGAGGTTCGCGAGCGTGGCGGGCGTCAGCGGCAGCGCGCTGAACGGCGTGGCGGTCGGCTGGGTCATTCCACGTCTCCGAGGTAAGGGCGGCCTTCCATCTGCTCGTAGACGACCGTGCCTTCGTCGTCTTCGAAGCGTTCGAGGTAGTTGCGCGCGCCGCACAGCGGGCAGCGGAACAGCAGCCCCTGGCCTTCGTCCTTGATGACGACGTCGGACTGCTCCCACTGCGTGCCGCAGCTCTGGTTTCGGCAGGTAAACACGGTCTTTCTCCAGCTGAATTCGGTTGATGGCGCGCCCGGGCGGGCGCGGCAACGGCGTGCGGCGCTCGCGCGGCTAGGGCGCGGGCCGCATCGGGCGTCGCTTGGATTGCGTCGATGCGGATGATGGATCGGGCGGCGACGGGGTCGCGCGTGCCGCAATTCTAGCGGAAGCGGGCGGCCGGTTGCGGACGATCGGCTGTGGGCGACCGGCTGCGGGCGACGCTTTCGGGGATGGCGGGCATTCATGGCCCGGTATTTGCGAAAACAGGCCCCGATCACCGCCACCAAGAAAAACGGCCGCCCCGAAGGGCGGCCGTGTCATGCGGCGCAACGGTATCGCGCGGCGCGTTACAGCGCCATGTCGGCCGAGGCCTTCGCCGGGCGGGCCGGCGCGGTGCCGGTGGCCTGCGACGGCGTGTTGACGTCGATCTTCGGCGGCGGCGACAGCTGCAGCACGTCGCTGGTGTACGTCCATTCCTCGACGACCTTCGCCGGGCTGTCGTTCAGCTTCGTACCGTAGCTCGGCACGATCTGGCGGATCTTCTGCTGCCATTCGGGCGTCGCGACCTTGTCCTTGAACACCTTCTTCATCAGGTTCAGCATGATCGGCGCGGCCGTCGACGCGCCCGGCGATGCGCCGAGCAGGCCCGCGATGCTGCCGTCCTGCGACGCGACGATCTCGGTGCCGAGCTTCAGCACGCCACCCTTCACCGGGTCGCGCTTGATGATCTGCACGCGCTGGCCGGCTTGCCACAGGCGCCAGTCTTCCTTCTTCGCGTTCGGGAAGTATTCCTTCAGCGCGTTGAAGCGGTCGTCATCGGACAGCATCAGCTGGCCGGCGAGGTACTGGACCAGCGGGAATTCGTCCACGCCCACGCGCATCATCGGCGCGACGTTGTGCGTGTTGGTGCTCTTGAGCAGGTCGAAGTACGAACCGTTCTTCAGGAACTTGGTCGAGAACGTCGCGAACGGCCCGAACAGGATGATCTTCTTGCCGTCGATGATCCGCGTGTCGAGGTGCGGCACCGACATCGGCGGCGAGCCGACCGATGCCTTGCCGTATGCCTTCGCCAAATGCTGCTTCACGACTTCGGGGTTGTCCGTCACGAGGAACGAGCCGCCGACCGGGAACGCGCCGTAGTCCTTCGCCTCGGGGATGCCCGACGCCTGCAGCAGGTGCAGCGCACCGCCGCCCGCGCCGATGAACACGAACTTCGCGTCGACCGATTGCGCCGGTTCATCCGAGTGCAGCTTGACCCAGCTCACGTGCCACGTGCCGTCGGCATTGCGCGAGATCTCGCGCACTTCGCTCGACAGCGACAGCGTGAAGTTCGGCTGCGTCTTCAGGTAGCCGACGAACTGGCGCGTGATCTCGCCGAAGTTCACGTCGGTGCCGATCGGCGTCCACGTCGCCGCGACCTTCTGGTTGCGGTCGCGGCCTTCCATCATCAGCGGCACCCACTGCTTGATCTGGTCGTAGTCTTCCGAATACTGCATCCCGCGGAACAGCGGGCTCGCCTGCAGCGCTTCGTAGCGCTTCTTCAGGAAGCGGACGTTGTCGTCGCCCCACACGAAGCTCATGTGCGGCGTCGAGTTGATGAACGAATGCGGGTTCTTCAGCACGCCCTGCTTGACCTGCCACGCCCAGAACTGGCGCGAGATCTGGAACGACTCGTTGATCTCGATGGCCTTCGAGATGTCGATCTTGCCGTCCGCCTTCTCCGGCGTGTAGTTCAGTTCGGCGAGTGCCGAGTGGCCGGTGCCGGCATTGTTCCAGCCGTTCGAGCTTTCCAGCGCGACGCCGTCGAGGCGTTCGACCATCGTCATCGACCAGTCAGGTTGAAGCTCGTGCAGCCAGACGCCGAGCGTCGAGCTCATGATGCCGCCGCCCACCAGCAGGACGTCGACCTTCTTCGTATCGGCGGCATGCGCGGACGACGCGGCGACGCACAGCGCGAGCGCCGACAGTATTACCCGTAACGTTTTGATCACAGCAGATCCCTTTTTCAACTTGGATGCATCGGTTTGCCAGACCGCCCGGCACGGGTGTCGATCGCGGAGAAACGCGGATCCGGAGATCCGGATCGCGAATCCGGAATTCCGGATCGACGCCGCGCGCCGTTGCATTTGCGCACGCGAAACCGTCGGGAAGGACACCTTCGGATCGGCTTCCTGCGGGCAGGCAAGCGCCTGCGTCACAGTGGCGCACGACGCGCCCGGGCCCTTGCGGCAAGCCTGAGCGGAAGGCGCTTCAGGCTGCGTGGAAAGAGGCCGCGCGCGACGCGTTTTGCGGGGGCGGGATGGCAAGGGGCGCGTAATGTAACCGAACTCGTTTGCTGTGTCACAAACGAAAAATACCGTTGTTTTCGTGGGGTTTTTTGTGTGTCCGGGTTTCCGGAATGACAGTCGCGGGAACCGGGAAAGCTGGGGATAACTGCGCGGGATCGGGAGGGTATTTCGAGGGGTGCTGCGTCGTGTCGCGGCAGCGCGCCGCGACACGAACGCGTGACGTCACGTCACTTTACTTCGCGGCGGCGTTCCGGCAGAACTGGTCGTACGCTTGCGCCGAATTCGCGAAGCCCTTTTGCTTGGCGAGTTCCCATGGGCGCTCGCATTGTTGCGTTGCTTCGCACCACGAATAGCCGGCCGACGGGATGCAACCGTGCGCATCGCGATCGCTGCCGGGCATCGGCGGTACGGCCGGCGCCGTTG
This sequence comes from Burkholderia sp. LMG 13014, assembly GCF_905232215.1. Lineage (GTDB taxonomy): Bacteria > Pseudomonadota > Gammaproteobacteria > Burkholderiales > Burkholderiaceae > Burkholderia. The sequence goes on from NZ_CAJNKE010000025.1 coordinate 30,529, forward strand.
CTTGAGCCGGCGACTGAGCCGGCGGCGTGGATTGCGCGGCACAGGCGCTCAATGCGAACGCGCAGGCCAGCGTGGCGGCCAGCGAAGCGGAAGGGAGGAAACGCTTCATCAGGTAGTGCTCCATGGGATGAGTTTCGGAGAATCGGGTGAAGGCCCGCACGTTCGTCGTGTCGTTCAGGCGTCCGGCACCGGCACGCGCGACGAGAACTTCACTTCGCGCAACGCGAGGCTCGACTGGATCGACGACACCCCGGCCTGCTTGCGCAGCACACGCTCGACGAATTCCGCATACGCGTCGAGATCGGCCGCGACGACCTGCAGGATGTAGTCGGCCGCGCCGGTGATCTTGTGGCAGGACGTCACTTCGTCGTGACGCCGCATCACGTCCTCGAAGTGATCCGAATCCTGGTCGGAATGCATGTTGAACGTCACCTGCACGAACGCGAACACGTTCATGCCGAGCGCGCGCCGGTCGAGGTTCGCCTGGTAGCCGGTGATCACGCCCTCGTCCTCGAGCCGCTTGCGGCGGCGCCAGCAGGGCGTGACGCTCAGCGACAGCTTCTCGCCGAGCGTCGCGTTCGACAGCGCGCCGTCGTCCTGCAGCAGGCGCAGCATGGCGCGGTCGACGCCATCCAGTTCAGCCGAAGCGCGATTTTTGCTCATTTCCGGGATTCCGTAGGCGGTTTTCTCAAAATTGTATAAAAGCCGCGCGTCGAAAGCAAAGCTATTGCCGGTTGCCGTCAATAAACTGTTGCCACCCTCACTGCAACGGTCAACCATGCTCACGGTCTACAGCAGCGATCACCAACTGCATCGCGGCGTCGAACTGAAGGACGGCGCGATCACCGATTCGTTCGAAAACCCCCTTCGCGCCGAAACGGTGCTCGCGCAGGTGCGCGCCGCCGGCCTCGGCGACGTGATCGCGCCGAAGCCGTTCGACCGCGCCCGCTACGCGGCCGCGCACAGCGCGCGCTACGTCGATTTCCTCGCCGGC
>NZ_CAJNKE010000026.1 GCF_905232215.1 Burkholderia sp. LMG 13014
GCACGACGGGCGACTACAAGCCGTATTCGTACTACCGTGCGGACGGCCGCTTCGAGGGCATCGACATCGACATGGCCGAGTCGCTCGCGAAGTCGCTGGGCGTGAAGACCGACTACGTGAAGACGAGCTGGCCGAACCTGACCGGCGACTTCGTCGCGAAATGCGACATCGCGGTGGGCGGCGTCTCGACGACGCTCGAGCGCCAGAAGCGCGTGTTCTTCACGCAGCCGTACGTCGTGGACGGCAAGACGCCGATCGTACGCTGCGCGGACGCCGACAAATACCAGACCGTCGCGCAGATCGACCGGCCCGAAACGCGCGTGATCGTGAACCCGGGCGGCACCAACGAGCGTTTCGCGAAGCAGTATTTCACGCACGCGAACCTCACCGTCTATCCGGACAACGTAACGATCTTCAAACAAATCCTCGCGGGCAAGGCGGACGTGATGGTGACGGATGCGTCCGAGACGCTACTGCAGCAAAAGCTGAATCCGGGCCTGTGCTCGGTGCATCCGGACAAGCCGTTCCAGTTCGGCGAGAAGGCGTACATGGTGCCGCGCGGCGACGTCGCGTTCCAGCAGTACGTCGATCAATGGCTGCATCTCGCGCTGTCGACCGGCGAATACCAGGCGATTTCGGACAAATGGCTGAAGTAAGCGGGTGCGCGCGAGGTAGTCGATAGCGGGCACCGACCCCGCGGCTGACGCCCGCGAAAGTCGCTGCGCGGCGGCGGCCGAAACGCCGCCGTTACACTTCGACGCAGCGTGCCGGCGCCGGCAAAATCGGCCGGCAGCCCCTGAATTGGCCGAACGGCCGACTTCCGCGCAGGCCAATCACGTTTCAAAATCTTTCTGACGAATGACTCGTCATGCGCGGTATCGGCCGAACCGCGCATTTTCTCGCGTGTAAATCGGCAGTTCGTCGAGCCTGATACGCACGAAAAACGCATCGTGCGCATGCGCTGAAAACGCTGCGGAAAATATGGGTAAAAATGACCTTTTTCAGACCCTCAAAAACAGAAAAAAATCCCGGAAAGCCTTATCTGGCGGGCGTTACAACCTGAAACACTTTGTTACCGCGAGGGGTCATTAATTCGCCCACAATGGCCTCAACGGTTTCAACACGGATGCGGTCTCGTGTGCCAAGTGTGAGCGGACGCGAAGCGCTGCGAGCCAGTCGGTCACGTACCGAAGCCCTTCCAAGGGGCATCCCTGTTGGAGTCGTTTCCGGCCCCCCCGCCGGACTCGGTTTCATCTTTGGTCTCCTCGCGCTAACCCCGTAGCGTGTGGTTTTTAGCGGGCTAATAAGCCCGCTTTTTTTCGTCCATCGAAAGCGCAACGGCCCGCAGGCCGCCGCGTTTTTCCCGCCCTCAATGCCGCACTACGCGGTCTTCTGCACGTCGAGCTTCAGCTCCTCGATCATCCGGTCGCGCATCACGAACTTCTGCACCTTGCCCGTCACCGTCATCGGCAGCTCGTCGACGAAGCGGATGTAGCGCGGGATCTTGTAGTGCGCGATCTGCCCTTGGCAGAAGGCACGCACGTCGTCCTCGGTCATCTGCTCGTCCGCGCGCAGCACGATCCACGCGCACAGCTCCTCGCCGTACTTCACATCGGGCACGCCGAATACCTGCGCGCTCTGAATCTTCGGATGCCGAAACAGGAATTCCTCGATCTCGCGCGGATAGACGTTCTCGCCGCCGCGGATCACCATGTCCTTCAGCCGGCCGACGATGTTGCAGTAGCCGTCCGCGTCGAGCGTCGCCAGGTCGCCCGTGTGCATCCAGCCGTCCACCAGCACCTCGCGCGTCTTCGCGTCGTCGTCCCAGTAGCCGAGCATCACTGAATAGCCCTTCGTGCACAGCTCGCCCGTCGCGCCGACCGGCACGATGGCGCCGCTCGGATCGACGACCTTCACCTCCAGATGCGGCTGGATGCGCCCCACCGTGGTCGTGCGCTTCTCGAGCGGATCGTCGGTCGAGCTCTGGAACGACACGGGGCTCGTCTCCGTCATCCCGTATGCGATCGTGATTTCCGATAGGTGCATCTGCGACACGACGCGCTTCATCGTCTCGATCGGGCACGGCGAGCCGGCCATGATCCCGGTGCGCAGCGTCGACAGGTCGAATGTCGGGAACGCGGGATGATCGAGCTCGGCGATGAACATCGTCGGCACGCCGTGCAGCGCGGTGCAGCGTTCGTCGGCCACCGCCGCGAGCGTCGCGACCGGGTCGAATGCTTCGCCCGGGAACACCATCGCCGCGCCCTTCGACACGCATGCGAGCACCGCGAGCACCATCCCGAAGCAGTGATACAGCGGCACCGGGATGCACAGCGTGTCCTGCTCGGTGAAACGCATCGCCGTCGCGATCGAGCGCCCGTTGTTGACGACGTTGCGATGCGTGAGCGTCGCGCCCTTCGGGCTGCCCGTCGTACCGCTCGTGAACTGGATGTTGATCGGCTCGTTGGCCGTGAGCGTCGCGCCGATCGCATCGAGCAACGCGGGATCGACGGCCTGGCGGCCGCGCGCCATCAGGTCCGCGAAGCGGAACATGCCGGCCGGCGCGACGTCGCCCATCGACACGACCGTGCGCAGGCTCGGCACGCGCGCCGCATGCAGGTCGCCCGGCGTCGCGGTCGCGAGCTCCGGCGCGATGGTCTGCAGCATCTCGACGTACGCGGATGTCTTGAAGCGCTCGGCGGCGATCACGGCCTTGCAGCCGACCTTGTTGAGCGCGTATTCGAGCTCCGACAGCCGGTAGGCCGGATTGATGTTGACGAGCACCGCGCCGATCCGCGCGGTCGCGAACTGCGTGAGCAGCCATTCGCTGCGGTTCGGCGACCAGATGCCGACGCGGTCGCCCTTCACGATGCCGAGCGACGCGAGGCCGGCCGCCAGTACGTCGACCTCGTTCGCGAACTCGCGCCAGGTCCAGCGCACCTGCTGCTCGCGGAACACGACGGCCGGACGATCGGGAAAGCGGCCGGCCGTGTCGAGCAGGAACCGGCCGAGCGTCGCTTCCGAGAGCGGCACGTCGGTCGTGCCGCGCACGTACGACAATCCGTTTTCGGGCGCGATCAGCGCCCCCACGCCAAGGTCTGCTGCCATGAATGTCTCCGTCCTTTTTGTCTGATCGGCCTGCGCGCTTCCACCGCCCGCCTCCGCCGCGCAGTCGCGACGGATAGCCTCAATACGGATGATGACGCGCGCGGCTGACGATACTCTGACAGCAAATCGCGGCGGACGGATGAAATAGCACGACCGGACGATATGATCCGGCCCGCAAAAAAACAGACGAAAACGACGGACGAAAAAAAAGCAGCCCGAAGGCTGCTTTCTTTCGCGAGATACGCGGCGCGGCTCAGTGCCGGCTGCGAATCTTCGCCAGACGCTGGATCGCCTCGAGCTGCGCCATCGCGGTCGCGAGCTCGGATTGCGCCTTCGCGAGGTCGAGATCCGACTTCGCGTTCTGCAGCGTTTCCTCGGCACGCTTGCGTGCTTCCTCGGCTTTCGCCGCGTCGAGGTCCTTGCCGCGGATCGCGGTATCGGCGAGCACCGTCACGGCACCCGGCTGCACTTCGAGAATGCCGCCCGCGACGAACACGAATTCGTCGTTGCCGCCCTCGACTTCGATGCGCACCGCACCCGGACGAATCCGCGTGATCAGCGGCGTGTGACCCGGCAGAATGCCCAGCTCACCCGTTTCGCCCGGCAGCGCGACGAATTTCGCCTCGCCCGAGAAGATCTGCTCTTCCGCGCTGACGACGTCTACTTTGATGGTTGCCATATCGACTCCTGTCGATCGGAGCTGGCGCGTCAGCGCTGACTCCGATCCCATGCACGGCGGGTTGAGCGTGTTGCGTGGGCGCCGTCCGCGAACAGATACCATCACGGTATCCGTCACGGACGCACGGCGCCCGTTGCGTTACGCCCGTCCCTTACGAGATCTTCTTGGCCTTTTCGAAGGCTTCGTCGATCGTGCCGACCATGTAGAACGCCTGTTCCGGCAGGTGGTCGCACTCGCCGTCGACGATCATCTTGAAGCCGCGGATCGTTTCCTTCAGCGGCACGTACTTGCCCGGCGAGCCCGTGAACACTTCAGCAACGTGGAACGGCTGCGACAGGAAACGCTGGATCTTACGAGCGCGCGCGACCGACAGCTTGTCTTCCGGCGACAGTTCGTCCATACCCAGAATCGCGATGATGTCGCGCAGTTCCTTGTAGCGCTGCAGCGTTTGCTGAACGCGACGGGTGATCGAGTAGTGCTCTTCACCGATCACGTTCGGGTCGATCTGGCGCGACGTCGAGTCGAGCGGGTCGACCGCCGGGTAGATACCCAGCGAAGCGATGTCACGCGACAGAACGACGGTTGCGTCCAAGTGGCCGAAGGTCGTAGCCGGCGACGGGTCGGTCAAGTCATCCGCAGGGACGTACACGGCCTGGACCGACGTAATCGAGCCCTTCTTGGTCGACGTGATGCGCTCTTGCAGCTTGCCCATTTCTTCAGCCAGCGTCGGCTGATAGCCCACTGCCGACGGCATACGGCCGAGCAGTGCCGACACTTCGGTACCGGCCAGCGTGAAACGGTAGATGTTGTCGACGAAGAACAGCACGTCGAGGCCTTCGTCACGGAAGTGCTCGGCCATCGTCAGGCCGGTCAGCGCAACGCGCAGACGGTTGCCCGGCGGCTCGTTCATCTGGCCGTACACCAGCGCGACCTTGTCGAGAACGTTCGAGTCCTTCATTTCGTGGTAGAAGTCGTTCCCTTCACGGGTACGCTCGCCCACGCCCGCGAACACGGAGTAACCACCGTGTTCCTTCGCGATGTTGTTGATGAGCTCCATCATGTTGACGGTCTTGCCCACGCCAGCACCGCCGAACAGGCCAACCTTGCCGCCCTTTGCGAACGGGCAGATCAGGTCGATAACCTTGATACCCGTTTCGAGCAGTTCGGTCGACGGCGACAGTTCGTCGAACGCCGGAGCCTTCTGGTGGATCGAACGCGTCGTTTCGCTTTCGATCGGGCCAGCTTCGTCGATCGGACGGCCAAGCACGTCCATGATTCGGCCGAGGGTCGGCTTGCCGACCGGCACCGAGATCGGCTTCGCCGTGTTCTTCACGGTCAGGCCGCGGCGCAGGCCGTCGGATGCACCCAGACAGATGGTACGGACAACGCCGTCGCCCAGCTGCTGCTGGACTTCGAGCGTCAGTTCCGAGCCATCGAGAATGAGCGCGTCGTAGATCTTCGGCATGCTGTCGCGCGGGAATTCCACGTCGATAACGGCGCCGATGCACTGTACGATCTTGCCTTCTACCAAAGCAGCAGTACTCATCGCTTTTCCTTTAAATACCTGATTCTTTACTCGCGCAAAGGCGCAGTTGTCGTCCCGGGCGCGCGCTTAAACAGCGGCTGCGCCGCCGACGATCTCCGACAGTTCTTTCGTGATCGCGGCCTGACGGCTCTTGTTGTACACGAGCTGCAGTTCGCTGATCACCGTCTTCGCGTTGTCGGACGCGGCCTTCATCGCGACCATGCGCGCCGATTGCTCGGACGCCATGTTTTCCGCGACGGCCTGGTACACCAGCGCCTCGACGTAACGCACGAGCAGTTCGTCGACGACTGCCTGCGCGTCCGGCTCGTAGATGTAGTCCCACGACGTGGCCGGCGTACCGTCATCGGCTTCGAAGTGCTCCGACGACAGCGGCAGCAACTGCTCGATCACGGCTTCCTGCTTCATCGTGTTGACGAAGCGCGTGTAAGCGATATAAACCGCCGACAGCTTGCCTTCCGAGTACAGATCGAGCTGCGTCTTCACGGCGCCGATCAGCTTGTCCAGATGCGGGGTGTCGCCGAGGTGCACGACCTGCGACAGCACCTTCGCGCCGAAGCGGTTCAGGAACCCGAGGCCCTTGCTACCGATCGCGGTGGCTTCGACCTTCTGGCCCTTCTCTTCCAGCTCCTTGAACTTCTGCACCGTCGCACGCAGCACGTTGGTGTTCAGACCACCGCACAGACCCTTGTCCGTCGTGACGAGGATGATGCCGGCCGTCTTCGCGCCTTCGTTCGCCACCATGAACGGGTGGCGGTACTCCGGGTTCGCGCGGCTCATGTGCGCAGCGATGGCACGGACCTTGTCCGCATACGGACGAGCGGCGCGCATGCGTTCCTGCGCGCGACGCATCTTCGATGCGGCCACCATCTCCATCGCCTTCGTGATCTTGCGCGTGTTCTGCACGCTCTTGATCTTGCCGCGAATTTCCTTCATTCCAGCCATAGCTTGCTCCTTGACCGAAGCGGCGCGGGCGCATCAGCACCCGCGCGGCCTCAGTGTGTCACTCGCGGATCAATAGGCACCGGACTTCTTGAAGGATTCGATCGCCGAGCGCAGTGCGCCTTCGTCGTCCTTCGAGAGATCCTTGGTGTCTTCGATGCGCTTGATGAGGTCAGCGTTGCTGGTCTTCAGGCTTTCGCGCAGGCCCTTCTCGAACGACAGCACTTGCTTGACGTCGAGGTCGTCGAGGTAGCCGTTGTTCGCGGCGTACAGCGACACGGCCAGTTCCCACACCTGCAGCGGCTGGTACTGCGGCTGCTTCAGCAGTTCCGTCACGCGGCGGCCGCGCTCGAGCTGCTTGCGGGTCGCTTCGTCGAGGTCCGATGCGAACTGGGCGAATGCTGCCAGTTCACGATACTGCGCGAGGTCGGTACGGATACCGCCCGACAGCTTCTTCACGACCTTCGTCTGAGCGGCGCCACCGACTCGCGACACCGACACGCCGGCGTTGATTGCCGGGCGGATGCCTGCGTTGAACAGGTCGGTTTCCAGGAAGATCTGGCCGTCGGTAATCGAGATCACGTTCGTCGGAACGAACGCGGTCACGTCGCCAGCCTGCGTTTCGATGACCGGCAGTGCCGTCAGCGAGCCGCTCTTGCCCTTCACTTCGCCGTTCGTGAACTTCTCGACGTACTCTTCCGACACGCGAGCAGCACGCTCGAGCAGACGCGAGTGGAGATAGAACACGTCGCCCGGGTATGCTTCACGGCCCGGCGGGCGGCGCAGCAGCAGCGAGATCTGACGGTATGCCCAGGCTTGCTTGGTCAAGTCGTCATAAATGATCAGCGCGTCCTGGCCGCGGTCGCGGAAGTATTCGCCCATCGTGCAGCCGGCGTACGGTGCGAGGTACTGCATCGCTGCCGAATCCGAAGCCGAAGCGGCGACGACGATCGTGTATTCCATCGCGCCCGTTTCTTCGAGCTTGCGAACCACGTTCATGATCGACGAAGCCTTCTGGCCGATCGCGACGTAGATACAGATCAGGTCCTTGCCCTTCTGGTTGATGATCGCGTCGAGCGCCACTGCGGTCTTGCCGCACTGACGGTCGCCGATGATCAGCTCACGCTGGCCACGGCCGATCGGCACCATTGCGTCGATCGACTTGATGCCCGTCTGCACCGGCTGCGACACCGACTTACGCCAGATCACGCCCGGGGCGATCTTTTCGATCGCGTCGGTCAGCTTTGCGTTGACCGGGCCCTTGCCGTCGATCGGGTTGCCGAGCGCATCGACCACGCGGCCGACGAGTTCCGGACCAACCGGGACTTCGAGAATGCGGCCCGTCGTCTTGACGATGTCGCCTTCCGAGATGTGTTCGTATTCGCCGAGAATCACCGCGCCGACCGAGTCGCGCTCGAGGTTCAGCGCGAGGCCGAACGTGTTGCCCGGAAACTCGAGCATTTCGCCCTGCATCACGTCCGACAGGCCGTGGATACGCACGATACCGTCGGTCACGGAGATCACGGTGCCCTGGTTGCGAACGTCTGCGCTCGCTTCAAGGCCCTGGATCCGGCTCTTGATCAGCTCGCTGATCTCAGAGGGATTGAGTTGCATTATTCGCTCCTGATAGTCAATTCTGTTGCGTGCCGGCGTGGCGCTCAGGCGGTCAACGCAGCCTGCATCGATGCGAGGCGCGCGCGAACCGAGGTGTCGAGCACTTCGTCGCCGACCGTCACGCGCACGCCGCCGATCAGCGACGAATCGACTTCGACCGTCGGTTTCAGCTTGCGCTTGAACTTGCGTTCGAGGCCCGAGATGAGACTCTCGAGATCCGCGCCGTTCAGCGGGAACGCGCTCACGATCTCGGCGTCGGCTGCACCTTCACGTTCGTTCTTGAGCGCCTCGAACTGCTCTGCGATTTCCGGCAGCAGCGCGATGCGATGATTGTCGACCAGCATCTGCACGAAGTTCTTCGCTTCGGCGCCAGCACCGAGCGGCGACTTCACCGCAGCAAGCAGCAACTCGGCTACTTGCGTGCGCGTCACCTTCGGGCTCGACGCGACCGACAGCACTTCCGGCAGACGCGCAACCTGGGCCAGCTCTTGCACGAGCGTGGACCAGGCGGCGATGTCACCGCCCTCGGCCACGCGGAACAGCGCTTCTGCGTAAGGGCGGGCGATGGTTGCAAGTTCGGCCATGATCAGAGCTCGGCTTTCAGTTGATTCAGCAGTTGGGCGTGGGCCGTTTGATCGACTTCGCGCTTCAGGATCTGCTCGGCGCCCTTCACGGCCAGCGTAGCGACTTCGCCACGCAGCGCTTCGCGCGCCTTCACGATTTGCTGTTCTGCTTCCGCCTTCGCCTGGGCGATGATGCGGGCGGCTTCAGCCTGGGCGTTGGACTTGATTTCCTCGGCGACCGCCTGGGCACGCTTTTCAGCGTCGGCGATGCGCTGCTGGCCGTCATTGCGGGCCTGCGCGAGTTCCTGGTCCACGCGCTTGTGCGCTGCGTCGAGTTCTGCCTTGCCCTTCTCGGCGGCGGCGAGGCCGTCGGCGATCTTCTTCGAACGTTCGTCGAGGGCGTTGATCAACGGCGGCCACACGAATTTCATCGTGAACCACGCGAGGACCAGGAACACGACCATTTGCGCAAACAGAGTTGCGTTGAGATTCACGGTGTTTCCTTATCTGCTATTCCGGAAAAATGAAACGGTAAGGCGCTCATCGAGTTGCATTCGATCAGCGCCCCAAGTCTCCGTTCCGCCCTGCGCCGGCTTGCGCCGGACGCATGTTTCCGAGAAACCTTAGCCTGCGACGAGCTTCGACAGGAGCGGGTTCGCGAACGCGAACAGCATTGCAACACCCACGCCGATCAGGAATGCCGCGTCGATCAGACCAGCCAGCAGGAACATCTTCGTTTGCAGCGGGTTGATGAGTTCCGGCTGACGTGCGCAGGCTTCGATGTACTTACCACCCATCAGCGCGATACCGATACAGGCGCCGATTGCACCCAGGCCGATGATGATGCCGATACCGATGGCGGTCAGACCCTGGATGTTGGCGATGTAAGCTTGCATGATCACTCCTTTGTGAAAAGACTTGGAACTGAGATTTAAAAAACTAAAACGGAAACTCTTTCTTGCACGCCGCGCTTAGTGCTTGTCGTGCGCCTGGCCGAGATACACCAGCGTCAGCATCATGAAAATGAATGCCTGCAACAGAACAATCAGGATGTGGAAGATTGCCCAGACGCTGCCCGCGATCACGTGGCCAACGAAGCCGAGGAACGTTGCGTCGCCACCGAAGCTCCACATGCTGCCGAGCAGGGCGATCAACAGGAACAACAGCTCACCCGCGTACATGTTGCCGAACAGCCGCATACCGAGGGAGACGGTCTTCGCGAGATATTCGACGATGTTGAGCGCGAGGTTCGGGATCCACAGCAGCGGGTGGGCGCCAAACGGGGCCGACAGCAGCTCATGCACAAAGCCGCCCGCGCCCTTGATCTTGATGCTGTAGTAGATCATCAGGACGAACACGCCGAGCGCGATGCCGAGCGTGCCGTTCAGGTCGGCCGTCGGGACGATGCGATGGTGGGAAATCACGTCCGACAGACCGAGCAGGCCGATCACGCGGCCCGGCAGGTCGACCGGGAGGAAGTCGAGGGAGTTCATCAGCGCGACCCACACGAACACCGTGAGCGCGAGCGGAGCGATGAAGGTACGATTGCCGTGAACGATGGCCTTCGATTGGTCTTCGACCATCTCGACGAGCATCTCGATCGCGCACTGGAAACGGCCCGGCACGCCCGACGTCGCCTTGCGGGCAGCCAGACGCAGCACGAGGATCGTCACGATGCCGCAAACGATCGACCAGAACAGCGTGTCGAGATTCCAGACGTGGATGTCGAAAATCGACGTCTGATGCGAGGTGGAGAAATTCTGCAAGTGGTGCGCAATGTACTCGGACGGATCCGGACCGCGCGTGCCTTCGCTAGCTGCCATATCGTTAATGCCACCCAAATTGTCGAAAATCGTTTTGCCAGTTCCGCAACACGCTATTGCGGGAACGGGCCGGTGCGGTTCGTTGTCGAAACCGCACGCTGCTTGTTCCTTACCGCCAGGCCAGCGCGATCCAGTACGTCTTCAGCACGACGAGGTACGTGACGAGGAACGGTACCCAGTGCACGCCGGACCAGCCGAACGCCACTGCAGTGAACATCCCGATCGTCAGAGCGAGCTTCAGGGCTTCGCCCATCACCCAGCTCATCACGGTGGCCGAGCCACCTGCCTTCAGTCGTGCCACGAACACCGCACTGGGCACCCAGCCGATCGCTCCGCCCAGAAACGCGGATTGCGCAGCGGCGCCCGGCGACTTCGAAAACAGCCACCACGCCAGCGTTGCAACCAGGGACAGAACCACTTGCGCGAATACCACCTTATAGGGGGTCACGCGCGAGGGCTTGCTCACGTCCGGGCCGAACAGCTTTTCGGCTTCTACCCGTGTGAGCGGAACGATATTGTTTTCTTGCTGCTCGGCATCCCAGTCATCATCGAATTCGCGCCGCTCGCCGGCCGCTGAAGCGGTGCGTTGCGTGCGCTGATCATCGTGCCTGTCGTCCGGCGCCTGACCCGCCATCGCAATCTTCCGCAAAATCCTTGAACCCGGCCCCAAGCTTTCTGAAAGCTTTCAGGGGTGCCTAGCTAACAAATCCGGGCGATTGTAAGCGATAGTTGCAAGTGATTCAAGGCTTTAGACGCGACAAAAACCAGCGTAAAACGCCACCTCATGATGTGAAAAAACACGCGATTCGACGATGTACGATGACAGTTGTAAGGTCGCTTTTTTGCACCGGTATTTCTTGCTCGAAAAAATCCGGCGTCGATGAAATGGCGAGGAAGCGATGCCCGGTGCGGGCGCTGGCGGGGCGGCACGATCGCCACCCAAAAACCTCGCTGTGATGCGGCTCCGGGCTCGCGCTCCGCGCGAAACGCCGAACAGACAAAACACTGTGGCCGCCCACGCGCACCTGATGCGCGAAACCCGGGCCGACGCTGGCGCGCCGAATTATCCAATCAGTTGTCATGCCACCACAGTCGATCGACTGTGGATTGCCACACTTATCAACAGCCCCGCAACCAGCACGAATGCTGTGCGCCCTCCCCGCCACCCGAATGGCACGCCTGTGCCGCATGAGCCCGCATCGTTCAACCGTGAACGAGCAGCCACGCGCCGAGTGCCGCGCTCGCGAGCGCGAACGGAATCGAGACCAGGTGGAACGGTAGCCACATGCGCGGCTCCTTCGCGAGACGCACCGCGATCAGGTTCGCAAGCGAACCGATCGCGAAACCGAAACCGCCGACCGATACGCCGAATGCAAGCGCGCGCCAGTCACGCGTGAACTCCGACAGCAGGATCGCGGCCGGCACGTTGCTGATGCCCTGCGATAGCACGGCACCGGCTGCGAAGATGCGCAGCGGCGAGTCGAGACGTGCATGCGCAATCGCGTCATGGATGACGGGCAACGCCGCCGCGCTGCGCAGCACGACGAACATCAGCACGAAGATCAGCAGCAGAAGCCAGTCGATCTTGAGGACTGCGTCACGTTTTACGGCAAGCAGCACGATCGCGACGGCAAGCAGGCCCGGCAGCGGATGATGCGCATCGGCGAGCAGCACGAATGCGGCGAACAGCACCGCCGCGATCAGCGCGTGCATGCGCTGGACGGGAATGGCGACGACGTCGCCGGACAGATCGAGCGGCTTCGCGCGAAACGCGCACGCGGTCAGCACGAGCAGCAGCGCCATCAGTGCGATCGCGAGCGGCCCGAGCGTCACCACGAAGCGGCCGAACGACACGCCGCTCAATTGCCACAGGAACAGATTCTGGGGATTGCCGAGCGGCGTCGCGACGGACCCCGCATTGACGGCCAGCGCGACGACGATCACGAGCCGCCGGAACGGCAGCGGCGTCAGCGCACGCAGCGACACCATCAACGGCACGACGACGAACAGCGCGACGTCGTTGGTGAGCCACATCGACAGCAACGCGGCGAACCCGACCAGCAGCATCGCGAGCCCGCGCTCGGAATGCACGTGGTGCACGATGCGGTGCGCGAGCCACATCAGGCAGCCGGACAACTCGAGCGCCTTGGTCAGCATCAGCAGGCCCGCAAGCGTCGCGACCGTCTGCCAGTCAACCCGATCGGCCAATACGGAAAATGGTTGCGGACGCACCCATTGCAGCACAATCAGCCCAAGGGCGAGCACCGATAGCACGGGCTCCTGCGCAAGCCACCCCAACCACCGGCGCGGCGCCGGTGTGCGCGTCTCCTCCATGCGCCCCGCCCTTTACTCTTCGGTGGCGACGTTGCCGCGCAATCGCACGAGAATGCCTTCGAGTGCGTCGAGGTTGCCGAAGTCGATCGTCACCTGCCCTCGCCCGCGGCGGCCGAGCTTGATCTTCACCGTCGACGCGAGCAGGTCAGACAACTCCTCCTCGAGACGGCGCGTATCGCGGCCGCCGTCGTCCTTCGCGCGCGCCTTCACGGCCGGCACTTCCTTCGTCGTGTGCGTGACGAGCTTCTCGGTCTCGCGCACCGACATGCGCTTGTTGACGACCTGATGGGCAAGCGTGATCTGCGTGGCCGCATCGACGGCGAGCAGCGCGCGTGCGTGCCCCATGTCGAGATCACCGGCCAGCAACATCGTCTGCACCGGCGAAGCCAGGTTCAGCAGGCGCAGCAGGTTCGACACCGCGCTGCGCGAACGGCCGACCGATTCGGCCGCCTGTTCGTGCGTGAAACCGAACTCGTCGAGCAGACGCTGGATACCGTGCGCCTCTTCAAGCGGGTTCAGATCCTCGCGCTGGATGTTCTCGATCAGCGCCATCGCCGCGGCGGCCTGATCCGACACATCCTTCACGAGCACCGGCACTTCATCGAGGCCCGCCAGGCGCGCCGCGCGGAAACGGCGCTCGCCCGCAATGATCTCGTATTTATCTGACGAAATAGGCCGTACCAGGATCGGCTGCATCACGCCCTGTGCGCGAATGCTTGCCGCAAGCTCCTGCAGGCTGCCTTCGTCCATCCGCGTCCGCGGCTGGTACTTGCCGGCCTGCAGCTTGCCGAGCGCGAGCGTGTTCGGTGCCCCTTCGATCTTCACCGCTTCGGTGATATCGGCACTGCCGCCGAGCAGCGCTTCGAGGCCACGTCCCAAGCCCTTCTTCTTTGGTACCGCGTTCATGTCTTTCTTCCTCGCTTCGCTCATGTCCGGATCACGACACCTCGAACGCGCGAACGCGCTCGATCATCTCGGCACCGAACTGGAGATACGCTTGCGCACCGCGCGAGCTGCGGTCGAACACGACGCCCGGCAGCCCGTAACTCGGCGCTTCCGCCAGGCGCACGTTGCGCGGAATCACCGCGTCGAACACCTTGTCGCCGAAGTGCGCTTTCAGTTGATCGGAGACTTGCTGCTGCAGCGTGATGCGCGGATCGAACATCACGCGCAGCAAGCCGATGATCTTCAGGTCGCGATTCATGTTCGCGTGAACCTGCTTGATCGTGTTGACGAGATCCGACAACCCCTCCAGTGCGAAGTACTCGCACTGCATCGGGATCACGACGCCATGCGCCGCACACAGCCCGTTCAGCGTCAGCAGCGACAGCGTCGGCGGACAGTCGATCAGCACGAAGTCGTAATCCTCGGCCACGTGCTCGAGTGCGGCCTTCAACCGGCGCTCGCGGTTGTCGATGCTGATCAGTTCGATCTCGGCACCGGACAGCTCGCGGTTCGCGGGCAGCACGTCATAGGTGACGCCTTCCGGACGGATGCGCGCATCGGTCACCGATACGCCGTCGACCAGCACTTCGTACACGGTCGCTTCGCAGGCAGCCTTGTCGATCCCGCTGCCCATCGTCGCGTTGCCCTGCGGGTCGAGGTCGATCAGCAGGACTCGTTGCTCCTGCGCTGCAAGGCTTGCGGCGAGATTGACCGATGTCGTCGTCTTGCCGACGCCCCCCTTCTGGTTCGCAACGCAGAAGATCTTTGCCATCGTTGGTGTGTTCCCTTTACCTTCAAACAAACGGCGCGCTACCGCGCGCCCGCCCTTCAATTCGCCTCGTCGACGGCTACTTCGATCAGATGCCGTTCGGCATCGAGCATCGGTACCGCCAACCGTATCGTCTGCTTGACGCGGCTGCCTTCCGGCAACCGCGCAATCTCGTCATCCGGATGGACGCCCTTCATTGCCCAGATCGATCCGCCCGGCGCGACCAGATGTCGAGCAAGTTTAACGAAGTCGGATAGATCCGCGAAAGCGCGGGATACGATCATGTCGAATTTTTCCGGCACTTCGACACCCGGCTGCAGCGATTCGACCCGCCCCGTGACCACCGACAGGTTCGCGAGCTTCAGCTCCGCGCGCATCTGAGTCTGGAATGCAGACTTCTTTTGCACGATATCGTTCAGCGTGATCTGCCAGTCCGGTTCGACGATCGCCAGCACGATACCGGGCAACCCGCCGCCCGAGCCAACGTCGAGCACGCGGGCCGATGCACGGCCACGCAGATGCGAGACGATGGAAAGCGAATCGAGGATGTGCTGGATCAGCATCTGCTTCGGGTCGCGGATCGCAGTCAGGTTGTAGACCGCGTTCCACTTGCCGAGCAGCGCGACGTAGTCGAGCAGCTGGTTACGTTGTGCATCCGTCAGAGCAAGGTCGAGCGCCGTCGTGCCTTCGACGAGCATCTCTTCCAGTACATCCCGATTAACCGCCGGCGCGCGACGCGCCGTCATTGTTGCGTCGGGACGGTGCCGTCCCCCTGCTCCGTTGCCGCTTCGGCAGTGCCATTACGGCGGCCCAGGCCGCGGCGCTTCAGGTGCACCATCAGCAGCGAGATCGCCGCCGGCGTGACACCCGAGATACGCGACGCCTGCCCGATCGTTTCCGGCCGGAACTCGTTGAGCTTCTGGCTCACCTCGAACGACAGGCCGCGGACTTCGCGGTAATCGATGCCGTCCGGCAGGCGCGTGTTCTCGTTCGCATCGTTGCGTTCGATCTCCGATGCCTGGCGCTCGATATAGCCCTGATACTTGATGCCGATCTCGACCTGCTCCTTGATCTGCTCGAGCAGCACCGGATCGTCGGCCAGCGGCTCTGCAGGGCCGCATTCGCCGCCCTTCAGGCCGCACACGCCGTCGTAGCTGATACCCGGACGGCGCAGCAGCTCGGCGAGGCTGTATTCGTGATCGATCGCCTTGCCGAGCAGTGCGGTCGCCTCGTCCACCGGCAACGTCTTCGGCGTAACCCACGTCGACTTCAGGCGTTCGGTTTCACGTGAAACAGCGTCGCGCTTCCGGCTGAATGCGTCCCAGCGCGCGTCGTCGACGAGCCCCAGTTCGCGGCCGATTTCGGTCAGGCGCATGTCTGCATTGTCTTCACGCAGGCTGAGGCGATACTCGGCGCGGCTCGTGAACATCCGGTACGGCTCGGCCACACCGCGCGTCACGAGATCGTCGACCAGCACGCCCAGGTAGGCCTGGTCACGGCGCGGGCACCATGCGTCCTTCTCCTGCACGTAGCGGCCCGCATTGAGACCGGCCAGCAGCCCCTGCGCGGCCGCTTCTTCATAGCCGGTCGTCCCGTTGATCTGGCCCGCAAAGAACAGCCCGTTGATCGCCTTCGTCTCGAGCGACGCCTTCAGCGCGCGCGGGTCGAAGTAGTCGTACTCGATCGCGTAGCCGGGGCGCAGGATATGCGCGTTCTCGAGGCCGAGCATCGAGTGCACGAGCTCGAGCTGGACATCGAACGGCAGGCTCGTCGAGATCCCGTTCGGGTAGAACTCGTTGGTCGTCAGCCCTTCCGGCTCCAGGAAGATCTGGTGCGATTCCTTCGATGCGAACCGGTGAATCTTGTCCTCGATCGACGGGCAGTAGCGCGGCCCGACGCCTTCGATCACGCCTGTATACATAGGCGAACGGTCGAGACCGCCACGAATGATGTCGTGCGTACGCTCGTTCGTGTGCGTGACCCAGCACGGCAGCTGCTGCGGATGCTGCTCCGCGCGGCCCAGGAACGAGAAAACGGGGATCGGATCGAGATCGCCCGGCTGTTCGGTCAGCTTCGAGAAATCGATCGAACGACCATCGATACGCGGCGGCGTACCGGTCTTCAGGCGGCCCTGCGGCAGCTTCAGCTCCTTCAGGCGCGACGACAGCGACACGGCCGCCGGATCGCCCGCGCGGCCGCCCGTGTAGTTGTTCAGGCCGACGTGGATCTTGCCGTCGAGGAACGTACCGGCGGTCAGCACGACCGCGCGCGCGCGGAAGCGGATGCCGATCTGCGTGACGGCGCCCACCACGCGGTCGCCTTCGACCATCAGGTCGTCGACGGCCTGCTGGAACAGCCAGAGGTTCGGCTGGTTCTCGAGCCGGTGGCGGATCGCGGCCTTGTACAGGATGCGATCGGCCTGCGCACGCGTCGCGCGCACGGCCGGACCCTTCGACGAATTGAGGATCCGAAACTGAATACCGCTCTCGTCCGTCGCGGCGGCCATTGCGCCACCCAGCGCATCGACTTCCTTGACCAGATGGCCCTTGCCAATGCCGCCGATCGACGGATTGCAACTCATCTGCCCAAGCGTTTCGATGTTATGGGTCAGCAGCAGTGTCTTTGCGCCCATACGGGCGGACGCCAGCGCGGCTTCGGTGCCGGCATGACCGCCACCGACGACGATGACGTCAAATTCTGTGGGAAAAAGCATGGTGGATTCCGTACGCAGGACTGCGCACGAACCTATCTGAGAAATGTATGGGCCGAATTATAGCGGGTTCGCTTTTCACCCGAATGCCGTCCGATTGGTAGGGTCTGTGCAATTCCGCGATTTTTCGGCGATGGACCAATGAATCTGTGGCTCAGAGCCCACTCCGGCAGTGCTTCCGGCCTGCCCGACGCACATCGTTGTGCCTGTGCAGCGATCCATTTGTCCGGCAATTTCACGTGGAACATACAACCCGTTCGACGCCTGTGCCCCACCCAACACCCCGGACGAAATGCTCTGTGCGACCACACCCACCCTCTTCCTCACAGAATTTCCGTCGGTTCGCTAGGCAGTTATCCCCTGTGACGCGGCACATCGTCGGCCTGTGGAACGAGTGGCCAGCTCCGAACAATAAACCGGATCGCCATCTGCACTGCGGATACCTCCACCCACCGCCACTGCACAGAGCTTTTGATTGTTCCTCCGGTACTTATCCCCTGGTTGTTCACCGTCGATGCATCGGAGTCAGATCTCAACCCAAAAACAAAAACGGCGTGTTTCACGTGAAACACGCCGTCCGTTTCCCACCAACCGCGCCACCGATCAAGCCGTTTTCTTAGCCAACCCGAGGTACGTTTCGATCACGCGCGGGTTCTGCGCGAGTTCGGCTGCCGGCCCTTCCAGCGCAAACTCGCCTGTCTCCAGCACATAGCCGTAGTCGGAGATCTGCAGCGCAGCCCGCGCGTTCTGCTCGATCAGCAGCGTCGCCACGCCCGTACCGCGCAACGCGCTGATGATATGAAAGATCTCCTTCACGATCAGCGGCGCCAGCCCGAGGCTCGGCTCGTCGAGCATCAGCAGGTCGGGCTTGCCCATCAGCGCGCGGCCAACCGCGAGCATCTGCCGCTCGCCGCCGGACAGCGTGCCGGCCGCCTGCTTGCGCCGCTCCTTCAGCCGAGGAAACAGTGCGAACACGTGATCGAGCTGGTCGAGGAAGTTCGCTTCGCCAGCCTGCTTGCGCCGATACGCACCCAGCACGAGGTTGTCTTCGACCGTCATCGTGCTGAACAGCTCACGCTTTTCCGGCACGAGGCACATCCCGCGCGCAACGCGCTGCTCGACCGGCAATGCGCCGACGTCGTGACCGCGATACACGACCGCGCCCGACGCATGCCCGCTCACCGGCAGCGCGCCCATGATCGCGTTCAGCAGCGTTGATTTGCCGGCGCCATTCGGGCCGATCACGCTGACGATCTGTCCCGCACCAACCTTGATCGCCGCGCCGTGCAGCGCCTCCACCTTCCCGTACCGGACTGCCAGCCCGCGCACGTCGAGAATCGGCATCGTCGTGTCCGTCATCACTCCACCCCGCCCAGATACGCTTCGAGCACCGCCGGATCCTGCTGCACGTCCTGTGGCAGCCCTTCCGCGATCCGCGTGCCGAACTCCATCACCACCAGCCGGTCGGTGAGATTCATCACGAAATCCATGTCGTGTTCCACGAGCAACACGCTCATGCCCTCCGTTTTCAGCCGGCGCAGCAGGTCGGCGAGTTGCTGCTTCTCCTGGTAGCGCAGCCCGGCGGCCGGCTCGTCGAGCAGCAGCAACGTCGGATCGCAGCACAGCGCCCGCGCGATTTCGAGAATCCGCTGCTGGCCGAGCGCGAGGCTGCCTGCTTCGTCGTACATGTGCTTCTCGAGCCCGACGCGGCGGATCTGCTGTGCGGCCTCGGCCAGCAACTGCGCTTCCTCATGGGCATTGAGCCGCGCGACGCTGCGCCACACGCCGGTATGACCGCGCAGGTGCGCACCGATCGCGACGTTCTCGAGCACCGTCATCGCCGGCAACAGCTTCACGTGCTGGAACGTCCGGCCGATGCCGCGGCGGACGATCTGCCGCGATGTGAGCCCGTCGATGCGCTCGCCACGGAACGTGATCGTGCCGCCCGTCGGCTTCAGCACGCCCGTCACGAGGTTGAACGTGGTCGACTTGCCGGCGCCGTTCGGGCCGATCAGCCCGATGATCTGCCCCGCTTTCACGTCGAAGCTGACGTCGTTGACGGCCACGAGCCCGCCGAACTGCTTGCGCGCGTTGTCGACGACGAGCAGCGGCTCGCCGGCCGCCGGCTTCGCACGCTGCGGCAACGGATCGGCGTGCTCGGGCACATGCGCACGCGGCCCGCGCGGGAACAGTCTCGCGACGAACGGCCACACGCCCTGGCGCGCGTACTGCAGCAACAGCACCATCAGCACACCGAACACGATGATCTCGAAGTTGCCTTCCGACCCAAGCAGCTTCGGCAGCAGCGTCTGCAGGTAGTCCTGCAGCACGGTCAGGATCGCCGCGCCGAGCACCGCGCCCCATACGTGCGACACACCGCCGACCACGGCCATGAACAGGAACTCGATCCCGTGATTCAGCCCGAACGGCGTCGGGTTCACCGCGCGCTGCAGGTGCGCGTACAGGAAGCCCGAGACGGCTGCGAGCACGGCCGCATAGACGAAGATCACGACCCGCATCCACGCGGTGTTCACGCCCATCGCCTCGGCCATCACGCCGCCGCCGCGCAGCGCGCGGATCGCGCGGCCCGGGCGGCTGTTCAGCAGGTTCTGCACCGACACGATCGCGGCCAGCACGACGGCCCAGATCAGGAAGTACAGGCTGCGGCCGCTTTCGAGTTCGATGCCGAACAGGTTCAGCGCCGGAATCCCGTTGATCCCGTCGTACTTGCCGAGCAACTCGAGGTTGCCGAACAGGTAGAACAGCGCGAGGCCCCACGCGATCGTGCCAAGCGGCAGGAAGTGCCCCGACAGCCGCATCGTGACCGCGCCGAGCACGAGCGCGACGAGCGCCGTCAGCACGACACCGACGATCAGCGCGAGCCACGGCGACACGCCGTAGCGCGTCGTCAGGAGCGCGGTCGCATACGCGCCGATGCCGACGAACGCGGCCTGCCCGAAGCTCGTCATCCCGCCGACGCCCGTGAGCAGCACGAGCCCGATCGCGACGATCGCGTAGAGGCCGATGTAGTTCAGCAGCGTGATCCAGTATTCCGGCACCTGCAGCGCGCCGGGCAGCACCGGCAGCGCGAACAGCACCACGAGAAACACCCAGAAGGTCTTGTTGCGTACCATCGTCTTCATCGTGTCACTCCTCTTCCTCTTCCGCGTGCGGCGTCGCGAAGCTCCGCCACAGCAGCACCGGAATGATCAGCGTGAACACGATCACCTCCTTGTAGGCGCTCGCCCAGAATGACGAATACGATTCGAGCACGCCGACGAGCAGCGAGCCGGCGGCCGCGAGCGGATAGCTGACGAGCCCGCCGATGATCGCGCCGACGAACCCCTTCAGGCCGATCAGGAAGCCCGAGTCGTAGTAGATCGTCGTCAGCGGGCCGACGAGGATCCCGGACAGCACGCCGAGCCCCGCCGCGAACGTGAACGCGAGCCGCCCTGCCTCGGTCGTGCCGATGCCGACGAGCCGCGCGCCGAGCCGGTTCACCGACGTCGCGCGCAGCGCCTTGCCGGCGATCGTGCGGCCGAAGTACACATAGAGCGCGCCGATCAGCACGAGCGCCGTCACGACCACCAGGATGCTCTGCACCGACACGGTCATGCTGCCGATCGACAGCGACGCATCCGAGAAGCCGTTGGTACGCGAGCCTTCCGCGCCGAACATCACGAGCCCGAGGCCGACCATCGCGAAGTGGACGGCGACCGACACGATCAGCAGCAGCAGCGTCGTGCCTTCGGCGATCGGCTGGTACACGAGCCGGTAGACGAACGGCCCCATCGGCACGACGATCGCGAGCGTCAGCGCGATCTGCGCGAGCATCGGCAGCGGCTGCGCGGCAAAGCTGCGCGTGATCGCGAACACCGCGAGCGGCAGCAGGACGTAGCGGCTGCCGAGTGTCGCGAGCGTGCGGCCGAGCTGATGACGCCGTTCGCGATGCCGAACCAGGCCGCCGACTTCGAGCAGGAAGCACGCGATGCCCATCACGAACAGCAGCCAGCAGGTGGCGGGAAATTTCTGCGCCTGCAAGGCGGCAAGCGTCAGCGCACCGTAGGCGACGAATTCGCCCTGGGGAATGAAGATCACCCGCGTGACGGAAAACACCAGCACGAGCGCCAGCGACAGCAATGCATAAATGGCGCCGGTCGTGATGCCGTCTTGCGCGAGGATCGCTGCAATCGAGAGATCCATACGTTTCGTGTATCGAGAATGCTGCGGAGAAACGGAAGACGGAAACGGCCGGGGCGCGGGCGGCAAGGTCGACGCGTCGGGCGCCATGCAGGCGGCCCCGGTGGTTCCAGGCGGCATGGGCGCGGCCCGTCAGGCCGGCACCCTGCCGACGGCATGCACGACGCCATCCGCGCCGCGCACGCCGGTTTCACGTGATGCTTACTCGGCCTGCAGCTTCCACTTGCCGTCGACGATCTGCACCATCACGCGCGCACGCGTGTCGAAGCCGTTGTGGTCGGTCGGCGTCATGTTGATCACGCCGTGCGACACGGGCAGGTCCTTCACGTTCTCGATCGACGCGCGCAGCGCCTCGCGGAACGCCTCGGTGCCCGGCTGGCCCTTCTTCAGCGCTTCCGGAATCGCACGCTGCAGCAGCAGCCCCGCGTCCCACGCATGGCCGCCGAACGTCGCCAGCGAGCCCGCGCCGTACGCCTTCTCGTACGCGGCCTTGTAGCCGAGCGCCGGCTTCTTCACCGGATTCGAATCGGGCAGCTGGTCGGTCACGAGCACCGGGCCGGCCGGCAGGATCTCGCCTTCGCAGTCCTTGCCGCACACGCGCAGGAAGTCGTTGTTCGCGACGCCGTGCGTCTGATACACCTTGCCCTTGTAGCCGCGCTCCTTCAGCGTCTTCGCCGGCAGCGCCGCCGGCGTGCCCGAGCCGGCGATCAGCACCGCATCGGGATTCGAGCCCATCAGCTTCAGCACCTGCCCCATCACCGACGCGTCGGTGCGGTTGTAGCGCTCGTTCGACACCACCTTCAGGCCGTTCTTCGCGGCCGCCGCGTTGAACGTGTTGTACCAGCTGTCGCCGTACGCATCGGCGAAGCCGATGAAGCCGACCGTCTTCACGCCGTGCTTCGCCATGTAGCCGGCGATCGCGTCGGCCATCAGCTGGTCGTTCTGCGGCACCTTGAACATCCATGCGCGCTTCGCATCCATCGGCGCAATGATCTGCGCGCTCGCCGCGAGCGAGATCGTCGGCGTCTTGCCCTGCGACACGGGGTCGAGCATCGCGAGCGAGTTCGGCGTGACGGACGAGCCGATGATCGCGTCGACGTGATCTTCATCGATCAGCTTGCGCACGTTCTGCACCGCGCGGCTCGTGTCGGATGCGTCGTCGAGCACGATGTACTGCACGCTCTTGCCCGCGATTTCCTTCGGCAGCAGCGCGATCGTGTTCTTTTCCGGAATCCCGAGCGACGCGGCCGGCCCGGTGGCCGACAGCGTCACGCCGATCTTCACCTGTGCCGACGCCGTTGCCGCCGCACACACGAGGCCCGCGGCGAGCACGGCCTCCATCCATCGATTCATCTTCATTTACGTTGTCTCCAAACGCTGCTCGAAAAAGCCACGGGTCGCTCGGGCGGCTCCCGGTCCCCAAAAACAAGTTAATAATTTAACTATCTCGCCTGGCCACGCCTACGCTCGTTTTCCCGTGAAACGCCGCACCCGCGACGGCGCCCGGACGGCACCGCGCACGCATGCGCCGCCTGCCGGTCGAAACGGTCGTTCGACCGTCACGATGCGCAGCAGCGGTGTCGTCTGGATGAAGGAAGCGGAGAAAGGCGGAATCGTGCGGGCGCTCGATGCATGCGCAACGATCAGGGAAACGCGCGTCGATCCGGCCTGATGCGGCCGGGCCCGCGACGGGCGCACGATCGGGAAGCCGGCCGCTCATGCGCGTGCAGAGGTGAAGTCCGATACGGATGCGCACGCAACGACCGGCGACGGGGCCGGAGCGCGTCTACAGCCCGCAGAACGGCTCGGAAAGGCCACGGCGACATGCGGCCCACCCCACGACGAACGAACGGCACCAGCCGCCCTTCCTGCCCCGATCCATCGTCCTGCGCTGCTCATCCAACCGTACTCCCTCTTCTGCATTCTGCTTGTAGGAGAACTGCCGACCGATTTTCCCGACCGGGCGGTCGGCGAAAGCTGAGTGTAACGGACGCGTTTTGCGCACGCCAACCGGGTTAGCCCGAACGGCTGACGCGCGGTGGCGCATCGTCTGCGAACGGATGGCGGGAAATGGAAAACGGGGGGACGCGGCGAAGCGCGGAAGAAGCGCGGTGCGAACGCAAGCGCGGAAGACGGCCACTGCGCTGGCCGATGCACCATCGGCGGAAATCCGTGCACGCAAATGAAAAAGCGCTGTTGGATTCCGTCCAACAGCGCTTTGGGGTCCGGGCACTTTGTGCCTCGATTGTCTCCTCGTTCTCCACCTGCAAATTCGTTTCGCGGTGCATCAGAACTGAGACGAAGATTAAATTACCTTTCACACTGCGACAACTTAGCATTTACCCCTATGGTGCATCGCCGCACGAAAATGGGGCACCAGCCGACCGCGCGGCGCCGGCCCGAGCACGCTGCGACGCCCTTCCGGAACATGCCCGATGGTGCTTCGCATCAACGCCCGGTGACGCGCGCCGCACACTTTCAGGACGCCCTGAGCGGCTTGATCCGCGCGACCATTTCGCCGACGATCCCGCGCCGGAACGCGAGCACGCACGTGATGAAGATCAGCCCCGTGACGATCGTCGCCGATTCGCCGAGTGAATGGAACCAGCCGATGCCGGTCGTCGATGCGAGCCATTCGCCGATGTCGCCGAGCCGGTCTTCCAGTGCAACGATCAGCGCCGCTCCCAGCAGCGGGCCAAACAGCGTGCCCATCCCGCCGACGAGCGTCATCAGTACGACGAGGCCCGACATCGTCCAGTACGCGTCCGACAGCGTCTCGAAGCCGAGCACGAGCACCTTCAGCGAACCGGCCAGCCCCGCGATGCCCGCCGACAGGATGAACGCGAGCAGCTTGAAGCGGTCGGTGTCGTAGCCGAGCGAGATCGCGCGCGCTTCGTTCTCCTTGATCGCGACGAGCACCTGGCCGAACGGCGAATGCACGACCCGCACGATGAATGCGCACGCAGCCACCACCACGGCCAGCACGACGTAGTACAGCGCGACGTCGTTCGACAGGTCGAGCAGCCCGAACAGGTGGCCGCGCGGCACGCCCTGCAGGCCGTCCTCGCCGTGCGTGAACGGCGCCTGCAGGTAGATGAAGTAGACCATCTGCGCGAACGCGAGCGTGATCATCGCGAAATAGATGCCCTGCCGCCGGATCGCGAACAGCCCGACGACGAGCCCGAGCAGCGTCGCGGCAACGGTACCGACGAGCACGCCGAGCTCCGGCGTGAACCCGAGCGTCTGCATCGAATAACCGGTCGCATAGCCGGCGGTCGCGAGGAACATCGCATGGCCGAACGACAGCAGCCCCGTATAGCCGATCAGCAGGT
Source organism: Burkholderia sp. LMG 13014 (assembly GCF_905232215.1). GTDB lineage: Bacteria > Pseudomonadota > Gammaproteobacteria > Burkholderiales > Burkholderiaceae > Burkholderia. The sequence continues at coordinate 24,563 of NZ_CAJNKE010000026.1, forward strand.
TGAACGCGGCCGCGAACAGCGCGAACGTGAGCACCTTCATCACGAACACCGGGTACGCGCCGATGAACGGCGCGGCGAGCAGTGCGGCGAGCAGCACGCCGTAGAGCACTTTTCTCTGCATCATTTTTCCTTGCCGAAGAGGCCCGCCGGGCGGAACAGCAGCACGATCGCCATGATCACGAACACGACGGTGGCCGATGCTTCGGGATAGAACACGCGCGTGAAGCCTTCGATCACGCCGAGCAGCAGGCCAGTGACGATCGAGCCGAGGATCGAGCCCATCCCGCCGATCACGACCACCGCGAACACGGTGATGATCATCGGCTGGCCCATCAGCGGCGACACCTGGATCACCGGCGCGGCCAGCACGCCCGCGAACGCGGCGAGCGCGACGCCGAAGCCGTAGGTGAGCGTGATCATCATCGGCACGTTCACGCCGAACGCCTCGACGAGCTTCGGGTTCTCGGTGCCCGCGCGCAGGTACGCGCCGAGGCGCGTCTTCTCGATCACGAACCAGGTCGCGAGACACACCGCGAGCGATGCGACGACCACCCACGCGCGGTAGTTCGGCAGGAACATGAAGCCGAGGTTGGTCGCGCCGGACAGCTGCGACGGCACGTCGTACGGCTGGCCCGACGATCCGTAGATCGACCGGAACACGCCTTCGACGACCAGCGTGAGCCCGAACGTGAGCAGCAGCCCGTACAGGTGATCGAGCTTGTAGAGCCAGCGCAGCATCGAGCGCTCGATCACGATCCCGAACGCGCCGACCACCAGCGGCGCGATCACGAGCATCGCCCAGTACGGCAGCCCGAAATACGACAGGCCCATCCACGCGAGCATCGCGCCCAGCATGAACAGCGCGCCGTGCGCGAAGTTGATCACGTTGAGCAGCCCGAAGATCACCGCGAGCCCGAGGCTCAGGATCGCGTAGAACGAGCCGTTGACGAGCCCGAGCAGCAACTGGCTCAGCATCGCCGGCAACGGAATGCCAAAGATTTCCATCGACTTAGCCGTCAGAATGAGTTTCGTTGCGCACGCAACCTTTGTGCGTCGCGTACGCGGGCGGCGCAGCGGGCACATCGCTGCAGCCGCCACCGAGCGGCGCGCCCGCGCGCGCCGCTACGCCCTGCTTACTTCCACAACGCGCAGCGCGTCTCCTGCTTGGTCCCGAACGCCTGTTCGCCCGGAATCGTCGCGAGCACCTTGTAGTAATCCCACGGCTCCTTCGATTCCGACGGCTTCTTCACTTCCATCAGGTACATGTCGTGGATCATGCTGCCGTCCGTGCGGATGTAGCCCTTTGCGTAGAAGTCGTTGATCTTGATCTTCTTCAGCTCGGCCATCACCTTGTCGGAGTCGGTCGTGCCGGCGGCCTGCACCGCCTTCAGGTAGGTCGTCACCGACGAGTAGTCGGCTGCCTGCAGGCTCGACGGCATCTTCTTCATCTTGCCGAAGTAGCGCTGCGCCCACTGGCGCGACGCCGCATCGCGGTTCCAGTACCAGCTGTCGGTCAGCACGAGGCCCTGCGTCGTCTCGAGGCCGAGGCTGTGCACGTCGTCGATGAACATCAGCAGTGCGGCGAGCTTCATCGACTTCGTGATGCCGAATTCCTTCGCGGCCTTGATCGAGTTGATCGTGTCGCCGCCCGCGTTCGCGAGGCCGAGGATCTGTGCTTTCGACGATTGCGCCTGCAACAGGAACGACGAGAAATCCGACGCGGACAGCGGGTGGCGCACCGCGCCGAGCACCTGGCCGCCGTTCGCCTTCACGACATCCGACGTGTTCTTCTCGAGTGCCTTGCCGAACGCGTAGTCGGCGGTCAGGAAGAACCACGTCTTGCCGCCCTGCTTCACCACCGCCGAACCGGTGCCCTTCGCGAGCGCCATCGTGTCGTATGCGTAGTGGACCGTGTACGGCGTGCACTGCTCGTTGGTCAGCGTGTCGGCGCCAGCGCCGATGTTGATGTAGACCTTCTTCTTCTCGCCCGCGACCTGGTTCATCGACAGCGCGGTGGCGGAGTTCGTGCCGCCGACCAGCAGGTCAAGCCCGCCGCGGTCCATCCATTCGCGCGCCTTCGACGCGGCGATGTCGGCCTTGTTCTGGTGATCGGCATAGACGACCTCGATCGGCTTGCCGAGCACCTTGCCGCCGAAATCGGCAACTGCCATGCGGATCGCTTCGAGGCCGCCCTGCCCGTCGATATCCGCGTAAAGCCCCGACATGTCGGTGATGAAGCCGATCTTCACGGTATCCGCGGCCTGCGCGGCGCCGGCGGTGAACGCGGCAGTCGCGAGCGCGAGACAGGCGTGTGCGAGGGTCTTCATTTTCATTGACGTCTCCTGTTGTTCTGATGCGTTGTGGTTGTTCGAAGCCGCCACGGCTAGCGGCAAGAGAGACGGGGCGGCGTCACACCCCGAGCAGGTCGTGCAGGGTCGGCATCTTGCTTTCCAGTTCGGCCGCCTGGAAATGTTCGACGATGCTGCCGTGCTCCATCACGTAGAACCGGTCGGCGAGCGGCGCGGCGAAGCGGAAATTTTGTTCGACCATCACGATCGTGTAGCCGCGTGCCTTCAGCGCGACGATCATCCGCGCGAGCGTCTGCACGATCACCGGTGCGAGGCCTTCAGAGATCTCGTCGAGCAGCAGCAGGTTCGCGCCGGTGCGCAGGATCCGCGCGACCGCGAGCATCTGCTGCTCGCCGCCGGACAATCGCGTGCCCTGGCTCTGCCGGCGCGACGCGAGGTTCGGGAACATCGTGTAGATCTCGTCGATCGACATCGCGTGGTCGCGCGGCCCGATCGGCGGCGGCAGCATCAGGTTCTCCTCGCACGACAGGCTCGAGAAGATCCCGCGCTCCTCCGGGCAGTAGCCGACGCCGAAATGCGCGATGCGGTGCGTCGCGAGGCCGATCGTCTCGTTGCCCGCGACCTTGATCGACCCGCTGCGGCGGCCCGTGAGGCCCATGATCGCGCGCAGCGTCGTCGTGCGGCCCGCGCCGTTGCGGCCGAGCAGCGTGACGACCTCGCCGCGATGCACCGTCAGGTCGACACCGTGCAATATGTGGGATTCCCCGTACCAGGCCTCCAGGCCCGTGATCTCCAGCGCGGGCGTACCGCTTTCGACGCCGCTCAATTCGCGTTCCTCCCGTTCGCTGTGCTTCATGCGTGCGCCCCCGCGAGCGCCGCGTCGGCGCTGCCCATGTAGGCCTCGATGACGAGCGGATTCTTCGACACTTCCGCATACGAGCCTTCGGCCAGCACCTCGCCGCGTTGCAGGACGGTGATCGTGTCGGAGATGCCCGCGATCACGTTCATGTTGTGCTCCACCATCAGGATCGTGCGGCCGCTCGCGACCTTCTTGATCAGCGCGGTCACGCGGTCGACGTCCTCGTGGCCCATCCCCTGCGTGGGCTCGTCGAGCAGCATCAGTTCGGGCTCCATCGCAAGCGTGGTCGCAATCTCCAGCGCGCGCTTGCGGCCGTATGCGAGCTCGACGGTCGGCACCTGCGCGAAATCGGTGAGGCCGACCTGCGTGAGCAGATCCATCGCGCGATCGTCGAGCCGCTTCAGCGTGCGTTCGCTGCGCCAGAAATGGAATTCGGTGCCGAGCGCGCGCTGCAGGCCGATGCGCACGTTCTGCAGCGCGGTCAGGTGCGGGAACACGGCCGAGATCTGGAACGAGCGGATGATGCCGCGCCGCGCCACCTGCGCGGGCCGCTCGTCGGTGATGTCGATCCCGTTGAAGACGATCTGGCCGGCTGTCGGCGTCAGGAACTTGGTGAGGAGGTTGAAGCAGGTGGTCTTGCCCGCGCCGTTCGGTCCGATCAACGCATGGATCGCACCGCGACGCACACGCAGGTTCACGCCGTTGACGGCCGTGAAGCCCCTGAATTCCTTGGTCAGTCCGCGTGTTTCCAGAATCGTGTCGCCGAGAATCATGTTCCCTTCCGTACGAAGTCAGGCGAAGCACCGGGAAAGTTCGCGAGAAGCGTCCGCGAAACAGGTCAGCGGATGAGCGGGCTGCCCCGGGCGCCGTGTTACGCCTCGAGGGTGGTCTCCCGCGCCGACGCGTATGCACACTGCGCCACATTGTCTCGCCGTTGGTGCAGTGCAATCATCGGGATTTGCACTTATAGGGCTGGTCGCCATGTCGCGCGCGGCTGTGCACGGTTTTTCACCCTGTTTTTTTGACACGTGCATCATCATCCGTTGGCCATTCGCACGGCCCGGCACGCACGCAACAAAAAAGCCGTGCGGCTGCACGGCTTGCATGGATCTTGCCGGCTAACCGATGCAATCGACGCCATCGGCACCGGTTCTGCAACGGCAGCTTGTTTCGCATAGCGAATCAGCGGGCGTCATCATGACGGCCCGCTGTCGTGCGTGCCAGCGTTCCGTCACGCGGCCGTCACTGCGGCCTCGGTGCGCACCGGCGTCGCTTCGCGCGCCGCGCGGCGATCGGCACGGATCATGTCGCTCGCGCGTTCGGCGATCATCAGCGTCGGCGAATTGGTATTGCCCGATGTAATGAACGGCATCACCGACGCATCGACGATCCGCAGCCCGGCGATGCCGCGCACGCGCAACCGGCTGTCGACCACCGCGCGCTCATCGTCGGCACGCCCCATCCGGCAGGTGCCGACCGGGTGGAAGATCGTCGTGCCGACCGCGCCGGCCGCCTCGATCAGCTCGGCTTCGCTCCGGTACTGCAGGCCCGGCAGGATTTCCTCGGGACGATAGCGTGCGAGCGCCGGCGCGGACGCGATCCGGCGCGTGAGGCGCAGCGCGTTCGCGGCAACGTGGCGATCGTGGTCGGTCGACAGGTAGTTCGGCGCGATCGCGGGTGCTGCGCCCGGATCGGCGCTCGCGATATGCACGCTGCCGCGCGACGTCGGCCGCAGATGGCACACGGACGCCGTAAACGCATTGAAGCTGTGCAGCGGCTCGCCGAAGCGTTCGAGCGACAGCGGCTGCACGTGATATTCGAGATCGGGGCGCGTGAGGGCGGGATCGTCGGGATCGGATTTCGCGAACGCGCCGAGCTGCGACGGCGCCATCGACATCGGCCCGCGCTGCAGCAACGCATATTCGGCGCCGATCATCAGCTTGCCCCACCAGTGCGCGGACAGTGTGTTGAGCGTGCGCACGCCTTCGACGCGAAACGCCATCCGCAATTGCAGGTGATCCTGCAGGTTTTCGCCGACGCCCGGCAGATCCTGCACGACGTCGATACCGAGCGCCTGGAGCCGCTGGCCATCGCCGATGCCCGACAGTTCGAGCAGCTGCGGCGAATTCACGGCGCCGGACGTCAGCAGCACCTCCGAGCGCGCCCGTGCAACGTAGTCGGTGCCGCCTCCGCGATACTCGACGCCCACCGCGCGCCGCCCGTCGAAGATCACGCGCTGCGCCTGCGCGCCGGTGATCACGGTCAGGTTCGGGCGCGCCATCGCGGGCCGCAGGAACGCCTTCGACGTATTCCAGCGCACGCCGCGCTTCTGGTTCACCTCGAAATAACCGACCCCGGTGTTGTCGCCGCGGTTGAAATCGTCGGTTGCCGGGATGCCCGTCTGCTGCGCGGCCTGCGCGAACGATTCGAGGATCTCCCAGCGCAGCCGCTGCTTCTCGACACGCCAGTAGCCACCCGCGCCGTGCGCGTCGCTCGCGCCCGCATGGTGATCCTCGCTGCGCTTGAAGATCGGCAGCACGCTGTCCCACGCCCAGCCGGCGTCGCCGGTTTCCTGCGCCCAGCTGTCGTAATCCTCGCGCTGGCCGCGCATGTAGATCATCCCGTTGATCGACGAGCAGCCGCCGAGCACGCGGCCGCGCGGATACGACAGCGCACGGCCGTTGAGCGCCGCTTCGGGTTGCGTCTTGTACAGCCAGTCGGTGCGCGGGTTGCCGATGCAATACAGATAGCCGACCGGGATGTGGATCCAGTGATAGTCGTCCTTGCCGCCCGCTTCGAGCAGCAGCACGTGGATGTCGGGATCTTCGGTCAGGCGGTTCGCGAGCACGCAGCCCGCGGTGCCCGCGCCGACGATCACGTAATCGAATTCGCCTTCTAGCGTGCGTTGAGTCGTCATCGTTTGTCTCCTGTCGGCCCGAGTTAGTGCTTCAGCACTTACTCGGGCCCCATGGCGTGGTTGGTTGGAGTTGGCGCTTCAGCGCTTACTCCAACCCCACGGCGGTCGGCCCGAGTTGGCGCTTTAGCGCTTACTCGGATCCCATGGTGTGGTTGGTAAGAGTCAGCGCTTCCGCGCTTACTCCTACCCCACGGCGGTCGGCCCGCATCAGCGCTTTTGTGCTGACGCGAATCCCATCCCAATCTCATTGTTGTCCGCCACGCGGCGCAATCCCGCGCGTCATTTCCAGCATAGTGCGTCGCCGGCCGCGCTTGCGGCCCGGCGCCACGACCGATGAAGCGTACTCCGGCAGCCGCCCGCCGATCCAATGAGTTATGCTGAACTGCGTTATAAGCTGCGCTCATATCACGACGATGGATCTCACCCTGCTCCGCGCGTTCGCGACGGTCGCGCGCGAAGGCAACCTGACGCGCGCCGCCGTACACCTGCACCTGACACAGCCGGCCGTCAGCCTGCAGATCAAGCATCTGCAGGAAACGCTCGGCGTCACGCTGTTTACCCGCACGTCGCGCGGGCTCGCGCTCACG